>JALOQZ010000107.1 GCA_025459245.1 Pirellula sp.
GCGAATCGCGAGGTATCCTGCGACTCTTCTTACCCACCGGCAAGAACAACCTCGCAGTGCCATCGGCGATTGAGATCGACTGGATCAAACTGATTGCACCGAGCGCAAATCAGAACTGGGATTTCTGAATGTTGAATTAGATGAAAGAAACAGGACAATTCCAATGCCAAGTCCGAGATCCCTACTGTACAGACTCGCGGTCCTATTCGCGATCGCTTTCGTTGCCCTGGACGAAGGCATCGCTTCTGAAACTGCTATAGAAAAGGTCTTCAAGGCGTCTTGTATAGAATGCCATTCCGGTTCATCCCCCGATGGCTCCTTTTCCATCGAACCACTCCTTGCGGAAACGAAGCTGCTCGTCAGAACAGATTCATGGGTTGAATCGGTATTGGATACCAAATCATGGGAGCGCATTCTTCGCAAACTGCGAGCGGGGCAGATGCCACCCCCTCCCCATGAGAAACCACGTTCGGAGTTGCTCGAAGCTGCGAGTAAGGAGATGGAGCGTGGATTGAAGCTTTACAGCGATGCTTTTCCAAGCGTTGCGAAAACGCCGGGGCTGCGACGGCTCACGAGAACGGAGTACCAAAATGCAATTAGGGACTTGCTGGGAATCCCAGTCGACGCAGCGGAGCTATTACCCAAGGATGAAAGCAGTCAAGGTTTCGATAACATCACAGTCGGAGAGTGGTCGCCGGCGTATGTATCAAGAGCGATCAAAGCGGCTCAGTATGTTTCGCGGCAGGCTCTGGGGATCCAAGAACTGGGACCGGCCGGAGTGACAGTAAGAATACCTCCCGATCGCAGCCAAGAGTCCCACGTCGCAGGACTTCCCCTCGGAACGCGCGGCGGTACGCAGTTCGATTACACCTTTCCTCAAACCGGGATCTACGAGATTCAAGTTCGATTGACACGAGATCGAGATGAAAAGGTAGAAGGCCTCAACAAGTCTGCGGATCTCGATATCTTGATCGATCGTACTCCGGTGCATCGATTCGTCATTGAAAAGCCAACGCAACCGGACGACCACACATTGATCGACGCAAATCTTCGCAAGCGAATTTCGGTAGATGCGGGCGTTCACGCGGTTGGGGTAACGTTCCCGCAGACAAGCGGATCGTTGCAGGAGATAAAACGGCAGCCGTTTGACGCGTCGTACAATCGGCATCGACATCCGCGTTTGCATCCCGCTATCTACGAGATCTCGATCGTTGGACCTTTGGATCCTGCAACCGACGATATACCTGATACATCGATCACGCGGAAACTATTCGCAGGTGCGCCGAGAAATCCTCTTGAAGATGAACAGGAGCAAGTAGCCGAAGGAATCGTGCGCCGATTGACGCGACTCGCTTATCGGCGAGCTGTCAACGAAGAGGACTTGCTGGAGCCTATGCAACGTTACAAACGAGCGGCCCAGGAAAGAGGATTTCGAGCCGGCTTAGAGGCCGCACTCGCGTCGATTCTTGTGAATCCGAATTTCTTGCTGCGAATCGAATCATCCCCCACCGACGAAAACGGGTTCAAATCGCCGTCGCTTATTCCGGTAAGCGAATGGGAGCTGGCGAGTCGATTATCGTTCTTCCTTTGGAGTAGCATTCCGGACGAAGAGTTGCTCGGATTGGCCGAAAGGAATCAACTGAGCAAGCCAGAGGTCATGGTCAAACAAGTCGACCGCATGCTGGCTGACCCGCGAGCCGATTCCTTGGTGACCAACTTCGCAGCTCAATGGCTGCATTTACGCAATCTTTCGAGCATTTCCCCCGACCTACGTTTGTACCCCGACTTCGATGACAATTTGCGAATGGCGATGCGCGAAGAAACAGAATTTCTTTTGCGTGAAGTGATTCGAAAGAACCGGTCCGTCCTCAGTCTCATCCGAAGCAATCATACTTACTTGAACGAACGCCTCGCAACCCACTATGGAGTTCCCGGAGTGTTGGGAAGCGAGATGAGGCGAGTGGACAACGTCGGAGTCTACCTTCGGGGCGGAATCTTAAGGCATGGGAGCATCTTATCGGTGACTTCTTATGCCACTCGCACATCTCCGACCATTCGAGGGAGTTGGATTCTGGAGAATATCGTAGGCACTCCCCCGCCACCTCCTCCTCCGAATATCCCTGCACTGCGAGAACGTTCCCCTTCGCGCCCCGCTTCCACTCGAGAATTGCTTGCTCTGCATCGCGAGAATCCAGCATGTGCATCTTGCCATGATTTGATCGATCCCGTCGGATTCGTTTTGGAATCCTACGATGCTTTGGGAAGATGGAGGCAATGGGAAGGGGATACTGCTATTGATGCTTCGACGGTGTTACCGGATGGAAGATCAGCAAACTCGGTTACCGACTTGGAGACGAGTATTCTCGAGCGACCAGATGCATTCGTTGGTACATTGGTAGAAAAGTTATTGACCTATGGGCTTGGTCGAGGTGCCGAAATAGAAGACGGTCCCTATGTAAGAGAGATCGTCCGAATGTCGGCGGAGAGCGATTACCGTTTTCGTGCCATCATCCAAGCCATTACTCAAAGCCGTCCTTTCCTGATGAGGCATAGGGATAAATGATCACAAAAAAGTCGTTGGATCGGCGAACGCTTTTGCGGGGCACAGGCGTTGCTTTCGCTCTTCCTCTCTTAGATGCAATGCTCCCTGCGATGACGGCTCACGCATCAACGGTCGCGAGCAGCCAGCATCTCAAACGAATAGGGTATGTTTACGTTCCGATGGGATACTTTTCCAAGGAGTGGAAGCCAACCGGGGATTCTTTGGATCAATTGCCATCCAGCTTATCCCCCCTCCAACCGCTCGCTAAGGATATCAGTGTCCTGTCCGGACTGGATCTGAAGAACGCGTACCCGGGTTCGCATGCTACTTCGAATTCCGCTTTTCTCAGCGCTGCGAAAGCAAAGCTTACGGAGAGTACCGACTATTACCTAGGTACGACCGTCGACCAGATTGCGGCCAAGAAGATTGGCAGCTCAACGCAGTTACCTTCGCTGGAGCTAGCGATGGATTTGCTTTCCACCGTCGGACAGTGCGACAACGGCTATGCGTGCGTCTATCAAAACAATCTATCTTGGTCCTCACCCACAACGCCACTTCCAGCCGAAGCACATCCACGACTTGTATTCGAATCCTTGTTCGGAGCTGGTGGGAATACCCAACAGCGACGAGAAGCACTCAGGCAACAAGCGAGCCTTTTGGACTCCGTTACATCGGAAATCTCTCGACTCAAAAAGCGAGTAGGCGCAGCGGACCGTGAGAAGATTGAAAGCTATCTAGAGAACGTTCGCGATGTAGAATTGCGAATTCAAAAAGCGGAACAAAGCGTACTCGAGAATCCACTCCCTGATCTGGATCGTCCCACAGGAGTCCCCGCTCAATATGCGGATCATGCTCGATTGATGTTCGATCTTCAGCTCTTGGCCTTTCAAGGCGATATCACACGAGTGACGACGTTTCAGCTAGCGCGGGAAGCGAGCAATCGGACTTATCCGGAGATTGGAGTACCCGATCCTCACCATCCGATTACTCACCACGGAGGCAATATCGAGAAGCTTCAGAAGGTCGCAAAGATCAATCGATTTCACGTTGAATTGTTCGCTGAATTTCTGAGTAAGCTCAAGGCAACCCCCGAAGGGGATGGCAATCTTTTAGATCATTCCCTCTTTTTGTACGGTAGCGGTATGGGAGATCCAGACGCGCACGATCATTCCGATCTTCCCATTCTGGTGGCGGGTGGAGCTGCGGGACAACACCGTGGCGGAAAACACATTCAGTTCCAAACACCGACGCCACTTTCGAATCTGCATCTCACACTGCTCAACAAAGTTGGTGTCCCTCTGGAAACGTTTGCCGATAGCACAGGCACGATCGACCATTTGTTTGATCCTGTGGCGATCTAAATCATGCTTAGAAGCTTCCTTTCCATTCGTGGACTCTCAGCAATTTTACTTCTCGCAGCCGTATTCCCGGTTTCCGATTCCGTTCTCGGCTATTTGGATGACGGCACGAATCGTATTTCTCAATCTAGCTCTCCGTTAGCAGATCTTGCCGAATATCAGCAGTGGAACGAGATCCAATCAAAAGGCATTCAGGCATTCAAGGACGTAGACGCTCCTCAACCGGATGGAATGACGGCGCTGCACTGGTCGGTGAAGCACCAGCGACATGACATAGCCCAACTATTGCTCGATGCCGGCGCGAACCCATCAGCAAAAAACAGGTATGGAGTCACGGCCTTAGCTATTGCTTGCACCCAAGGGGATCAAAAGGGTGTTCGTTTACTGCTTAAAGCCAATGCAGATGTCTCTGCGGTTGGTCCTGGCGATGCAACACCGCTCATGATCGCTTCGAGGCAAGGAGACCCTCTCATCGTCGAGATGCTCATTCAGGCGGGCAGCCCGGTAAATGCCGTCGATTGCAACGGCCAATCTGCCTTGATGTGGGCATCTGCGGCCGGGAATGCGAATGCGGTGGATACACTTTTAAGTGCAGGTGCCGATCGAGACTTGGCGCTCAAGTCGGGTTTTAACGCTTTTTTCTTTGCCGTTCGCCAAGGACATCATGAAACGGTACATCTATTTTTGCGCTCTGGTGTGAATATTAACAGCGTGATGCAGATTCGTTCCTTTGGTGCTAGAAGCGCATCGAACCAAACGTCGGCACTGATTCTAGCGGTCGAAAGCGGCCACTTCGAGCTTGCTCTGCAACTGGTTAAATTGGGAGCCGATCCTAACGATCAGCGCTGCGGCTATTCTGCTCTACACGCGATAAGTTGGGTGCGAAAGCCGAACAGTGGTGATGGAGTGGATGGAGATCCTCCGCCGCGCGGGTCAGGAAAAGTAAATAGTCTCGAGTTTGTGCGCCGCATCGTAGCACTTGGCGCCGATGTAAATCTTCCTTTGGTGAATACTCGCCCGCCGGGGAAAGCATCCTTGAATAAAAAGGGCGCCACTCCCCTGTTGCTCGCTTGCAAGACGGCGGACTTGCCTCTCATCCAACTGCTTGTCGAGTTAGGGGCGGATCCACATCGCCCGAACGCGGACCGATGCACGCCGATACTCGCTGCTGCGGGTGTCGGAACGGTCGCGGTGGACGAGGAACCTGGCACAGAGACCGAAGTCTTGGAGGTTCTGAGCTATCTTCTGACCCTCCAAGCAGACATCCATCATGTCGATAAAAACCTAGAAAGCGCGATGCATGGTGCCGCCTATCGCGCTTATCCCAAGGTCGTAACTTTTTTGCGAGATCAAGGTCTTAAGCCTGAATCTTGGAACAATCCGAATCGGCATGGTTGGACGCCTTTTGATATCGCGGATGGGAAAAGGCCTGGCAGCGTCAAACCGAATCCTGCGGTTCGAAAAGCATTGGAAGAATCGATGTGAGGGTGTGGTGCTGGAACTCTCCATCCAGCATAGACGGTATGCCTCTAGAGCTGCACTCGCCTCTCTCCCGCTTGGTCTTTTTCTTTTGGTTGGAGGCCTTTGATCGAGATACCATCCGGCTTGTCACGCCCCACCTTGATCGTATGCAGCGCCTGCGAATAGACGCGGGGCTGGAACCGGGCACCTTGAACACGCACCGTGTAGAGTATTTCGCCAGTCGATTGCTCAATGACCTGTACGACTGGATTCACGATGCCTTCGAAAAGGAGTTCGGGCAGCCATCCTACGACTTGGCGTCCGTCGTTTGCGTCCATTGCAATCGTAATGGGCCATCCTGGAAATTGTTCGGAGTCGCCTTTCTTGACATCGCTGAAACGAGGCCAACATTCAAAGGTAATCGTTCGCTTTTCTTTGTTGAACCGAGCAATACCGTAGCCATCCGCTCGCTTCTTCTCGTCGTTGATGTCTTCGGGATTTGCGTAGGCTAACATACTGATTTGATTGCCCAAGCCGTCGAGGAAGTCTCCTGTCCAAGGCAACGGGCTATTCGGTACTGGGTTTGGTCCGGGCTTTTCATCGAGTGGATGCCACCATCTTCCATAGATCGTGTTCACGAGCGCGGGGCTGGTAAAGCCATAAGGGCCATCGCCGTACGTGTCGATTCCATGCTTGACGACAACCGCGAGGTGTTGATCGCCGCATAGATGCACGGCCCAAGCTTGCCGAATCAATGAGAGGGCTCGTTTGCGAGGAGTTTGTGGCCAACCGTTGCAATCTAAATCGGCGAGCAGGCGACCATCTTCCTTTCCGTGCATATGCACAGCACCACAAAATGCGGTCTGCGACAGAACTGCTTTCATCGCGGCTCCGGTCCAATCCTCGCTCCACTCGCGAAGAAATCGCTCTTGACGATCACCCAAAAGCTGAAGGCCTGGCAGGTCCACCGACTTCGGATCGTAGGCGGCGTCATTGATATGGTCGGGGCGAGGTCCCATCTTGGGGATCTTGCCATCTGGACCTGTCTTGAACTTGCGATCCTCTAACAGGGCGAAATCGATCTCACCCAGCCTGAGGCGAGTGAAATAGACTGCGATATCTCGATCGACGGGAGAGGGATCGACGGGGTCTGGGAGATGCCAAGCTTGTTGTCTTTGCACTTGATTGACATACGCGACTGGATAGCGGTATCCCCCGTCTGCATCTCCCTGAGTGACCGATTTCTTTCCGCTTTCGCCCCAAAGGTTTCCGTGTCCGACATCATGATCGTCTGGAATGCAAACGACCGGTCTGTCACGAAGAATTTCGCGAAACTGCAACCCGAACTCAATCCACCCTGCAGTGTGTTCGGTATGTCGGTACGTCTGATCGCCACTAAAGAACAGCAAATCGGGATCTTGTATGAGAATGTTCCGAACGATCTCGGTTCGCTCTCCGATAGTCTTGCTCGAATTGCATGACAGATTCCCCACTACGATCTCGTTTTTGTCGATCGGATCTCGGCGAATGCGTCCCTCAAACATCGCGTTCTCACCATGCCGAATGCGGTAGGGGACATCGCGCATAGCATCCCAATTCTCAATCCGAAAGTGAGCGTCCCATCCTGGATACAGGACTTGGGTTGAAGCCGCTAATTGCCACTCCCCATCTCGTTCAAACTCCAGTCGCACTTCGCGCGACTCGCCAGGTTTGAGTGGATACAGTTGGGCGCTGATCTTCAGGACACCGGCGTGATGAAGATAAATGGCAAAGACGACTACCTCATCGCGCGGCACATTCATCGAGGGCGCAGGAGAGGCACCACCGCGTTTGACCTGCGTGTTGCGATTGTTCGCGGGTCGCGTCCACCACTCACCCGTAGTCAATGATTCCAAATTTGGAAACTCGTCTCCAAAGGGCTTGGCCGTCTCTTGGGCAGCTAAGTCCCAGTCGGGAAAGGCCAGCGAACAAGCAGCCGCGGTCGCTGCGATCTTGATGGCAGATCGACGGTCGACGGAAGGATTCTTCTGGTCGGAACTCATTGCTAGCCTCCAAATGAATTTTGCTACTTGAGAGTGAATACGGTGCGAGCTTTGAGTACAGAGAGTCCTAGGTCCATTGATCGATGGTTTGCATCAGACGGTCCGCATTAACGAACACTTGTGTTTGCCAACCTCTGTTGCTTGCGGCTTCTATGTTGTCCACTCGATCATCCGTGAAGAAGATGTGCTCGGGTGCGACTCCTGCTCGTTGCTCCGCTTGCTCGTAGATCCCTGGATCCGGTTTCATGCTCTTGGCTTCGAACGAAAGAATCACCGGAGAAAACCAATCGACAACTTGCGGGTATCTCTGATGCAAGATCCATTGCCAATGAGCTTCGCATGTATTCGAAAGCAGTCCCATGGGGATTCGCAATTCCTTAACCCGCTCCAGAACCGGCAGGATATGGGTGTTGGCGATGAACATATCAGCCGCAGCTTCCAAAATCGACTCGACATCGAGCGGTTTATCTAAGTGCTGCGCGATTCGATCGACGAACTCACTCCCGCTGATGTGCCCTGTCTCATAGGCAATCTGCAGTTCGGTATCCATCACAGCAGTTCGCATTTGCTTAGGGGTTACCCCCGCTATTTTTGCCATCCTGCGAAAAGCCAAATCGTGATCGAAGTAGAGAAGGACATTCCCGAGGTCAAAGTAGAAAAAGTGAGGTCGCATCGCGTTTCTAGGAAGGTACCGTTACTTGTAAACTCGAACGTAATCGATCTCTAGCTTGGCAGGGAAGGGTGTGGACTCGCTTGGAGCTCCAACAAACCGGCCGCCGACCGCCAAGTTCAAAATGAGATGGAAAGGTTGATCGAATGGAGCCGGAAACTTGCCACCGACCGAATCCCATTTGTTCAACTTCTGATAGGCTCTCCCATCCAGCAGCCATTCTATCGATCCCTCTTTCCAGTCGATCCGATAAACATGAAAGTCCTCGGTCAAATCGAATGGGGCCGGATGTATTTTCGTTGTAAATCGATTCTTGGGCCACGGCTCGCCGAAGTGAATCGATCCATATAGATTCCTTGGTTCCTGACCTTTGAATTCCATAATGTCGATTTCGCCGCTCGCTGCCCAACCACCATATTTCTCTTCGGTTGGTAGCATCCAAATTGCAGGCCATAGGCCTTGTCCTTTCGGCAGTTTGGCTCGAATCTCAAATGACCCGTATTGCCAATCGCCTCGATGCTTGGAACGGATGCGACCACTCGAATAATCGCGGAGCGTTCCGCTGATGTTCGCTTTCTCGCGGTGCGCTTCGAGAACAAGCAAGCCGTTTTCGACACGGACGTTCTTAGGAGCATCCGTGTAGAGTTGCAGTTCGTCGTTGCCACCGCCGAATGCATTGACTTCACACTCCCACTTGCTGTAATCGAGGCGGTTACCGTCGAACTCATCCTGCCATACCAGAGTTCTTTCCTGCGCCTGGGATGTTGAGGCTGCGAGGAAGACAGTTGAACCTATCGCAATCGCGAAAACTAGGCAGCTCGTACATTTGAAACACAATGTCATGATGGTCGATTTTTGCCTATCTATAAGCCATTAGCCACTTTGGGGCTAGCCGCGGCTTCCGATGGTTTTAGAGAGGCGCTAAGTTGGGATGCTAAGGGGTAAAATCCAAGATGCGATAAGCGTCGTAATAAGCCCGGTAAGCGAGAGAACACACAGCATGATACTCCACGATTGAAGCGTTTCTTTCTGAGTAAAACCACCCAATCGGCTAACAACCCAGAACCCGCTGTCGTTCATCCAAGAACCAAACATGGCTCCCCATCCAATGGCCAGGTAAATGTAGACAGGATGGACTCCCATGGAGGAATCGAGCATCCCCTTCACCATCCCCGCCGTCGTCAAAATAGCGACCGTCGCACTACCTTGAGCAACACGTATCACCGAAGCGACGCACCAAGCGAGGATGATCAAATTGATTTCGCGACCTTGGGCGAGATTCTCTACGGCTGTCCCCACGCCTACCGTTCGCAGCATGAATCCGAATGCACCACCAGCGCTCGTGATCAAGATGATCATTCCGGCCGTTTCGAGTGGTGGGCCGATCAGCCTCTCAAGCCCGTGAAGCGATACTCCCTTTTGACGCAACAGCACGAGAACGGATATTCCTGCACCGATCAGAAGGGCGATATTCTTATGACCAAAGAAGTCGATCAACCCTCTGATATTATTGAATTGGTCGGCACCTAAAGCATTGACCAAACTTTCACACCACGCGATCTTCGCCCCATCTTTGAAAGCTCCGTTGGCGATGATTTGCATCAACGAAGAAAAGCCGATGAGGATGATCGGTAAAATGACCGGCATGACCGAAGCCAGGAAGGACGGTAGCTTGGACTCTTCGACCTCGACCTCATTCGCATTCAAGGATCCCGTTGGCATCGTCGTGCTACGCGAGTTGGCCCAGACGCAGAAGTAATAACCAACGACGGCAGGAATCAATCCACCGAGCAAGCCAGCAACCAAGCTTAACCCCGTGTCGACTTGCAACTCATCGACCATCGCCAAAGGCCCTGGGTGCGGAATGGTCATCGAATGCGTGATAACGCCTCCACACGCCGTACACATGGCGAATAGCATGTAGTCTTTGCCAGTCCGCCTCGCCAGCGCTTGTGCTAAAGGAACCATCAACATGAACATGGTATCGAAGAAGATCGGGATGCTGAGCAAATAGGTCGACCATAGCAAAGCCCAACCCGCATTCTTGTAGCCAAAGAAAGCGAGGAACCGCCGAACAACCTTGTCGGCCGCACCACTTTCCATCAAACACATCCCGATGATCGAAGCAAATGCGATCGAGATAGCGATATCGCGAGCCGTGTCTCCCAACCCCTTCGCTGTCAACTCCACTACGCCGACCAATCCCGGTACCGACTTGGTCTGCCCATCCTTTTGGACGACATCCCAAGTTTCCTTGTTCGCGACGACTCCAGCGATCAACGACGCGCTGATCAATGCAACAAAAGCGTGCATTCGAAACTTGGCAATAGCCAAGATAATGAATAACACGCTGATAAGGAGCACGGCCAAGGGCCAGTACGGACTTGAGGTAAGAGATTGGAGAGACATGAAAGGTGTCCGAACGGGAGGGAAGTTCGCGCCAGGGCAATGAGGCTTACCAATTTAACCGCAATCTCTCCTCCTTCCATCCGCGATGGGAGTCGCGGAGAGAATATCACAGGTTTCTTCCAAAAATCGATATACTATCTCCCCAATTCCCCAACCTAGACCTTGGACACAAACGCATGTTCCCAATCCCGTCGAATTGCTCTCATTGGAACGCTTTCCTTCCCGTTTGGATCGCAGGATGCCTCGGATCCTTCATCGCCATCCCCTTGGTATCGGCCGAACCGCCGCTCGAAACGATCCTTGAAAAAGTCACCGAAGATCAGCTCCATGGGCATATCCAATTTCTTGCCGACGATTTGCTTGAGGGAAGAGGGCCTGCCTCGACGGGCGACAAGCTGACGCAACTCTATCTCGAGACGCAATTCCGAACCTTGGGGCTCCAACCGATCAAAGGCCTCGGCTCCTACCGACAACCGTTTCCGATGATCGGTCAAATGTCGCAACCGGAGAAGGAATGGATCTTCCGTCGCGACAAAAAAGCAATCGGGGAACCCTTTCGCTATTTCGATGATTTCATTGCGGTCGCTGGCCGACCTGAAAAGGTCAACCGCTTGCAAGACGCAGAAGTTGTCTTCGTCGGATACGGTATCCAGGCCCCCGAGTTCGAGTGGGATGATTTCAAGAATGTCGATCTTCGGGGCAAGGTTTTGCTCATGATGAATAACGATCCAGAGCAAGATCCAAAGCTCTTTGCAGGAGCGCGACGTCTCTATTACGGTCGCTGGGATTACAAGTATGAAAGCGCAGCTAGGCAAGGTGCCGCAGGGGCGATCATCATCCACACCGACCCCTCCGCAGGCTATCCCTTCAGCGTGATCCAGACCTCTTGGACGGGCGAAGAGTTCGAGCTTCGAGATAGCCAATCACCTCGCATGGACATGAAGGCTTGGATGACCGACGCCGCTACCAAACGCCTGGTCGCATCTGCAGGATTCGATTTGGATCAACTCCGTGCCAAGGCGGAAACTCGGGACTTCACCCCAGTTCCGCTAGGCGTCACGTTGACCACTTCGATCGCATGTGAAGCGAGAGAACGAGAGACGGCGAATGTTCTCGCCGTGTTACCCGGCTCCGATCCCAAACTGCGCGATGAGTACTTGGTATTCATGGCGCACCACGATCATATCGGTATCGCCGCCAGCCGAGACGAAACGGGGGATACCATTTACAACGGCGCGATCGATAACGCATCCGGTACTGCTGCATTGTTGGCGATCGCACAAGCCATGGTCCATAGCGGCGCTCAACCCCGTCGCTCCATTCTCTTTGCCGCGGTGGGTGCCGAAGAGCAAGGATTGCTCGGATCCAAGTACTTTGCAGAGCATCCCCCCATTCCGAATGGGAAACTGACGGCAGTAATCAACATCGATGGCCTGAACTTTTTGGGACCAACACGTGATGTTCAAGTGATCGGTTTTGGAAAGAGTTCGCTCGATGGCCTTGTCTCCGCAGCAGCCCAATCACAGTCCCGAACGGTGATTCCAGATCGGGAGCCGAGCAAGGGATACTACTATCGCTCCGATCAGTTTTCGTTGGCGAAAGTGGGTGTTCCAGGTCTTTACCTCCATTCGGGCTACGAAGTGATTGGTAAGCCAGATGGCTGGGGCAAAAAGCAGCTCGATGCTTGGACCGACAGGGACTATCATCAACGCTCCGACGAATACGATCCAGATTGGGATCTTTCCGGTGCCGTCGATGATATTCGGCTTCTGCTGAATGTCGGCTGGCAGTGTGCTAACCAGGACTCCATGCAGGCTTGGAATCCCGGGGACGAGTTTGAGCTCCCTCGCATGCAAGCTCTGGAAAGCAGCAAAGGAGTTGGGTAAATAATGACCATCGAGGTCTCCCACTCGTATCGATACTGTCCAATCTGCGGTGCTTCCCGTTCTAGCTACGCACCACCAAGGCCTTTTCAATGCGAGAGCTGCAACCATACATCCTATTTCGGACCCGTCGCGGCCGTTGGGGGTATTCTTACCAATGACCTCGGGCAAGTCCTACTGATTACTCGAGCGCGAGACCCCGGGCGTGGATTGCTCGGAATGCCCGGAGGATTTGTCGACCCAGGCGAACCTGCCGAAGAGGCTACATCTACGACGGTGTAGAACATCCCGTCCTCGATCTCTTTTTTCATGCTCGAATCGATTCAAAACAATCGATTGCACCTGAGGAAGCCGAAGTTGCCGACTGGTTTTGGACCGAACTTAACGGTTCTGTTCTGGATCGAATTGCATTCGATTCCAATAGACAAGCGCTGTTGTTCTATCGAGATCAATGGGTTGAAAATGCAAAGTAGCACACCAACAGAACCAATCATACCCGTGGTTCGGAATGTCCTTGAAGTGGCTGCTATTCTTGGCTGGTGGTGGATTGCACTAACGCTTGTTACCAACAAGGCTCTTTCCGAAGGCTGGATGAGCATCACGATCGTTATCGCATGTCTCATGAAGACGGCATTTTTTGGAACCGAAAACGTCATTCAGTTACGTACGGCAGCCAAGAACAACATCCCTCATCATCGCTTCTTGATTTGGATGGCTATCAACATGGGACAAATGATCATGTCCTTCGCATTTGATTTCCACTGCCTCTACCGATTGAATGCGGATAGCTTTGCTGGAATCGCAAGTAACATCGATCCGAATGAGGCCCTGTTCGATTGTTTCTATTTGAGCACGCTCAATTTTTCCTTCTTCGGTTACAGCGATATTCTTCCACAAACAGTGGCTGCAAAGATCGTGAATCTCACCGAGATCCTCATCGCCTTTGTTACGGTCATCTTTTTACTCTCCGACTTCATGAGTCTCAAAGAATCCATTTCAGAAAGAAAATGATCCGCCGGTGTCAGTCGTCCAGCCACTTCAAAAGGGCAGCGTGAACCTCTTCCCGAGGAATGAGCTCCTGCTCCAACCTCCCTCGCTGGGATTGAATTAGCTTTCCGTAGAGGCTCTGCTCTACTGGCATCAATCCGGGAGGCGGCTCTGTGCCAGCGATGACTGGCTCGCGAACCGCCTTCGCATCATAGCGATCAAATACCTCTGAGGTCATAAGGAGCGGTATGAGTTGTGGCATCGACTGCCGAGCCTTCGCTAAAAATGCGAGCCCCCACGTATCAATATCGCCCCAGTAAGCGACGCTTCTCGTCCGAAGCCAATCGGCGTTCGTCCAATTCAAATCAAATCCAGAACCGAGAACAGCAATAGTTCCCTTAAGATCGGGCAACTGATAAATACAAGATTCGTTTTCCACCAATAAAATTTTTTGTCCTGGCAGTGGCTGTCTTTGCAAATCCACGCTTCTCAGTCGCATACGCCGAAACGGCAATAGTCCACCATCCAAGTCATAAACCAGCAACCAATGCTCGCTCTCCCGGTAAGCGTCTAGAAAATCCTCTAATCCAATCCTGCTTACCTCCCCTTCAAATCGCTCGTCGAGAAGCTCCACAATCAGCCGAAAGTGCCGCTCGAAGAACTTGGTATCTGCCCCGAACAGACCCATGGCGCGTAGCGGCCTCGCTTCGGCGCAGCCAGGTGTAATCGTCTCGGCGATCGATAGAGCTTGTAAGACTTCTTCTGCAGGCTTGCCTATCCATAGCGATCGTTTGCGAACCATCAATCGATGAAACACCGGGTGCGAGTGTTCGACCCACTTCGCCATCGACTCAAACTCGGTGTAAACTCTCTTATCGCGGATCGCATCGACCCACTCCGTCGGTTTACTCAATTGCCAATAAGCCGGGACCTCGACCTCAGAACCGGTAGCCCGATAGCGAACTTTCTTCCAGAGAACCTTACCGGCAGTCACTCTCCGCCAAGCCTCTACGTGGCGTTTGACCGTATCCAAGTCGCTTGAGAGTGACCTGGACGACGGCCGACCTATGGAGAGTTGAATCGGCCAAGCGTCTTGACCACCAAGCAGCCGACCTTCGCGAACGGCTGGCGACTCCCATTGCTTCGCTAAAATGCGTCTACAGGCCTCTGGGGATTTCATTTGGGTCGTGCAATACTTTCCAGTCGCTCCCAGGTGATGGAGGCTAGGCTTGCTTCCTTCTTTGGCCTCTGAACGCAGATCACTTTGCGCGTATGCTGCTTCAGCAATCCAATCTCTTTATTGGGTGTCACAAAGATCGGATGAAGACTGAAGATGCGAAGCGCTTCGATGATTCGACTGGCTGCCGAGGGAGAACTCTTTGAAAAAGCCTCGTCGAGGATCACCGTCGCATAAAGGGGTTTGGTCGCTGCGGCAGGGCAGAGCGCATAGCTGAGTGAAGCGGTTAAGATATGACTCGCCATCAACTCCTTCTCACCGCCGCTACCGCTCTGAGAACCCGTGCGCGGAGGAGATCGATCGCCTGTTTGTCGATCGACTTCGACAACAAAGAATTGGAGCCGAAACCTAGCATCAAGAAGCGCTCTCGATCCTTGCAATCGCCGATTTTCACCCGCATCGCGCAGGATGGTTACCATCTCTTGAAGCGCTTTGTAATGGCTCTCCCCTCCATCGTCTTTCAACGCAGCGCTCCGCACCTTGCGCACCGCGCTATCCAGACTCCGAAGTCTCTCGTCACGAATTCGTTGAGGCTGCAATTGAAGATAACGGCCTGATCGAAAGTCCACCTTCACCAACGTCTGATTCAATTCCTTGATACGTTGTTCTATCGCATCCACCTCTTCATCGATACTCGCAATCAATTGCGTGACCCCTTGATCGGAGGATCGATTCAAATATTCAAGAAAGCGTCCCCGCTTCTCGGGGAGCGCCTCGGTCTGCAGTATCCTTAATTGATCTAGGTAATGGGGTACATCCTGGATCGATGACCCCACTTCCGATAAAGCCCCCGTGTCCACGCGTTTGGCAGCTTCCATTCTTCGAATCAACTGCTGCTCGATTTCAACGACTCGATTTGACAATTCGAGGAGCTTGTCTTCCACCGACTTCGTCATCCGGCGCTCTTCGACATCCAGACGTTGAGGCGCAATCTTTTCATCGATCGCCAACTGCGTCTCCGCCAATTGAATTTCGTCGGAACTTAATCCATTACCAATCCGTTCAGCAGCTTTATCGCGTTCCTGTTCTGCTTGAGAGCATTTGGCTCCGAGAACGCCGATCTCGGTTTGACGATCCATTAAGTCTTTTCGAAGCTCCTCGAGTCGCCGATTCTCCTTTTCAAAGGCCAGCTTGGACTGGCTCGCATCAGAATTGGGATCGAGCAAGGCGGCCAACCGTTCTTGGGCACGCGCCAGTTCGCTCTCCGCCTTTGGCAGATCAATGCTTTGAAAGTCCAAATCGAGAAGCGAATCGAGCATTTGAAGCTGCTCGTCGAGTTTCACGAGACTCTGGCTATCCAGTGAAGCAGCTTGCTTTCTTTGCTCCCATTCTTGACGAGCATTCAGCCACTCCTTCTTCAAAAAATCCAGTTGGTCGCGATTATCAAATCCGGTCATCCAGTCTTGATCCAGTCGCTTTTGATCCTGCTTCTCGAATTTGCCTTTGCGCCCTGATTGCATGCCTTGGATAGTCATTGCATGCTCGGTTCGCCGAAGCTCGTCTGCGGACCCTACACAATGCAAATCGCGGCTAACCAATAGTTGTTTCGCAGTTCTAGCTAGCGGGTGCTCTTTAAACTGAAGCTTTGCAACGTATCCATCTCGAAATCCTTCGACTTTAGCATCCTCGCCAGTCGCGTCCTGCAGTCGAACATGCAATCGATTGTCACGCTGGTTCACCCACCGCAATGCGCTTTGAATATGCTCCGTTGGAACAAGTATCCGTAACCTCTCAGAGCCGATGGCTCTTTCGATAGCTCCGCGCCACCCAACCTCGGTCGATTTCACCTCGACGAGCTCAGCCAAATACGGAAGCTCGGATTCTCGCAGACCAAGCTGAATGGCGAGGTCAGCACGAAAATCTTGGAATGCCGGAGGGATGTTTGAGCCAGGGCGAGATTGTACTTTCTGCACCAAGTGCTCCAACTCGCGACACTTTTCTTCCTGCTCTCGGGCCTGCGAAAGTGCGATCAACGTCCTTTCTTGCTGTTCACTTCTAGACCTTTGCTCTGCAAGTCTCCTTTGTTCGATCATCGCTCGATTCCGATGGAACATACTCTCGGATATCTCATCGGAAAGAGAAAGTCTTTGCATCATCCGTTGATACTGACCTGCGTACTTTCGTTTTAGTTCGACGCTTTCCTTGCGAAGAGCAATGGTACTCTCAAGCTCCGTGATTACATTGCCCCCCAGCTCCAAGTACCTTTCCCGCAAGGATTCAACAATTGCTTTCAGCTCCTCTGCCTTTTGCTCTTCTTCCACAATTTGCGACTGCAATTCATCTAACTGCTGACGCATTCGCAGTACTTCGGCAGACCATTTTCGCTGCGACTGAAGGGCAAACCAAATAGGCAAAATGCGTTTAATCGTCTGCTGTCGATCGACACGATGTTGGGCCTTGTGGAGCCGCTCATAGTCTTCAGCGACAGGCACGAGCGAATCGACTTGTTTCTTTGCGGTTTCCAGTTCCGCATGGATCGCCGCTAAGTTGTCAAACTCCGCAGCAACTTCAATCGCGCGGTCAAAAGCAGAACGATCATCGAGCACCAACTCGCGAAAGATCTCATCGATGCTGTTCAGTTGCTTCAATCCAGCGGCACGATTAAGAAGAGTAAATGCGTTCTCTCCCACGTCGAAGAACTTTCGAATGTGCGCTAAGTAAGCCCGTTTGCTGTCGAAAAATCGTATATTCGCGGTTTCACGCCCCATTTTGAGCAAATCGCGAACACCATCCTCGTGGAGCATGCGAATCCAATTCTCGAGCGACTGATCCTCCGCGAGGGAGAAGATCCATCTCTTTTTGAGATCCTCAGCAGAGCTACCCGTCCCTTCGGTCCAAAGGAGACCTCCAAGCCGAACAGTTTGTGAACCCCCTCGATAGGTCGCGCAAATTCCTGTAATCGTTTTCCCAGGCCGAGCGACTTCTTCGCGTCCATCCGACCCATCGCCTCCGAGCACACCTCGAACGTAAGAAATCAAGGTTCGATCGCTTTCGTGACCACCTGTCGATGCCAGGTTGTATCGAGGTTGGGCTACGAGCAGGGTCATTAACGCATCGACCAGTGTTGTCTTCCCACTCCCAGTCGGTCCGATAATCGCCGTGCCTATCGGATCAAAATCCGCTCGGTGCATCCCTCGAAACGGCCCCCAATTAAACACTTCCAATTGCGTCAAAAGATAGGAGGGCTCCCCTGAATCGGCTTCAGGTAAAGCTCGGTCGCTTGGAGCATCCATCGGGTTATCCAGACTCGCCGCGCCAGCAGCATCGAAATCGCGATCGATACTCATAGCGTCTCACCCCCTTCGCCTTCAGAACGATGGCTCTGCTCACGCATCACCTGCAGCAATGCCTGCAACGATTCCGGATTCGCTAAATGAGCTATCAATGGACGAATCGTGATTTCCTGCTTTTTGTCTACTTCAGAAACCAATCCGTAGCTTTTGAGTTGATCGAGCAATTGCAACAGCCTGCTTTCGTTTTTGGAATCGCTGCCTGTGTCTCCAAAGTAAACCAGGAATTGTGGCAGCAGCTCATCGATCGCAATCTTGGCTGGAGAATGCCCAACACCGGATTCTTGTTCGTGCATTACGAACGTTTGACGCAAGATCGAAATGATCAAGGACTGTTCAAGTGTTAGGCGTTGACGACGCACCAAAGGATGAGACCATCCTTCATCACCGCTAGTGTCAGCAACCACCTGCTTGGCAACTCCGAGATAGGCGACCCCTCGATGCGTATCCAGCCTAACCTCCAAATCGAGAGGCTCTAACGCTTGTTGGATTGCCGCTTCGTGAATTCGAATGCTTTGAAACAACTCAGCGCGATTCTCTTCCTCTATAAAACCGCTCTTCAACAGCTCCTGGACGGCGGCTTTGATATCGGCCGGAGTCTTCCCATCCATCTCTGTAGCGATGGATGGGGTGGTCTCTGCATCTTGCCACTCGGTTCCGAGATGTTCATCATTTTCCCGAACCGTACCTTCTGAGATTTTGTTATGGCCTTCATCACCAGACGCCATGCGGTCGAAGATATTGCTCATTCCAGGCTCGATGCTCCTAGATCTTTGAAGTGATCCGAAGTCAGTTTCACATTAGGCACTCGGAAACGGGTAAGCCCCTCTTTTTCGCTCTCCAGATCAATCACCTCGACCTCCTCTCGGATTTCTACTCCAGCTTGTCTCGCCATAGCAAGCCAATACGCGAGCGTCTCTAAGTCGTGGGTCGGCGGCAGCGCATTTGCCAATTGGCCAATCGATAGTGGGATTCCGGCCTCGAGCAGGCGATTGAGCGTATCCTCGAACAATTGAGCTCGATTCAACGCGTGGTAGGCCTGCCAAAACTCGTCGTCCATTTCATTCGGATTCGCTTCCTTCGCTGTGAGTTCTAGCTCTTCAGCGTCGGCTTGCTCAGCTTGCTTACTCAGCAGTCGTTCTACTATGGGAAGGTTTGCTAATGACGGTGCAATAGGCGGCAAGGGGCTCTCCAGCTTGCGAACCTTTGCCGACTGCCAATCCACTTCCAGTGCAGACTGAAGAATCTCTTGCAGCAAAGCACCCACTCGGATCTGCTCGTCGACCAACCCCGACTTCAAAAAGGTACGAACATCCCGCTCGCTTCTAGCGCGATGAATCACCCTTTCCGATTCCTGCACCAATCGCGAAACCAATTGTTGCAGCTCAGCTTTCTGCTTCCGTGCAAGCGCTTGTTCGGTGTTGCTATTGTCCAGAATCGATCGCAGTCTACCCTTCATCTCTTCTAGCTCCGCGGTCTTCACCAATTGAGCATGGAAGCTTTCGAAGACTTGTCCCTCGCTTGTCTTTACCAAGGCATCGTATCCGTTGAGTAGCTCATCGACGATTTCGCCTCGGTTTTGCTTCTCGCTAATGATTCTCTCGCGAAGCTCTCGATCGGCCCTTCGGTACGAATCCTCCACGCGGCGAAAATCCGCTTGCAAGCTTACCGCAAGCTGATACACCTCGCGAATTCCTTCGACGGCTTTGGGGCCATCGAGGACTTCAAACTCGCCCGCTTGAACAGCCTTGAGCTCTTTCTGCAGCGCATCGATTCGACTCTGCAACGATTTCTCTCGGTTCACTTGGCTTCGACTCAGCTGGGCATCGAGAAGCTCAATGGCTCGTTGCACCGTCGCCAATCGAGAGGCGGTGGAGGTCATTGTCTCGTCTTCCAGCGATTCCAAAAAGCTCAATGCTCGCTGAAAGGCATTGGTGGCCATCACCATCCCATCCCGTTCGACGATCAATCCGTTCTTCAGCCAAGCGCGAAGCTCTTTGCGAGCCATGGCCGGGGGCTCTTCGCTCAGATCGAATTCGCTATCGTTGATGAAATCGGCGAACAATCCGGCGAGATGCTCAACGGCCTCTTCAAAGGCAATTCCGTTGGGATAGGCTTCAACCAAAACGCGTAAGCTCGTGAGAACGAGCGGCGCTCGCCTAGCTGTTAAAAGTTGCCAAGCGGCGTGATTACGACGCAAATTTGCATAGTGATGAACCGATTCGCGAGCCGTTTTTCCGAAGCCCATGGAGTCTTATCGATCGTTTTGGAAACGGGAACCGCATCCGCCCCTTAAAGCCTATCCGGAAACCATTAACCGCATTGGCGCTAGCCGCGGTTTTCGACGGTTTTCGGATAGGCTCTTAAAAATGCAATACGTTTAGAGCCCTCATTGTAGTTCAAACTGCCGCGTAACCTAGCTTCGGCATGCCGGTTGATTCTTTCCCGAAGCCTGAAGTTCAATTACCATGGATATCCCCACCTCCCCCCCTCCCTACACCGGGTACTCACCCGTCCAAAGGAAGAGCATGGCTTTTCGAGCTTATATCCCTATAGCATCCACGTTCCTCGTCAGCGTCTCCGCTTTCGCGATCACCGCAGCAGCGACCGAGCCACCGGATTTCGTAAACGATATCCAGCCTCTTTTGCAGAAGAATTGTGTCGCATGTCACAATCTCCAAAAAGCGGAGGGTGGGCTCAATCTGGAGAATTTGGAGGTACTGCTCAAAGGAGGCGATAGCGGGGCTGCGTTTCAAACCGGAAAATCAGCCGAAAGCAGCTTGGTTCGACGCGTCAAAGGTGAGGAGGAACTAATGCCTCCCGCAGACAACAAGGTCGGAGCAATGCAATTCACCCCTGAAGAAATCGCTCGCTTGGCGGCTTGGATTGACGGCGGTGCAGTCGCTGGTTCAAAGAAGAATGCCGCAAAGATGGAGTGGCAAAAAATACCCGAATCGATCCGCCCCATTTACGCGATCGATGCGACCGCAGATGGCCAATTCACCGTCCTCGGTCGAGGAAACCAAGCGGTCGTGTACCAGTGGGCCTCGTCGGGCTCTACGGCGCCTTTTGTCTTGATCGATCCAAGCCTTGCACTCCTCCCATCGAATGGCAATGCAGCTTCATCGCCGAACTCTTCATCGCCGAACAATGCGACGCACCTAGATCTAGTTCAATCGGTTGCCATCGATCGCTCAGGCCATCGAATTGCGACCGGCGGATTCCGAGATGTCAAAATCTGGCGCCGCCCCGATCAATCCATCTCCGATGCCCTCGCAGCGAACATCCGGGGGAGCGTAACCATTGCAGCATCCCCTATCGGAAAAAGGCTTGCGAAGGTGACCCGTGCACCCAGCGTCGAAGTCATTGATATCGATTCGATGCAAACGGTCACCCGCTGGGATGCCCCTGTTGCAATCCGATCGATCGACTGGACAGCGGATGGGACAAGCATCTTCGCCCTGCTCGAAGACTCCACTGTCGTTTCTCTTCCCGTTGCCCAAGCCATCGAGCAGATGTCAAAGTCGATCGCTCCCGAACACTCCCAAAAGACAGAATCGAACCCCTCGCAGATCGTCGTATCCAACGACAAAGGCTTCTTGCTTCGCACCTCGGAAGGACTCATCGAGTCTTGGCAATGGACTGCGACGAGCGAAACGGAGAAAGGTTGGAAGAAGGCTGAATTTGGCAAGGAGATTTCGAACATCTCCGCTATCGACTTCGCTGCCCCTGATCGAGTGATGGCTGCGTCCAACGACGGGTCGGTTCACCTCCTGTCCCTTTCGCAAAACAAGATAGAACGAACCCTTCAACACGGTTCACCGACATCACATGCCTTGCTATCAAGCGACGGTACGACCGTGGTCAGTATTGGCGCTGACGGGCTGGCGAAAGGATGGAATGCCGTCGATGGAAAGTCCCTTTGGGAAAACCGATTGGACATGGATTCTCAGCGGGCAATCGAAGATTCAGAGACTCGCTTCGCACGATTCAAAGCCAAAGTAGACCGAGCTGCCTCCCAAGTTCCCGAGTTGGAAAAGAGCCAGAAAGCGGAATCGGAAAACGTCGCCAAACTTCAGAAAACCAAGGGCGAGATCCAAGAAGCACTCAATAAAAAAGTGGCTGAGTTCGATGCCCAAACCAAGCAGGTGAGTGAAGGCGAAGCGGCTGTTCAAGCAGCTATGGCAGCATTGGAGGAAGCCAAAAAGAAATTGGAGCAAACCCAAAAGGATCTAGAGGCTCGCAAAGCGAATCTGGCAAAGGCAGAGACAGCCAAAAAAGAAGAAGCCACCAAACTCGAGAGTTTAGACAAGACCCTTGCTGCAGCAGACCAGTCAGCCGCGAAAGCAGCCACAGCACTGGCCAATTTCCAAAAGCAATTGGAGACCGATAAGGCTGAGCTAGCATCGCTGGAGAAGTCGGCTCAAGAGGTGAAGGCGAGCAAGCCTACCGTTCCCGTTTCGCAAGCCGCAGTCACTCCCGATGGCAAAACCTGCGTAACGGTTCGAACAAACGGTTCGCTCCATGCTTTCCGAACGGATAACGGCAGGAACCAAGCCACCATGGCTGGGACCTTGACCACGCCAGCGTCCCTTACGCTAACAGCAGATGGGCGGGCGCTAGCGGTGCACGATGACGGACGTTCCATTCATTGGGATCTGTCAAATCGATGGGTACTAGAAAAGACGATCGGTACTGCAGAGGATTCTCCGTTCAGCGATCGAATTACGGCATTGGACTTCAGCCACGACGGCAAACTACTCGTCGTCGGGAGCGGACCACCCAGCCGGTTTGGAGACCTCAAGCTCGTCGATATCGACACAGGCACAATCAAAAAGGACTGGGGGCAAGTTCACAGCGATACGATCTTCGTCGCGAAGTTCTCGCCGGATGGCCACTATGTTGCAACCGGGGGTGCAGACAAGTTGGTCCGCCTGCATGTGGTCCATTCCGACGCTGCGCCCCGAACCTTGGAAGGGCATACTCACCATGTCTTGGGTCTAGCCTGGCATGATGATGGATTTTTGCTTGCCAGCTCCAGCGCCGATACAACGGTCAAAGTCTGGGATGTCGAGCTTGGACAAGCTCAGCGTACAATTTCCGGATTTGGCAAAGAAGTAACTGCCCTGTCCTTTGTTGGGCGCAGTACCCAAATTCTTTCCTCGTCGGCCGACCAACAAGTCCGTTTGCATAACGCTGCCGACGGAAAGCTGATCCGAGCGATCGGAGGGCCAGCGGACGCTCTCTACAGCCTCACGGCCATGACGCCTGATGCAACCAACACCAAGACAGCCATGGTTGCCGCAGGCGGTCAAGACGGCATGCTCTGGGTATGGCAAGTCGAGGACGGAAAAGCGATCCAGCAAATCAAGTAAGTCGTCGCTCGAGCAACGATTGTCCCGCGCGGCAATCTATTTACCGCTCTTACGCGAGCCTTATGCTTATCGGTTTCCGATTGGAGACATGAATTAGGCGAACGTGTGAAAGAACTCGCGTCCTCGCCACAGATAATAAGTGAGGGTGAGCGAATCGGGTGTCGGGTTCAGAGACGGAAGAGATACAAGCTCTTTGCCATCGAATGCAAAGGGCTGTTGGCGCCCTCCTTTTTCGCCCATGCCAACCAAAACTCGGTTCCCAAAGAAGCTTGCGAGAAAAGCTGGCTCCACAGAATCGAATCTCTCGCCTTGGAGCGACTGCCCCCACTCGTAAACCATGGTTTCGTCTGAAGTAGATAAACGATTGGCGGGCGTTTCATAGACTTCCGGATGTTCGATATCCCATCCAGCAAAAATGGCGAAGGCGTCGTCGATGGAAACGTTGGCCAGGTCTTGAGAAAAAGCCTTGGAAGTCGGGCCCGCGAAGCCAACATTGCTGAATTCGCTATCGCGCATGCCGTACCCAAAGCGAAACAAGAAACACTCTTGAGGTGCTTCGAATCCAGGCCATGGTAAAGTGCGCTGCTCCAAGAGTTCGATCCGAGTCGGAGGAAGCCCCATGTTCTCAACTTGGGCAAGCCACTGCGCCAACTGAGATTCCGCGATACTGTTCGTCAATCTTGTCGATGCACCCAAGCTCCTCAGCGTATGCGATGACCCGTGTTCGGACGGCGGGATCGATCGCCATTTCCACCAACGCATCGATTCCATGCTGCTCGCCAAGCTTGCCGAGCGCGAAAGCGGCTTCGGTGCGAATACGGCGATGTTTCAAGTCGAGTGCTTGATTGAGTTTCCCGATGCAAGCAGGATCAC
>JALOQZ010000386.1 GCA_025459245.1 Pirellula sp.
ATCGATACCGGGATGGGATTGGAGCGAACCGCCAGCGTTTTGCAAAACGTTCCGACCAACTTCCACATCGATATTCTGTTTCCGATCGTTCAAGCCGCCGCAGAAACGGTCGGTCAAAAGTACGAATACGAAAGCGATAATGGTCGACGTCTCCGTCGGATCACCGACCACGTTCGTGCTTGCACCTTCGCGATCCACGAAAACGTCTACCCCGGACCAAAGAAAGCCCGCTACGTTATCAAGCGACTTCTCCGAAGAGCCGTTCTCGATGGTCACCAAATGGGTATGCGCGAGCCGTTCCTCCACCAGCTCGTGCCTGTCGTCGCAAACATGATGAAGTCGGTCTACCCCGAATTAGCGACCACGACCGAAAGGGTTGCTCAAGTCATGAAGCGCGAAGAAGCGGACTTCTTCGCCACGATCGACTCCGGCCTCGAACGAATCCACAAAGTGTTCGGAGACATGAGTTCGTCCGGCCGCGTGATGGTCGATGGTCGCGAAGCTGCGTCCCTCTACCAAACCCACGGCGTTCCACCCGAGATGTTCCAACAGATCGCCGCCGAAAAGAACTACACCTTCGACTGGGATGGCTACCGTAAGGCGATGGCCGAGCACGGGGAAATCAGCGGCGGCGAACAAGGGGAACTCTTTGAAACCGGACCCATTGAAACGTTGAAGGAAGCGCTTCACCGATGCGAATTCCTCGGCTACGAAACCACCCGATCGCAGGCTCAAGTCAAGGGAATTATCGTAGGCAAGCCAAAGGAAGACCGATTGGTCTCCAGCGTATCGGCTTCGACCACCGAGATGATCCGAATTGTGCTAGACCAAAGCCCCTTCTACGGCGAAAGCGGCGGGCAAGTGGGGGACTCCGGCCGATTGGAAACGGCCAGCGGAGTCTTTGAAGTCACCGATACCCAACGAAGCGGTTCGGGAGAACTCAAAGAGGGGGATACCGTCTCGGCCATCGTCGATACCTCCCGCAGAGATGCGATCAAGCGAGCTCACTCGGCAACGCATATCCTCCACCACGCTCTTCAAACCCATGTCGGTAGCCATGCTCAGCAGCAAGGTAGCAAGGTGGATGCCGACTGGCTCCGCTTTGACTTCAGCAACCAAGAATCGCTGCCCGAAGAGCTGCTTCAAAAAGTGGAATCCCTATCGAACCAACGCATTTCTGAATCCGCTCCGATCGACTGGAAACTGGTCCCTCTCGCGACAGCGCGCGAAGCCGGCGCGATGATGCTCTTCGGCGAAAAGTATCCCGATCCGGTTCGCATGGTCTCCATGGGCTCGTTCTCCAAAGAGTTGTGCGGCGGAACGCACGCATCGAACACAAACGAAATCCAAACCCTGGAGATCCTCGCGGAAGAAAGCGTCTCCTCAGGCACTCGACGGATCACAGCGTTGACCGGAGCGAAAGCGATCGAACACCGAGCGAAGATTGAGAGCTTGGCAAAGGCGACCTCCGAGAAACTAGGCTGCTCGATCGACAAGCTAGGGCAGACCGTGCAGGATTTGGTGATGGCCGTCCGCAAGCTGAAGAAGCTGGCGACCGGTGCGGGCAACGAAGCGGTCCCTGCATTGGTCGGCGGCAAAGCATCTCCATCCTCCGCAAAGGCCGACTATAGCTTGACGCGAGCAGCCTTCCGGCAAGCGGCACGACTGCTCAACGTCTCCTACGAAGAAGTGCCCGAGCGATTGGAGGCTCTGCTCAAAGAGCAAACCCAGCTTCATGAACAGATCAAAAAGCTAAGCGAAAGCGGAGGCAGCATCTCGGTGGAAAGCTTGCTGGAGCAAGCGTCCGAGGTAGGCGGAACCCGTTTGATCGTCGCAGAGACCCCCAACGCCAACGCGGGCATGATGCGTCAGTGGATCGATCAACTTCGCAAGAAGACGGCCGAGCCTGTCGCTGTACTCCTTGCCAATCGGGCCGACGACAAAGTGACTCTCATCGCTGGGATCAGCCAATCGTTGGTCGAACGAGGTTTGAGCGCGGGCAAGTGGATCACTCCAGTGGCTGAATTGGTAGGAGGTGGCGGCGGTGGAAAGCCTGACTTGGCACAAGCCGGCGGAAAGATCCCTGCGAAGCTACCCGAAGCGTTGCAAATCGCCAAAGACACCTGGGCCTCCATGCTCGCATAGGTTGGGTTACGCCGGACGCCTGCTCTCATCAGCCGCAGGGCGCTAGCCCCCGGTTGCCGCCGCAGCACGTCCCGACCAACCGATGCAACCCTATTCGTTCATTTCAAAGAAACCGGACGCTAGCGCGTTCCGGCTGATGCCGGACGCCTGCATTTCCGCCCGCCTTCTTTTTTCTTTCCATTTCTTAGATTAAGACTAAGAGACTCTCTCCGCCGGCGTTTACTCAAGCAACCC
This sequence comes from Pirellula sp., assembly GCA_025459245.1. Taxonomy (GTDB): domain Bacteria; phylum Planctomycetota; class Planctomycetia; order Pirellulales; family Pirellulaceae; genus JBKCUI01. The sequence continues at coordinate 2,380 of JALOQZ010000386.1, forward strand.
GGCCGCGATGGAACGGTCGGTTGCCTTTTCCTCCTGAATCACTCAATCCCTATCGCTCGTTTGCGATCGACAGGCGCGGCATGAACGAACCGCCAACTAGCCCAGCCTCCGATCGCGAATGGCTTCGCTCCCTTTTTGCGCGCTACGAACGTCCGTTGGTTTCGTACGCCGCAAAACTGCTTGGTGGCGACTGGGACCGCGCCCGAGATTGCGTTCAAGACACGTTCCTTCGAGCGTGCCGCGAACCGCGATCGAGTGTCGAGGATCACATGGAGGCTTGGCTTTTCAAATGCTGTCGCCATCGTGCGATGGATTGCCATCGCAAGGAGTCTCGAATGTTTATCCAATTCGCTAGCGAGCAAATAGACCGACAGTCCGGTCCGACGTCCGATCCGACCCAATCGCTTATCTCATCCGAGGAACGTCAGCACCTTCAACGCGAGATCGCGGCTCTCCCCTCGCGAGAGCAAGAAGTGCTGGTGCTGAGGCTTCAACAAGGTCTCTCTTACAAGCAGATCGCGGAGGTGATGGACCTCAGCGTTTCCCACGTCGGTGTCTTGATCCATCAAGCGGTCACGCGGCTCAAACACTGCGTCGCAGATATCTAAACGCCTATTCGAAATCCATTGGAGACCGCGGCTAGCGCCAAAGCGGTTCATTGTTTTCGGATAGGCCCAAGGCAGAGGACGAAAAAAATCACTTCGGTGCTTCTACCTGTTCAACTCCATCGAATACATTTCTTGCCAACCCTATACCGACCATGTCATCGCCAAACCCAAAAAACAACGAATCCACATCCCCTATCAAACCTTGGATGCTAACAGCATATCTCCTCGATGAACTCCCCGCTGAGGAAGCTGCGCTCGTCGAGCGACGCTTGAAGGAATCACCGGAGATGCAGTCCGAGCTTGCCGTGCTCCAGAAGACGCTGGGGATCCTCAAATCGACTTTTAATGAAACGTCAGTACAAGCCCACTCGGCGCTAACCGACGAACAGCGATCGATTCTGGAAGAAGCCATTACAAACCCCGAAACGGAATCTTCGACCATCCAGCTGAGCCAGCTTGCAACGTTGCCTTTCTACCGTCGGCGCCGATTCGTAGCAGCGTTAGCCATCGCCGCATGCATCCCGGTCGCATGGCTCGCCTGGAACTCTTATCAGCTTGGCGATCACCCAAGAGCCAAGGTGGATGGCCCGATCGCTGTTCGTTTAGATCAACAAGCCGGACAGTCGAATCGTTCGGACGAAAGTAAATCGACACCGACGGTTGATGCGTTGAGCACAAATGATTTGAAATCGACAGAAGCTGCCCCCGTAGAGTTAAATCAACCCGTGGAATTAAAACAAAACACTGCACCGAATGCAGGTATTGCAGACTTTGGTGCGGTTCTAGCCGCCGATTCTTCTTCTGCAGCATCCCCGGCAGCCTCCGCAGGTAAATCGCTTGAGCTCTATCGGGCTGATAATCCAACGGCTGCGGCCCAGGGACCGGTTGTGCAGAGAATGCTGGGCGAGTCGAAAGGTGGTTATGACAACGCACTCGCTAAGTCGCCTTCATCGCCAGGCCAGGGAGGCCCCGTCGGGGGGGGGATGGGCGGATATGGGATGGGGTATGGCTCTGAAGGTGGGTATGGCTCTGAAGGAACGGGCACCCCGAGCGATGCTTATGGGCTCGGCGTTCCTGGATCTGGATCGCCCCCAGGCGCGGGCGGGGGAGCTGGTTATGGTGGGCTGGCGGGTGGGCCCGGAGGAAGCCGCGGCGCGTATCTTCTAGACGCGGATGAAAGTCAAAGTC
>JALOQZ010000387.1 GCA_025459245.1 Pirellula sp.
CATCATCGCCTCAGTCCCGTTAGGGACGAAAGAAGACGTGGTGAATTGGATGGGTTCAACGTTGCAATACACCGTAGCTTAAGGAAGACAACGGATTGCTTTTCTTTCAGTACAGCGTATCGATCCAAGCTTACGACATTGCACATTCTTTCCCTCACCCCCAGCCCTTCTACCCCGAGCCCGGGGGCGAAGGGAGCCAGATTTTTTGTCTGCGACGCATTCGACCAATGTGAAGGGACGCAAGCTGCCGCGGCTTCGTTTTTGCTTGCTTCTCTTGGAGGTCGCTCCCGACATTCGCTCCGGTCCCAAAGACCATATCGTCGGGTGTCTGAGCTTGAGAAGCAAAAATGGGGAACGACTTCTTGACTACGCCTTCGGCGGTGCGTGTTCGCCTGCCGGCTGACTGTTAAACGATTTGTTCGGCAAAGACTTCAGCTATTAACCAGGGGGATGCCTTTCGCCACCACGGGTTGGATGCAAAGAAGTCACCTACCCCGGGAGGGATGAAAGCGATCTAGAGGGGATTCGAATCCTCGACCTTCGGAGCCACAAATCGCTATACTGGTCGCCGTAAGGTTCACGATTCGACTCGAAATCGGGAATCTTGGATGATTTCATCAATAGCCTGACGATGGCGACCCCATGATTGAGCTGCATGAGTTTGGTAAGGACTACGGTGAGTTTCGAGCCGTTGACTCGATCACGATGAAGATCGACGCGGGGGAACTTTTTGGATTCATCGGGCCCAATGGCGCAGGCAAAAGCACTTCGATTCGTTTTCTCGCGACGCTGCTCAAACCAACCCGCGGAGACGGTTCGATCAATGGTTTTAGCGTGAACAAAAACCCGATGGATGTACGGCGCAGCATCGGGTACATGCCCGATGACTTCGGTGTCTACGACGGTATGAAAGTTTGGGAGTTTCTCGACTTCTTTGCAGTCGCCTACAAGATTGGTCGTACGCAGCGAAAGCAAGTTATCGGCGATGTTCTCGAATTGCTCGATCTCACTCACAAAAGGGACGACTACGTCAACGGACTTTCGCGCGGGATGAAGCAGCGACTCTGCTTGGCCAAGACGCTCGTGCATGATCCTCCTGTTTTGATTCTGGATGAACCGACCAGCGGCTTAGACCCCAGAGCGAGAATCGAAGTGAAAGCGTTACTTCGAGAGCTTCGGAAAATGGGAAAGACGATCCTGATCAGCAGCCATATCTTGAGTGAGCTTGCCGATTGCTGCACCTCTATCGGGATCATCGAACGGGGGCAATTGCTCATGCACGGTCCGATCGAATCGGTCTATCGCAAAATCCGCCGCAATCGAATTGTCGAAGTTCGCTTTCTCGAGAATCAAGACGCCGGGGTTTCGATTTTGCGCAGCGAACCGACGTTGAGAGGCATCGATATCGACGGCAATCGCGCTACGGCAGAATTCGAAACCGACGATGCGGGATTGGCAGATATCCTGACCCGATTGGTAAACGGTGGGGTCAAGATGAAATCGTTCAACGACAAAGACCCGACGCTGGAAGATGTCTTCATGTTGGTAACCAAAGGCCTTGTCGCATAGAGCCTTCCCGAGTCGCCTTTCGCTCTGCGAAAGCCGCGTCCTCGATGCACAACCCTCCTAACGCATTCGACAACATCATAGGATGGCCGGATCATAGGATGGCCGGTAACCGGATGCTAACGCGATACCGGCTGATACATCAGCACTCCCTCGCAAGCCTGTTCTTACTGATGTTCGGAGAGATGCGAAATGCGTATGGTCGGGGCGCCGAGCTTCCCCTAGCCAACCAAGAAACATTCCTCAGAATCCATAAACTCGCTACGATTGGCACGCTCAGCCACTTCGGTGAAGTCTCTTGCTAGCATTTCGTGTAATTCTGTTTGGTTTTGCTGCTGCCTAACCGATCTTCAACGGACCGGCTTCGTTCTTTTCTATCCGCTTCTTGCGAGCATTGCATGGCATTTCAATCTAGGCCCGCTCTGGATTCCGAACAAATCGCTGCGCCTGCGCAAGCAAATCCGTCGCAACTTGCCTCCCTCGCTTGTGCAGGAAGGGAAGCTGAAGAACGTTTGATGGAAAAGATCGACAATGCAGAGCGTTTGCTCGACTCTGTCGTGTTGTCTGTTGGTCCTGAAGCGTCCCTCGGCATCGCATCGCCACAGCTCACCGTGGTTATCCCCGCTTACAATGAACTGGCTACGCTGAGCGAGATTGTCGAGCGTGTTTGTCGGCTCCCGATTTCGAAACAAGTTATCGTTGTTGACGATGGAAGTCTGGACGGAACGCAGCAGCTCATTCGCGATTTGGCTGATCGACTCCCTATTGAACCGATTTTTCATTCGATCAATCAAGGCAAAGGGGCTGCCATCCAAACGGGCTTTGCTGCAGCTCGTGGCGAGATTGTCATCGTGCAAGATGCCGATTTGGAATACGAGCCAGAACAAATCATGCAAGTCATCGCGCCTATACAAGCAGGTCAAGCAGAGGTGGTCTATGGTTCGCGTTACCTTGCATCAGACAACCATCACGATTCATGGATTCATCGCCTTGGAAATCGATTCCTCACCGGACTGAGCAATCTGGCAAGTGGTCAAAAACTCACCGACATGGAGACTTGCTACAAAGCGTTTCGCAGAGAACTGCTACAATCGATTCATATCGAGCAACGTCGGTTTGGTTTCGAACCCGAAATCACTGCCAAGCTTGCTCGGCGAGGTGTCTCGATCCAGGAAGTTCCGATCCGATACCAGCCCCGCTCGTGGGATGAAGGGAAAAAGATCGGTGTGCGGGACTTATTCAATGCCCTTTGGTGCATTGTTCGCTACCGGTTCGGTTGAGTACCAGCGATCGAATAGTTGTTTGGTATTTGCTGCCGTAATCGATCGAAGCTCCGAAAGATCGATCGATTTCACGTCCGCCAGCACACGCGCGGTGTGAACCATCCAGCTTGGCTCGTTAGGCCTCTTGGAACGATGAGGCTCTGGACTTAAATAAGGGGAGTCGGTCTCGAGCAGCAATCGCTCGATCGGGATCTCCTTTGCGACATCGCGGAGCTCGATCGATTTCTTGTAAGTCACCATTCCTGCAAAACTGATAAAGAGCCCCATCTCAAGGCACTTCATCGCCGTGGTTAAGGAACCCGCATACGAATGCATCACCCCGTTCAATCGACCGCGCGCGTACTCCGATTCCAGTGCTGCGAGCATCTCGGCCTCGCAATCACGCATATGGATGATGACCGGAAGCCCTGTCGCACGGCTCAAATCCCAGTGAGCTGCAAAGTTGGATTGTTGAAGTGGGAAAGGGCAATCATCCCAATGCTTGTCGAGCCCGGTCTCTCCGACGGCAACAAC
>JALOQZ010000108.1 GCA_025459245.1 Pirellula sp.
TGAGATTGGAAAGGGACTAAACGACTACGATCAGATCTTCACCGAGTTGAAGCGAGTCGGTTTCGATAGTTGGATCAGCATCGAAGACGGAGTCGATGGTATCGAGCAACTAGCGCGAAGCGCCGAGTTTTTGCGCAAGAAAGTGGCCCAGTACTGGGGATAGCTATCAGCCGGTATCGCTAGCGTCCGGTTTCCAGCATGGTGTATAGGGCCTACGCAACCCACAGGACCTATTTCATGAGGGAATGTTGGCACCCCAGGGACGTGCGTCCCATGGCCAATTAAGCGTGCGCCAGGAGACTCTGGATTTTACAGGTCGATCGTTTCTGAATCGTCGGGAGGAGCGGTTTGATGGACCCGCGCCTCTCGCATCATGATCATAATGACTTGAACATGGTTGCGAATGGAGTCTGCAAAACGGCCTTCCTTCTGCGTTTTCTTGGCCAAGTCGCGAGCTGAACTGAGTTCAGCAGAGGCTGTCGACCAGTGGTTCTCATCAAACCAAGACTCCAACTCTGAAACCACTTGGGCCAGGTTCTCGGTAAACCCCCGATCGGGCTTGCACGCGACGCGTCGGTACGGAGATTTTCCATGAACACCCGCGGGCCGTTCATTGGGAATCGAGGCCGATTGATACTTGTACCAACCAGAGGCGAATGCGACGGCTGCTGCCGCTAACGCCAACAGTGCAATGGGGAACTGCTGTAATGCCAACAACACGATCGATAACAGCAACGCGACCGCAGCCGCGATGCCGAACGCAATGGGAAAACTTGCTGCCGCCCGGTTTGCTCCGTCGCTTGGCAACGATTTGGACTCGATAATCGCATCGGAGGTTACCTCTCCAACCACGACGGTAATGTTATCGGGCCCGCCTCGCAGATTCGCGATATCCACCATGGCTTGCACCGCTGTGTCCCGATCCAACACTTGAAGGAGAACACCGATCTCTTCGTCGCTCAACTGCCCGCTCAGACCATCGCTGCAAAGTAGAAATTTGTCACCAACTTGAAGAGGAAAAGGGCCTTCGATGTCCACCATGACGCTCGCATTCGGCCCCAACGATCGAGTGATCACGTTCTTCGGAATGGTGCTGTTGCGAATAGCTTCCTCAGAAAGCTCCCCGGACGCCCTCATTTCCCAAACGAGCGAATGATCGAACGTGAGCTGCTCAAGCTGGTTACCTCGCAGACGATAAACGCGTGAATCCCCCACGTGTGCGATCAAGGCTCCTTCGGGGACGATCGCTAAAACGCATGTCGTCGTCCCCATGCTCCGAAATTCGGGGTTAGCCTGACCGCGTCGGAAGATCTCGGCGTTGGTTTCCGTGAGAGCTTGATGCAATGCCTCGGCATGCAGCCCTCGAACAAGCTTTCGATAATGATGCGGGATAAGCTCGACGGAGAGTTGACTGGCTAACTCCCCTGCAGCGTGAGCCCCCATCCCGTCGGCCACAATTAGCAAATGCCCAAACTTGCTCCAAGCAGACTCATCCCCGGCCAAAAAGACTCCGTGGTTGTCTTGATTGTTCCGGCGGCGCATTCCAACATGCGTCGCACTCGCGACGGAAAAGGCAGACTGCCACTGATTGGCGGAAGCGGATGGAGAACGGTGGGACAAGTCAGTGAGGGATTAGAGAAGTGCGCTGAAGAAGGTTTATCTAATAATAATCAGAAATGCAGGTCATCACCTAGTCCCCAAGGACAGGAGACTCAACAGATCCGGCAAAGATTATGAAGTATAATTCCGGCCGCAACGCTCACGTTCAAAGAATCGGTGGCTAACCCCATCTCGATCTTCAAACGCCTGGAACAACCGGCCAAAATGTCGTCCGGCAGACCATGAGCCTCGTTTCCGAATAGGACAACCGAATGGCCATTGCGTGAAAAATCGCACAACTCCTCGCTGTCATCCGCCAAACAAGCGGCAATGGATTCGACCCCGACAGCCTGAAGTCCATTCATCGCGGCGATCGCGTCGGTGATTTCAAAAAATCGCAACTTGAAGGCATTCCCCATCGACACTCGCAAAACGCGTCTTGCAAATGGATCAACACATTGGGGGCCTAAGACGATGTCTTGGATGCCCAGTGCTGAGCAAGTTCTCAAAATCGACCCCAAATTCTCCGGGTCCTGCACCCCCACTAGCATTACCCCAGTCCAACGCTCTTTCTTGGACGGTTTACTTTTCCATTCTGTCTGCGCGACCAATTCCTCGACCGTCCCGATCCTCGGTCGCAGGCCGCAGGCCAAATAGCCGCGATGGAAATGAAACCCGATCAGCTCGCTCACCATTGCGCTCGGTACCACCCAAACGGTTTGATCAGGCGATATCCACTCGCGGGCCTCGTCGACAAACGCTTCATCGAGCAGCACCGACTCCACCGCCACAGAACTGGCCAACAGCCGGGCGACAAGCGGCTTGCTCTCGGCGATGAACCGCCCGCTAAATCGCGTCAGATTGGTGGTCCGCAAATGCCGGTACGGATCGAGTTGCGGAGACAGGATGTCTTCGATACGGGTCCATGACATCCTGATTACTTACCCTTCTTTTTGCGTTGCAGCTGAATTCGCTTTGTTCCGACTGCCCAATCATCGGAACTTTGCATGCGTGCCCGAATCACGTACTGCCCTCGATACTCGTCGCTCGTTTCAAAGCGAACTTGCTGGACACCCGGTTGAACGTTCAACCGTTGTTGAGAAAGGACCAAGTCGTTCGCTCGATCATAATTGTCTTGCATCCGTTGGTACTTGGAATCCGCCTCCTCTTTCGAATCGGCCAATCCAAGCGTGGGCGGCAAACGATCTCGATGAAGGACCAACTCCACATCCATCTCGCCCGCCCAAGGAACCTGGACGGAAGCCTCGATAGGCGATCCCGCTTCCAGAACCTCCAGGGCTTCGATCTTCAAGGGCTGCGGATGACGAATCGACAAAAGTGGATCCCCCAAAAGATTCATCAATCGCACATGCTCTCGCCTCTCGGCGACCAAATCATGTCCTTCGGGACTCAATGCTTTGGCCATCGTCTCAATCGCCGACTGATACTTTGTCTTAAGCTTTCCGGCTCCCTCGTTCGACATCTTCACGCCGTCAGCCATGTTCGCTTGGCCCGCATCGCTTTCATCTCGCCATATCGACTGCTTGGCTCGCAATACTACCTTTCCTAATCGTCGTTCATTCTGAACGAAACAGGAATCCATCATCTCGCCGGCTAACTGACTGAGACCATAAGGCATCGTGACACGAGATCCAGCGATGACGGCGATCGGTCCATTGGGCTGACTCAAAAGTCTTTCCGCAAAGCAATCCACCTTGGCGTCGTACGCTCCGGTGTAACAAGCTAACAAGACGGCAACGGGCGGCCCCACCGGTGCATCGAATAGTTTCGTGTCCTCAGGGCTACATATGCACTCTTCGCATCCGTCGTAGTGAAAATCGTCCAGCGAATCGATCCATCCATGACCGATGTAAACCCAAAACAATCCGCCTCGATTGAGTTTGCCGAGGAACGTTTGCTTTAGCGAGCGTGGGTCCGGGCAATAAGGACTGTGCATGCTCGCGTAGGTCATCTGCAGCCGGAATCGATCGGGAATCCCCTCGGAGAGATAGCGACGAGCCACGGTCTCGATGGCTTTGTCAGCGAACATCCCAAAACCACCGACTCCGGCGGTCACGTGAACACGGTCTCGCCATTCACTAAAATCATCGGATTGCTCGTAGCGAATGACGCGGTCTAGCATTCGCTCCAAATCATCGGTCGACTTAGCAGGCAATCGCCCGACCGCAATATCGGGACTGCCGTCTCCGTCGATATCCGCAAAGGGGCTATCGCTAGCAAGCGTCTGTGTTTGCCCTTCGCCGAGCTTTACCGTGGTCGGCAACAAAAACGTAGGTACGAGGGTTTCTCGGATGGGAGGAAGCGAAGCGTCTGTGACTTTGTCCTGAAAAACATCGCCGCACAACACAACCGCTTCCAGCCGCTTAGATTTTTGCCCCAGATCGATCACTCGACTCCGAATGGCCGAAGGGTCTCGCTGACTGTCAATAATCGTCAGTTGATAGTCTTTCTGCCTATACGCCATCCACTTCTCAAGCGAGGGTCGCCACCCCGACGGGCACACGACAACAACCTCCGGACGGGCATCCTTGGCTGCTTCTTCCTCCGCCAGCGAAGATTGAAAAAAAGTAGACAGAACGAACCAACCAACCCCCGCGAACAGCCTTCGCATCTCCGCACCTCTCCCTCGGTGACCGTTTCGTTGGTTCATTGCAACTGCCTAAAGACTAAACCCCGACCAACTCAGGTGCAGTCGTTCGTTCTAGGCAAGCCCCGATTTGACGTACCGCTTGCCGAAGTCTTGCTTCGTTTTCGACCAACGCCATCCGCAGATAGCCTTCACCGAGCGGACCGAATCCACCGCCGGGACTGACGGCTACATTACCATGCTCCAGCAAGTGCATGGCGAAGTCGATGGAGTTCATGCGAGATGCCCAAGGCTCAGGAATCTTCGCCCAAGCAAACATACCCGCCTTCGGTGTCGAGACTTCCCAACCAATCCGTCTCAAGCCTTCGACGAGAACGTCCCTTCGACCTTGATAAATCTTCGACTGCTTCTCCACGGTCGCCTCGGTATCGCGCAAGGCTACGATCGCCGCGATCTGAATCGCTTGGAACATTCCGTAATCGTAGTAACCTTTGATCGTCGCCAACGCTTTCACCATATCCGCGTTGCCTGAGCAAAACCCAACACGCCATCCGGCCATGTTGTACCCCTTGCTCATCGTTGTGAACTCCACGCCAACATCCTTGGCCCCAGGAGCCGACAAGAAGGATGGTGGGGTATAGTCATCGTAAGCCACGTCCGCATAAGCAAAGTCGCTGATCACCATCAATCCGTACTTCTTCGCGAGCTTCACAACGTCGACAAAGAACTCAGGCTCGACGGTCACCGTCGACGGATTGTGCGGATAGTTGATGATGAGCAACTTGGGCCGCGGATAAAAGTGCTCGCACGTGTAGGCAATGTTCGAGAGATAGCGATCGGTATTCGATACATCGAGCGCCACGACGTTGCCGGACGCCAACACGACCCCATACATATGAACTGGGAAATAAGGAGCTGGTATGATCGCCGTGTCCCCCGCACCGATAAGCGCGAGCAACATGTGAGAAAATCCTTCCTTGGATCCCAAACAAACGATCGTCTCGGTCTCCGGATCAAGCCGCACACCGTATTTACGCAAATACTTGCTGGTCACTTCGCGTCGAAGATTCAAAATCCCGTTGCTCTTCGAATAGCCGTGGTTGGTGGTGTCCTTCGCTGCCTCCGATAGCTTGGCAATAACCGAGGGATCGGGCGGATCCGATGGATTCCCCATCCCAAGATCAATCAAGTCCTGGCCTGCTCGACGCTTTTGATACAGCAGATTATTGATCCGGCCAAAGAGATAGGGGGGCAGACGGTGCACACGCGGTGCCAACTCAACTTTGAAATCGCTACTCATTTGGAAAGCCATCAGGCATTAGAGATTCTGATCTGGATCAAGAACTATAGATAGGATAAGGCCTTCGAAGGTTCGAAGAAAGGTGGAAATGCCTGGCAGTGCCAATCTGAAACCGCATGAACCACCAAATCCCAAAAACGAACTCGCGATCGTTGGAAGTTTAGAGTCGCTGCGAGGGGATTCCCCCCGGAAGCTCCCGATCGAGCCGACGCATCCAAGTCAGAAAATGTTAGTTTCGATCCACGATTTGAAATAATTTTAAAAAAATTTCATGTCGCATTTTGGCACTTCGAGACGGTTAGCCCCAAAATCGCAAATTCAGATTGCCGATTGAACACACATCGCAACGGCAAACTATCTTCCTTTAGTTGAATTTGACAAACACCCGACCTCCCTTCTTCACCCGCCCCCGTTATTCAACGTTTTTGAAATCGCACCTCGCCATCATTTGCCGTCCGAAGACGGTTGTCGATCCGGAGGGTTTGCAACTTCCAAGACTACAACCAGGAGTACGAAAGTACTTCGCGCGACTAAATTCCTTTCTAGAATCAATTTTCTTGATTCCGCACAAGCGACTTCAGTCACGCTTTGGGGGCCTCTCCCCCCCCCACGAATGTTTCGACTCAATTCATTCCGTTTTTTCTTTGTTCGGAGTTCGTTATGCGCATGGTCCGTCTGCGCACCGCTCGCGGTGCGTTTACCTTGGTCGAATTATTGGTCGTTATCGCCATCATCGGGATTTTGGTCGGGTTGTTGTTACCAGCCGTACAAGCGGCTCGGGAAGCTGCCAGACGCATGAGTTGCCAAAACAATTTGAAACAAATTGGCTTGGCAATTCATAACTTTGAGAGTGGATACAAGAAGCTTCCCGCTGGTGCCCTTGGACCTTCGCGAGTCGATCCCTTCATCGACGCGGGAGCCGCTGGCAACCAACAGTACTATGGGACGCTACCTCACCTGCTCCCCTTCATGGAACTGAACAACATCTATCAACAGTTCCCAACGGACCTGCTTCGCACCAATCGATTAGCGCAGTCAGGCGAAGACCTTCGATGGGCTTCTACGACCGCGGCCTTGTGGGCCGGTGCTACGAACCCTTGGAACATTGCCCAAATCAAAATCCCCACCTTCCTTTGCCCATCGGACTCCAAAACCCCGACGGTGGTCTACACGCGATTGCACGTCCGAGCTTCATCCGCAACAGGCACCGGTGTCACGGCTCAAGCCTTCATCGGACGATCGTCCGGCGGCTGGCCTGTCGCAGCTCTGGGCCGGACCAATTACGCCGCCGCTCAAGGACGCCCCGACGTGGAAGGCGGACGCTGGCAAGGCTTGTTCCGCAACCGTACGGAAACCAAGTTCGGTAGCGTCTCGGACGGCTTGAGCAATGTTATCGCCTTCGGTGAAACCCGTGGCGGTAACGTCACAGGGCCGGTTGAACAATCAACGGTTCTCTGGATCTCGGCGATTCCGCTTCCCGCCTCTACGACCTGGCTGATCGGTGAAGACAACTGGTTCGAGTTCTCGAGCAACCACACCGGCCTCACCAACTTCACACTCGGTGATGGATCTGTTCGAAGCATCACGAACAATATCGACGGCGTGACCTGGCTTCGTTTGAATGGCATCGCCGACGGTGAAGTCATCAGCAACGAGTTTTAAAAAGCCTTGCAACTGCAATGCTCTTTTTCCGATCGGATGAGACCGCGATAGACGACCTTTCGCGGTCTCTGTACCCCACCTAATACTCCTTCAGCAAGAAGACATCTCGGTAATGAAAATCAATTCCACCATGAAATTCCTGGCCTCGGCAGCGTTTTTAATGGCCTTCGTTCCAACGCTTGGCTGCTCCGAAAGCAAAGAAGCTCAGATTCCGGAAACCTTCGCTCCACCACCTCCGAGCGACACCCCCGCCGGCGAAAAGGCAGCGAAGCCAGAATCTTCGCAATCCGACTGATCGCATGCTTAGTTAGCGGAAAATGGGATGTTCGACCGAGCCATTAGCCGGTCGACATCCTCAAAGTGCAGCAGCCGAAGTCCAAGGTTTGGGCAACGGAACGGCTAGCGAGCACATCGCGGTTGATCTCGTAATAGATAAATCGACCGTCTCTCCGAGTGAGTACAATTCCCGCGTGGTAAAGCACCCTCAAATGATGTGACACATTGGGGATTTCTATATCCAACAAGTTCGAAAGATCTGTTCCCGTTAGCGGACTCCCCTGCAATGCTTTGAGGATCCGAATGCGAGCCGGATCCGCTAGTGCCTTCAAATACATGGCGCATTGCTCCGAATCATCGGATGGGGAAACGTTCCCCCTTTTTTGATTTTTCGAAGAGGCCATACGTGTCTCTGCAATGCCGGCGAACCACAACACCCAGAGCCTATCCCAAAACCTTTAACCGCTCTGACGATAGCCGCGATCTCCGATGGTTTCGGGATAATCTCCTGTTCTCATTCTACGCCCCGAGTTCGCTCCCCCCAAGCCTCAAAACAACTTCGAGCGGTGGCCCTGTGTAGTCGCATCGAACAGGACTGCAATCGAGGGCTGCTGAAAGGAACCTAACGGCTGCTCGGGACCTTTGCCGCTGCAGGAATTCCATCCTTTTGGTATCGCCAATTCTTTATGTACCAAAGCAGTTGCCCCATCTCGGCCGGGTTGATCAAGGCCTCAAATCCCTCCGGCATCATCGACTGCCCCGAGCTTTTGAACTCCTCCAACTCCTCTCTCGCTATCGTTCGACGCGTCCCGTTCTGCTGCTCTAAAACAACGGTTTGAGCGTTGGATTCTTTGAGGATCCCCTCGATGACTTCACCATCTTCAGTCCTGGCCAAGTACCGAAAGTAATTCGCGTCGATGGTTCGATTCGGATCCAGCACCGCCGTCAATAGTTTGTCATAGCTCTGAACTCGCGAATCGGAGATATCCGGCCCAATCGCATAGCCAACACCGTCGATTCGGTGACATGACGAGCAGTGTTTTGCAAAGAGACCACGCCCCGATTCTTGGCTTGCATCGATTTCGGCCTGATCAATCGAGGCACGATACCGAGCGATGACTTTGTCCCGAGATTCGCTGGACAAACTTGAAATGATGGCTGTGATCCGTTCTCGCAATCCCGTTGCATCTATTTTCTTGAGAGCCTCCATTTGCGCTGGACTCAGCAACCGAGGTGAAATTCTTTTCGTTTCCATCGCTTCAACCAAAGCCCCGCAGTACTTTGGTTGCCGTAAGGAAATAGCGATCAACTCGTTGCGAAGACTTGGAGACACCGAACCAATTCGCTCGACCAACCAACGCTCTAGGATCGGACTAGATATCCGGCTCAAGCCTCGAATCCCTTCCAGCACCAAGCCCTCCGATTCACTTGCCAAACAAGCGACATAGAGCTTCTCCTTTTGCTCGGCATCCACCGAAGCGATCTGACCTAGAGACCGAACGGCCAAGATTCTGTGTAAGCTATTCTTGGATTCGCTACCCAATCGGAACACGTGCTCGACAAGCTTCTTCGAAATCGTTGCCAGCTTCGTGCCACCCGATAACTGCCCTGCCAAAATCGCTAACGCGACACCATCACATCGATTGGAACCTCGACCAAACTCCGCTGGCCAAATCGACTCGACCTGAGAGAGCAATGCGAGCCCTCCTTCACCGACCGATCGCCTTGATAATCGCTCGATCGCTTCCAATTCGATCGCATGGCTAGCAACCTCATCCCCCGATCCGTCGCTTTGAACTGCTCGCAGGTAAGCTGCTAAAAAAGCAGTTTGCTCCTGTTCGCGTAATTTCGATACCGCCATCCAAAGCAACTTGTCCCCGGGACTGGATACCAATTGTGCGAGAGCCTCTCGTTCAACTTGCTCTTGAAGCTCGCTGGTAAGCGACTTTTTCCCTAACCAAGCGATCGCCCAATTCGATAGGCTCCGCAACTCGGCGTCCCCTGCTTGTGCGCAGTCCAGCAGACTTGAAATCAACTCCAGCCCCCGAAAGGCCTTCTTTCTCTCCTCGGTGGAAACCCTCGCTATCTCGCTGATGAGCCGAGCTCCTAAGATCTCAATCTCTCCATCTCCGGACTTGAGCATGGCGAGGAGGTCTGTTGGCTCCAACTTTTCGCACGCGTAAAGTAACTGCGCCGCGATCGAAATCGACGATCTCGACACCTTGCCCTTCCCACGAACGAGAATCGCGCGCAAGGCTGCGGAGATATTCTCGGGCAAAGGGTTTCTTTGAACCTCTTCCAAGATTCTCAACGCTGCCTGCTGCTGTACCCAACGATCCGAATGAGCCAGATGCTTGACGATCTCCTCGAGCGAGCCCGTTATCGGCGGACACTTCGGCGCATCTTTTTGATTACGAATGCGATAGATTCGCCCGCATCCATCGCCGTCCCGTTCATCGGGGCGATGCTTTAATTCGTCAGGCACCCATTCCGGATGTTCGATAACGGCTCGATACATATCGACGACGTACAGGTCTTGCCAAGGCCCAATGACGAGATCCACGGGACGAAACCAAGGATCACGGCTAGCCAAAAACTCGCGATCGGATGATGCATCCTGCAGCTTCCAACTTCCTCTGCCATCGGTGGGCCGAAGCAAGCTCCGTGCTTGTACCAAACTACCCGTCGGTTCGCATGTCAAAACATGGAGGCCATTCTGCTTCCCAAGCCATGTTCCCTCGACGACCGTCACTCCGCAAGCGGCTGTGAACTGACCTGCGTGCAAATTCGATGTCGTCCAAGCTTGAACCAGTGGGTGCACTCGAGAATCCGCTTCCGCCGGTACAATATTGCGGATGGCGGATGCGAACCCAGACAAAGGACTCGCGCTCGATTGGTACTTCTCGACTTGGACGACAAAGCAAGGTTGCCTGTTCGAGCAACCATACCGCCTGCCGGCCATGTCGAACGACAGTCCGTATTGGCTCGGTCCCGCGACCGCTTCCAATTGCCCGGTCAACAAATGAAATCGCACATCCCCTCCGGTAGCGTCGACCGATTGTCGCTCGAAAGGGTAATCCTTGCCCGTGCTCACCTGCCCTAATCGAAGACCGCTGGCAATCGTTAACCAACCATCGGGCGTAATGGTGGGGTGATTGGCTCGCAGCTGCGGGTTGCCGACCGAGAACCCCTCCAACCAAATCTGCTCGAAATCTGCCGTCCCATCAGAGTCTTCATCGGCCAAGTAGATGAGCTTCCCTTCAACCGTGACGAAAGCTCCGTTCTTCCAAGGTTGAACACCTGTGGCAAATCTCAAACCATCTCGAAACACCTGTCGCTTGTCGAGCACCCCATCACCATCGGAGTCGCTGACGATCACCACTCGGGATTCGCCGTGTTCCGCAGGATTCGGATAATCCCCCATCTCGACAATCCAGAATCGCTGTCGATGATCGATTTGCATTGCGATCGGGTCAAAAACCAAGGGTTCCGATGCAACGAGCTCTACAGTGTTGCCGCTATCTGTCTCCAGATAGTTCAAGGACTGCTCCGGCGCAACGGGTGGTTTCGGGTTTAGCTGCAAGCTGATAGGCTTACCATCGATCGCACGCGGCTTGGCGTTCGGGGCTGGCAAGCTCTCGTGCAGCTCATCAATCAGCTTGTCGATGGCAGCGACCATCTTCGGCTCAGCAAACTCTTCGAGACAACTGGTTCGACACCTCCAAGTCGTATAGCTACCGAGCTGAAACATCTCGGGCGGTGGAATGTATCCGCAATGACCATTGGCTAGGCCAATATTCATCGTATACGAAAACGGACTGGATTGGCGAATCTTAAGTCCTGTTTCCCCATACGATTCGCATGGATTGGCCGCGATGACCATTTCGCCGATTCGCAACGCCTGCACATTCATCACACGCGTTTTGGGTAGCTCGCTTAAAAGGACCGTTTCACGCGCGTAGTTTTCGTCCATCGTTTTGGGCAAGCGATCTTGCAAATGAGAGGCAATCCAGTTCTTGGCTTGCGAAACCTCTTGATCGCTCGGCATGCGTACCTCGACATCGAAGCTTGCGAATCGACTGTCGATCGTCAGGTCCGATCGATACTCGATGTCCTTCATTGCCTCCAAGATAAGATCGCTGACATAGGTCCCCACATCGGTAAACGTGAAGGGCTCGCGAGGCTTGCTGAAATCGATACAGTTAGCATTGCCGCTTGTTCCATTCGCCATTAAACCGACAAACTTCTCGGGTGCATCGCTGCGCAATTCACGCCCGAGTCGATTGCAAACGAACCCGAAGTAATCCGAAGAGAGAGCCTTTGCGCCTGCATAGTGCGTCCCAAAGCTAGCCAGCAATGCAACATGCTGCCCGGACATGTCTCGCACGCTCATGATCGGGATATGACGATCGATGGATCCGACAGGCGCCCTTTTGTTTTCATTGTCATGCCCCGGATTCATGGAAACCCAATCCACATTTCGGCCGCTGAACAACGTACTGTTCGCCGTTCCTGGCTTCATAATCCAATCGCGGCAGTAGATAAAGCGATCAGCGGTCGCCGACGTGAATCCGATTTGCGCGGGTGCTCGGCGGGAGTAGGCTTCCTGTATTCCCTCTGCGATCCACTCCGGTAAAGCAGCTGCGTAGTCCTCTTGGATGGGACAACCGTGGGTTCCTGCGACCGCGACGGCGGAATGCGTGTGCGTCGCTGCAACGAGAATCCGTTCAGGAGGGATACCAATTTTTTGGTGCACCAATTCCTTGGCTCGGTCGGTCACTTCATGGGGCAAAATGCAGTTGTCCACGATGGCGATCGCAATCGCGGACTTGCCGTCGTCGAGTACGAGAG
>JALOQZ010000109.1 GCA_025459245.1 Pirellula sp.
ACCTAACTCCGGAAGAAGAGTCGAAACTCTACAACCCAGATGAAAAGGCTCCGCCTCCACCGAAGAACGAACTTCCCCAAAAATACGCCAGCGAGGTGACTTCGGGGCTCAAGCACACCGTGCCAACCTCTCCATCGACCTTCGATATCGAGATCAAGTAAACATGAAGGTGGGCGGCCACTGGTCGCACGCTTTAGCCTCGATGGTGGAATAGCCAAAACATAAGAAAGCCCAGCGCATTGTCGCTGGGCTTTTTTTATGGCCCGGGAGTCCCCGTTTTATTGCCGTCACACCAACTTGTGACGCAAACGCGACTGCAATACCTAGCTAAGCGTCCCTTTTGAGCTTGGGATTCCGGATTGCCTTGGATCAGATTCAATGGCCGCTCGGATCGATCTCGCCGTTCCTTTGAAAATCGCTTCGGCGATGTGATGGGTGTTCCGGCCGTAATGCAAGAGTACATGCAAGTTGCAACCAACGTTTGCAGCAAAGGATTGCCAAAAATCTTCGACGAGCTCGCTGTCGAAATCACCGATCTTCGGCGATGGCATCGCAGCCTGAAATACCACGAACGTCCTACCGCTAAAGTCAACTGCTGTGGTGACGAGCGTCTCTTCCATCGGAAGAGTCATGTGTCCATAACGCCGGATACCCGATTTGTTTCCCAACGCTTGCTTGAATGCCATCCCCAGACAGATACCAATATCTTCCGTCGTATGGTGGGCGTCGATATGCAGATCGCCAGTAGCTTTAACGGTCAAATCCACCAACGAGTGCTTGGAAAAAAGCACCAGCATGTGGTCTAGAAAACCAACACCGGTCTCAATCGAGTTCTTGCCGGAGCCATCCAAATTCAACTCGAGATGAATGGAAGTCTCCGCTGTCGTTCGATCAATTCTTGCTACGCGTTCTGACATGTCTTCACTTGCACTGGTTTTCGAAATGGGAGCCCCGGGGTTGGAACGTATCGCTAAACGTCGAGATTTCGTACTTCGAGCGCGTGTTTCTCGATGAATTCTCGCCGAGGTTCGACTTTATCGCCCATCAAGACTCGGAACATTTCGTCTGCGGCTGCAGCATCAGACAGTTGTACCTTCACCATGGTTCGGCAACTTGGGTTCAGTGTGGTGTCACGAAGCTCTTCCGCATTCATTTCACCGAGACCCTTAAATCGGGTAATCGTGAGGCCTCGGCGTCCAGACTCTCGTATCGCAGGTAGCAGTTCTCGCAGATCTTCCAAGCCGATGTTGTTCTCTTCCCGAACAAGCTTGAAACGGGAGTCGGTCGAT
Organism: Pirellula sp.; assembly: GCA_025459245.1. Taxonomy (GTDB): domain Bacteria; phylum Planctomycetota; class Planctomycetia; order Pirellulales; family Pirellulaceae; genus JBKCUI01. The sequence goes on from JALOQZ010000109.1 coordinate 1,290, forward strand.
CCAGTACGGTCCTTGGGGATCAAGTCTTCGATCGAGAAGCCGTATTCGGCCAACTCTTTCAACCCGGTGTTGATCGTTCGAACTTCGAACAACTCCGCAATGTGAGCAACTGGGCCAGCCGGTGCATCGTTCGGGGTTCCAGGTGCTCCTGGAATGACCGCCTCCGGTGCCGCCTCGTCCACCAAAATCTTACGGGATGCCAGGAATTCATCGAGCTTGTCGCGAGTCACAAACCAATGGTCTTCCACTCCCATGTCCAAGTGGAAAACGGGCAGTCGTCCCGTCTCTTTTTCCATTCTTTCTGCGTGCATGCGAAGCGAGATACCGCGACGCTCCAAATTGAGCAACGCGTCTTCCATGGCGGAGAGTGTCGCGCAAAGTTTGCGCATTCTATCTCCCTCAAAAATATTGCCGCGATCATCGATGAATTGGCTGTCGTTCAAACCTCGCTCTTGAAGCTGCTGCTTCATTTCATCTTCCGATTGAACGTAATACTTTTCTTTCTTTCCTCGTACCACACGGTAAAGCGGTGGCTGTGCCAAGTAGACGTGGCCACCGGCTACCAACTGATACATCTGCCGGTAAAAGAAGCAAAGCAGCAGTGTTCGAATGTGTGAACCATCGATGTCGGCGTCAGTCATGATGATGACGCGGTTGTAGCGGCGTTTCCCAATGTCTTGATCCGCTCCGATTCCGCTCCCGATGGCTTGGATCATGCTCATGACTTCTTCGTTGGCCAAGACCTTGTCATCGCGACTCTTGTACGCGTTGATGATCTTTCCTCGAAGCGGAAGAATGGCTTGCGTGTCACGGAACCGGCCGCCCTCGGCGCTACCACCTGCCGAGTCACCTTCCACCAAATACAGTTCGCATTCCTCCATCTTGTTGCTGATACAGTCGCGAAGCTTGCCCGGCAATCCACCTCCGCCCAACACATCTTTACGCTTGCGTAGCGCATCTTTTGCTTTTCTCGCTGCCTCGCGAGCTTCCGCGGCTAGCTGGCCCTTGCGAACCAGCAGCTTGGCGTTCTTTGGGTTCTCTTCCAAATACTTCGTGAGAGCCTCTCCAACAACCGAGTTCACGATCCCTTCGACTTCGCTGTTACCAAGCTTGGTCTTCGTTTGACCTTCGAACTGAGGTTGACCGACTCGAACGCTGATCACGCAGGTCAAGCCTTCGCGAAGGTCATCTCCGGTCGGGACCAAATCCTTGAAGAGATTCTCTTTCTTTCCATACGCGTTTAACGACCGAGTCAGTGCGGCCCGGAACCCGGATACGTGGGTGCCACCCTCGCGCGTATTGATGTTGTTGCAGTAGGAATGGAGATTTTCGGTGTACTCCTCTGAGTACTGAAACGCGATGGAATAAGAAAAGTCATCCTTGCTCCCCTGGATGAGGATGACGTCTTTGTGCACCACGTCGCTCGCTCGGTTGAGATGCTCGACGAACTCAATGATCCCCTTCTCGTAATAAAACTCGTCGGTCTGACTCGACCTGTCGTCTTTGACTTTGATTCGAACGCCGCTGTTCAAAAACGCCAACTCTTGCAATCGCTTGATAAGGGTGTCGTAAGAATACTTGGTGTTTGGGAAAATCTGGCCGTCCGGTTTGAACGTCGTTTTGGTTCCCCGTTTGGTGGTCGTACCCGCCTCGCGAACCGGGCCCGTTGCTACTCCTCGCTCATAGGATTGCGTGTAAATCTTTCCGTTGCGGCAGACTTCGACTTCGCACCATTGCGAAAGGAAGTTCACGACGGTCACCCCAACCCCGTGCAAACCACCGGAAGTCTGATACGCCTTCTTTTCGAATTTGCCGCCGAACTTCAAGACGGTCATGACCCCTTCCAAGGTCGACATTTCACGCTGCATCATTTCCGACAGCTGCGCGTGGCGGTCGGTCGGGATACCACGACCATCGTCCTCGACGGTTACCGAACCATCCGAATTGATCGTGACCGACACCGTTTTTGCATGTCCGGCCATCGCTTCGTCAATCGAGTTGTCCACGACTTCGTAGACCAAATGGTGCAAGCCGCTGAGCGTCGTATCTCCGATGTACATCCCCGGGCGCTCGCGGACGTGTTCCAAGTCGCTCAAGTGCTTGAGGTCGTCCCCGGTGTACCCCCCCTCGGCGCTCAGTCCCGCTAAACCGATGTTTTCTGTCGTTTCCAAGTCGAATTTTTGGTCGCCGGATGCGTTCATTGGGTATCCAAATCAAACGAGGTGAACCGGCTTGGTTGCCCCCAAAATGAGGGGCGGTGCCGGTCGTTGCAAGAGATCAGGATTCTACACGAATTCGCTGGCGTTGTCGCTCCCAACTGGAGGTTATCGAAGCGACTTGCAGAGGGCTAAACTGCGATTGAGCAGCTCGCGCACATTGGCCGCATTGAGCTTCTTTTCCTCGTGTTCGACAAGAAACGATTTGCCTGCCGCGGAGAACGATTTGATCTTCGCTCCCCCGATGGCTGCCCGTCGCGCGGAATTCAAAAAGGTGGTTACTTCGATCTCGGGCTCGCCAAGGATCCGAAATCGATTGGAAAAAGACGGATCATCGGGAATCTCGATCGACGCGCCGCCAAACAGTTTCCCAAGCTTGATTCCCCAGGTCTTGGGAACCATCTCCAAATACGGAGCCTTAAACCCCCCATCCGTGATCAGTGATAGGGCATAGTTGCGGGTCGACTTATTCTTCCCGTTACCGCTCACCGTCTGGAAATCGAACAATACTACCCGTGTCTCGCCGTCGTCGATGACCACCGTTAATCCCGAGGTCTGCCGATCTCCCCGTCTGGCAAAAGGGAAAACGCGAAATAAACTCCGATCCTCGCTCGGCAACTCCGGGTAGGCCTCCAGCCCAAGCTCCTCGGCGAAAGCCAGCAGTTTCTCCCGGCGTTTCTTCTCCAGCAGATATTGCACCAGCCAAGCGACTCCGATGGCGGTCAAAACAAGTATCGGAGCTATCCACTGCTGCATGTTGCACTGCGCCTTGATAAATCAATTGACCAACCCAAAAATCCCACCGAGCGCAAGAGGCGGTTAGCCCGGCGGCCAAGACAAAGGTCGACCTCCAAGCACATGATAGTGAATATGCTCTACCGATTGGCCGCCATCTCGTCCAATATTGGTGACGACACGATATCCGGTCTCATCGATCTGCAACTGCTTCGCGACCAGCTGAATAACCCACTGCAAATGCCCCAATAACACGACATCGGATTCCGTTGCATGGGCAAGTGATTGGATCGGCTTCTTTGGAATAACCAAAACATGCACCGGAGCCTGGGGATTCACGTCGTGAAAGGCCAATGCAAGCTCGTCTTCGTAAACGATTTTGGCTGGGATTTCTTTCCGAATGATTCTGCTAAAGATCGTCTCTGACATTGCGATTCACAAGGGCAAATAGGTAGGTGGCGGCATTCCTCGCTCGCTTCGGTAACTCGAAATCGCCTCTCAAACGCCTTCGATCACACCCGTGCTGTCTCCAAATTGGTCCGCTTCGAGCCCCATCTTTCGCAACATGGTGAGATAGAGATTGCAAAGCGGCACCATTCCATCGACAGCGATGTGCTGGCCGCTCTGCAGAGTACCTCCCCCCTTGCCTCCGAGCAAGATCGGGAGGTTATCGGGATCGTGCCTATTCCCATCGGACATGCTCGATCCAAAGACGATCATGCTGTTGTCGAGCAAAGTAGAATCGCCCTCCCGAATGTCTCGCATTTTCTTCAGCATCCGCGCAAATTGCTCGGTGTGCCAGCGATTGATTCGTTGATACTGAGCAATCTTTTCCTCGTTGTTCTCGTGGTGAGAAAGCTCGTGATGCCCACCCTTCACCCCATCGAGGAACGAAAAGTTTCTTCCGGATACGTCGTTGGCAAACATCAACGAGCAAACGCGAGTCGAATCGGATTGAAACGCGAGCACAATCAAGTCCATCATGATCGCAATGTGCTCGCGGAAATCAGCAGGCACGCCCGGTTTGGCCTGCTGAATCAAAGATTCGTCCAAATGCGGGGCCCAGTCTGTCTTCCCTTTCTGCATGGTGAACTCGATACGCTTTTCGACTCCTCGGACGGAATCGAGAAACTCATCCATCTTGAACTGGTCGTCGCGTCCCAGTCTCTTCCGTACCGATTTGGCATCGTCTAGAACGTAATCGAGGAGATTGTTGTAGGATTCGGCCCGCTCGCTGTCCGCGGTGATGGATTTGCCAAACAAACGTTCGTAAACCAGTCGGGGGTTAATCTCCTTGGCAACCGGTCTCGTGGCGGATTGCCAAGAAATGTGCGAACCATAGAGCCTCGTGTAACCCACGTTGCTGTCGATTCCGCTGATTACTGGCTCGGTTCCCAGTTCCAACGAAGGCAATGGAGTGAACTGGCTCGTATGCTGCGCGATGAGTTGGTCAATGGAGATCCCGCCCGAACTAATGTCCTTTCCCGTGGTCTTCGCTACTGGAAGTCCAGTCAAGAAATTCGCGGTCTTCGCGTAGTGACCATCGCCTCCATGACTGTTTTTCTTATCAAGCCCGCTGAGGACAATGACGCTGTCTTTGACATCCGCGATTGGCTCGAGAGAAGGACTGAGCTGGTAATCTTTACCCTTGCTCTCAGGCACCCAAGCTTTCTCCCAAACCCCATTGGGAAAGTAGATGAAAGCGGTGCGGACCGGCGGGGCTGCAACGGACGCGGCTCGAGTGGTCGCCGATGTCGCCGATTCCATCCAAGGCAAGGCCAAGGCGACGGAACAACCGCGCAGGAATCGTCGCCGCGAAGGCTTGAGTTGTGAATTTGCAGGATTTCGCATGACTATTCTTTAGCTTGAGTTACTTGCTTGATTTGCTGTAGTATCGGTGTTGAAACGCGTAGGACAAAAAGATCTCTTCTATGATTACCGAAGCATGACCTTCCTTATTCAATCTTTCGACACTCTTGTCGATGACGCATTGATCGAACTTGTTCAATTCTCGTCCCAACGCAAAGCCGACCATTTTCCTTGCGACATGACGATAAAACTCATCCTTGCGGGATATCAAAATCTTTTTCAGCCCCGCAGATCCTTCAAAGGTCTCCCCCGAAGGTAACTTGCCTGCGGAATCGACGGGCTGACCATTGTCTTCGGTTCGCCATCGTCCTATCGCATCGAAATTTTCCAACCCGAACCCAAGGGGATCCATCCGGTCGTGACAGGATGCGCATTCAGGATTCTCGCGATGCTTTTCCAGCCTTTGTCGCAATGTCAAATTATTGGGGCCATGGTCCCCTTCTTCTAGGGCTGGGACGTTCGGTGGCGGTGGCGGTACCTTGGCTCCTAAGACGTCCTCCAAGATCCAACGCCCTCGAAGCACTGGACTGGTCCGCCTCGGGTAGGATGTCTTAATCAACACCCCGGCCATCGTTGTAACTCCACCGCGATGCTTGGATTCGACCGGCAGTTGTACCCGGGCCCACTCATCGCCCCCAGGCCATGCAACGCCGTAGTGTTTTGCAAGCTGCTCGTTGAGGTACAAGTAATCCGAGTCCAATAAATCCGATAAAGGTCTTCCTTCGCGGAACACACCGCTCACAAAGCGAATGACCTCTTCTCTCGCGGACTGCGATAGGGATGCGTCGAACTGTGGAAACACCTCTGCATCCGGTTTGATCTGCAGCAAGTCACGTAAACCCAACCATTGAAGACCGAAATTTTCGCCAATCGCTCTCGCCTTCTCATCCTTGAGCATCCTGGACAACTGTTCTCGAATGACCTCTGCTTCAAAGAGTCGATTCTCATCTGCGAGCTGCAATAAAGTCGAATCGGGAATCGAGGACCAAACCACGAGCGCCATGCGCATCGCGAACTGGTGCGGTGTTAATCGTTGAACGCCCGATTCCTCGGGCTCAGGTTCGTTCACAAAGAGAAACTGGGGAGACAACAATATCGCCTTGAAGGCTTGTTTTATACCTCGTAGGTGATCCCCTGATTCTCCCCGTGATTTGCTGTACAAGACCATCAACTTATCGATGTCGGTGTCGTCGATCGGGCGCCTCCAAGCAAGCCTCGCGAACTGCTTTAACGTCGCTCTTGCTGCAGTGGTTTGCGATTCCTCGGTCTCGAAGTTCAAGCCGGAAAAGACTTCGGTCCCGGTCAACCTTCGCAATTTTTCCGATACGGCGATGATATCGTTCGTATCCATGAGGCGATCAACCGCATACTCCGCCGCTCGAAGATAGGACTCGAGATGGATGGGGGACGTGAATAGGGCATCTCCCACGGTATCAAATCCCTCACCCCCTCCTCCGTCTTCCGGCGGGAGAAGCTCCTCCGGTAACTCTTGGCCTGTTAGGTCGCGGATAGCGTTCCCATACTCGGTCCGCGTTAATCGTCGACTCATCACATGCCCCCGATACCAACTCTGGGTTTCGTCAGAAGCAAGCTTGTTGCAGAGATCTTGATCGGGCCTCGTATCCACCCACCGATGGAATGCCCCTTTTTCCGGGTCGGTTAATCCCGGACTCTTTGGTGGTGGCATTTCGTTTAAACGAACTCGGACAGCAACCCTTTCCCAAATGTCACCACCCTCGACCGCTGCCTGGCCGTTGGAAAACTTAGAAAGGTCGAACTCACCGTCGGGATCCTCCCCCTGATGGCACTTCAAACACTTCTTTTCAATGATGGGAAGGATCTTTTCGTCAAACGTTTCCCGCCACTTTTTCCATTCCTCCTCTTTGTCCAATCCGTACGCGGACATCTGGGAGCAGGCAAAGAGAGAGATAAAAACGCAAATCTTGACGACAAAACCTTGCACTGCTCGGTGCTTCCAAAAGTTTGAATCGGAACAGATATCGATCTCGCGAATCGGATCGCTCATGAACTTTTCCGGTAGGGGTGGGTGAATGGTGGGAGGGCGTAATCAGAAAACAGGAAGCTCTGGGAGGATTGGCCTTTCCGGCTCAAGCCTGGGAGTCCTCCAGTCCTCAGACGGTCGGATACCATTGTACACACTCGGCCACAGAGACAGCAAAGCTAGTTTTTTCAACCCATGCCGACTTTCGGGAAGCAAGCGTGATACAACATTTTCCGCCGCAAGGAGCGGCATGATCGAATCTACTGTCTTCCAGTGCGAGAGGGCCCGTGGCGGATGCAATCAGATAGCAATGCGGATACGAAACTGGAACGAGGGCTTGGAATTTGGTCTGCCACCTCACTGAACATCGCCAACATGGTCGGAATCGGGCCTTTCATCACGATTCCTCTGTTCATTGGGACCATGAATGGTCCACAAGCCATGATCGCTTGGGTGCTGGCCGCCATTCTCGTTCTTTGCGATGGTTTGATCTGGGCAGAGTTAGGGGCGGCCTTGCCCGGCAGTGGCGGTTCGTACCACTTTTTGAACGAAACCTTCGGCCGAATGCGATGGGGACGCGTTGTCCCATTTCTCTTCATCTGGCAGTTCTTGGTCGGAGGTACGCTGGAGCTAGCATCGGGCTACATCGGCGCGATGGATTACCTTCGTTATGCGATGCCTCAATTGGAGGGGCAGATAGCCGGACTCGGTATTCCCGGCGGCCTCAACATCGTCGCTGCATTGCTCTGCCTTTCTATTACCTTCGCTCTGTGCAGAAACATTCGAGTTGTTGGCTGGCTAAGCGTTGTGTTGTGCGCAGGCACCCTGCTCACGGTCCTGATTGTCATCGTGTCGGGATTATTCCATTTCAAGGCGTCGTTGATCACGATTCCCGAGAACGCGTTTGACTTCAACCTAGCTTGGTTCGTCGCCCTAGGAGCTGCCATGCGGATCGCAGTCTATGACTATTTAGGGTATTACAATGTTTGCCACCTCGGCGAAGAGGTTCGCGAGCCGGCCAAAACGATTCCGCGCGCCATCTTGATTTCGGTCGTCGCAATCGCAGCGATCTATCTCACAATGAACATCTGCATCATCGCTGTTGTGCCGTGGCAAGAAGCGATGGCTTCAAAGAATATCGCCGCCTTGTTCATGGAAACGCTCTATGGACGGCAGGTCGCCGTTTTCTTCACCTGGCTCATCATTTGGACCGCGCTCGCCTGCACGTTCGCGATCTTGCTCGGCTACTCCCGGATTCCATTCGCCGCCGCTAGAAACGGTGACTTCTTTCCCATCTTTGCCAAAGTTCATGCGGAAGGTAAGTATCCAATCTACTCATTGCTCGCACTCGGTAGTTTGACCGCCGTCTTCTGTTTCCTTCCCTTGCAACTGGTGATCGATGCCGCGGTCACCGTCCGTATTCTGGTCCAATTCGTGGCTCAAATCTTCGCGCTGCATTGGCTGCGACGGAATAGGCCGGAAGTTTCGATGCCATTTCGAATGTGGCTCTATCCAATCCCATCGATGATCGCGTTTGTCGGCTGGATCTTCTTATGGTCTACTTCGGGTACCGTTGTACTCGTGTCTGGGCTCGGTGTTCTTCTGAGTGGCGTCATCGCCTTCGCTATTTGGAATCGAATACGAGAGAAAACGCCTCAAACGGTATCCCATTGAACCTGCCAAACTTTGCTTGCCCGTTTTTTATCAATCGAATGCCTCCCCATCCCAAGGCCAAGTCGGCTCAATCGCCAAAAACCCCCACTCCCGAGCAAGATGCCTCGGTCGTTATCTTTCGATGGGGTATGCTCGTGGTTGGCTCGCTTTTGGTCGTCGCATCTCTGGTCTTGAAGATGGAGCCTTCGCTCCTGCCCAAAGGTTCCGCCGCTGCTTCGGAATTGCTCGCGAAAGTAGGGCTCGTTTTCATTTCCGCCTGGATCGCTTGGCCCGCTATCGCCGCCGTAAAACAAGCTCCCGGGGGGATGCTGGTTTTGGTTGGCGGATTTGCGACGGTGATGCTCTTTGTTATGCGCCCGCGAACGATCTATTTGACCGGGCCGTTCATCTTGATCGCTGCTGTCTTGGCTATCTTGGTCGGGTGGCTCCGTCGGCTTCGCGAATAGTTCAATCGGATTCGTTCAGCCGGTCGGGCGATGAATAACGAACTCACTCTTCATCCCAAATGGGGGCTTGGTCGGGAAGACGCTTCAAATAGAGCCCCCAGCCAAAGAACAAGGCTGCGACTAGGCCATACCCGATCGCCATGACCCATACCCTTTGGAGCAATTCAGCGGGGATCGACCATGCGGAAGAACCCGTTTCACCCCACGGTAAAAAAATGGCATTGCTGGCAACGGGGGAGTGGATGAAGCCAAAAAGCGTGCCCACCATCGCTAGCAGCGTGAACGCGCAAGCCGCATTCATCCGTCGATCAATTGCCATCGCCAATATCGAAGCCCATAGAAGACTCGTCAACACAAAACCATTCTTCAGCATCAAAACGACCATCAAGTTCTCCTGTAAATCCGGTCGTAATGTCAAGCGTTTCTCGACGTTCGCAATCGACTCTTTCAAGGCTGCGTTGTCGCCGACACCGTTGCTAAGCGTTTGGAGCGACACTCTCAAATCATCTGCTTGTCCAGGCCCGGACAACTGCAATCCGACCCCTCCCAGGATTTGATCTGCAAAAAGGAAAGCGAGAAAGGCAAGAGACGGAACACATGCCAGCACCAAAGCTGGGTAATGCCGCTTCGGAGTCGCTTGAAAACTTTGCGACGAGATTTCCAATCCGACGAAGATCAAGATGGGGAAAACGGCTGCCTTGGGAACCAACATGTAAAAGTACTCAAAGCCACCCGCAATGCCCAATAGGCCGACGGTGATCGCTGTCCCAAGCGTGTATGCAGCTTTACCTCCCATCGCTTTGTAAGCTGGGTGACCGATGTACGGTGTCGTCTGAATCACGCCACCGCAAAAGCCGGCGGCCAAAGTTGCGATGGCTTCGACTCCCAAAACTTGAAACGTCGAGTAATGGTCACCCGCCGCCGCTGCCGATTCGGTGCAATCCAGTCCACCCACGACCGTGGCGAGTGCAAACGGAATAACGATGGGCAAATAGTTCGCTGCGGCACCCAGTTGACGGAGCCAATCGAACTGAAAGGCTTCGAGCCAGCCGCTCGGCATCCAACCGACGTTGAGCGGCTCACCGACGAGCAGCGGGCGACCCATCCAAGCCGCGGATACGTAGTGAATTAGGCAACCAACCAATAGCGCGACAACCGTGCCTGGGATCCTCCCTGGAAATGGCACCTGACCGATCAAACTCGTAAGGACAATCGCGAGCGCGACCAACCCAACCAAGGGCTCGTGCAGAATATCGATCAGTGGAACAAAGCTGATAATGACCAACGCGATCGAGGTTAAGGATCCAAACAACCCCGCTCGCGGGATGAGTTTCCGAATCCCAGGGCCCAGCACGGAACAAAACAGCTTGAAGATCCCGGAATAGACCATCGACGCGATTCCGATTCCCCACGCGATTCGGGCGGCTTCTAGCGGGGCGGCTCCCCCTGCCTTGGCGGATAAAAACGCGGGACCGATAACGAAGATGGTGATCCCGAAAATGCTCGGCGTATCCAGCCCCAAAGGCATCGCCGTCACGTCGCTTCGACCCGTCTTTTTGGCGAGGCGGAAAGCCAAAAGCGTGTAAAGAAGATCCCCTACCAAAACGCCGATGGCCGTCCCTGGAACCATGGATCCGACCACGAAACCGGCGGGCATCCCAAATCCACCCACCAGCAGCCCCACGGTGAGCAGCAGTCCGGCAAGGTTGTCCAGAAGCAATCCAAAGTAGGCATTGACGTCCCCGGCAGCGCGCCAGGTATAACGATGTTGAGATTCCATGAATTGTTCCAATTTCCGTTTGACAGCATTCACCGCCCGGTAGAGGCTATCGATCGGGTGCTTTCTGTCAATCTTTTTCGGAGCAGAACCCCCTCGGACGACATTTCTTTGACGCGCCCCCTTTCCGAAGACTACAATGCGTATTGGGTGGGCTAGCGAGTGTTAGGTGCGCAATCCATCGTTCGAATGGCATTGCCTGATCTATTTCCCAGTTTGCTGGTAGGGGTTTGCAAGAATGAATCGTCCATGCAAATACTCAGACAAGGATGCTNNNAATCCATCGTTCGAATGGCATTGCCTGATCTATTTCCCAGTTTGCTGGTAGGGGTTTGCAAGAATGAATCGTCCATGCAAATACTCAGACAAGGATGCTTTGCGGGTTAGTTCCCCGGTCGCCGTGCCCGAATGGGATGCTTCGGAATCAGCGCGAGAAATAAACACGTCGCCCCCGGTGGAGGACGAGCTTCTGGTCCAGAGGTACCTGGAAAGCCGCTCTCGCGATGTTTTTGAGGAACTTGTTCGACGTTACGAACGCGAATTGTACACATATCTCCGCCGCTTCATCGGAGATGCTCAGGCTGCAGAAGATGTCTTCCAAGCAACTTTCCTGAGCGTGCACCTGCGGATGGATCAGTTCGAGCCTGGACGTCGCTTTAGGCCTTGGCTTTACGCGATCGCGAGTAACAAAGCCATCGATTACATGCGCCGCAACAAACGGCATCAAATCGGCAGTCTCAACGCTCCCGCTCCATCGTCCGACCGCGACGAAACCTTGATGCACAAACTGGCTAGCCAAGCTCCGCAACCGGAATCGCACGCAATCGCCCGAGAAACGGAAGGCCGAGTTCGCGAAGCTCTCCAGCAACTCAATGAGCCGACGCAGCAACTCATCCAATTGGCCTTCTATCAAGGAATGAAGTACTCCGACATTTCGGAAACGCTTCAAATTCCCGTCGGAACGGTAAAGAGTCGAGTTTTTACCGCAATCCGTAAACTCAACGCGATCTGGATGCGTATGAATGAGAAGGATGCACCGCAAAAGTCGGATTCCTCAACCGGAAAGACCTAGCTTCGTCCAGAAGAGTTGACTTCGGTGAAGCTATGTGTTCTCGCCGTTGCATTTGTTCGCCTTCTACGCTTGTTCCCGCCGCAATGACCGATCCACAGCGTCAAACTATTTCTGACGAGACACTGCTGGGCTACATACTCTCAGCCTTTCCTAAAGAAGAGTTGGATGAGTTGGAGTCTAGGATCGCGTCGGATCGGGAGTTGGGAGAAAGAGTCGCCAGCCTCCGCGAGTTGCTTTTGCCGCTAGAGGAATCACAGCCGCAGGCTTACGAACCGTCAGGTGATTTGGTCGCAAGGACTTTGTCGCTCGTCGATGCTTGCTCCCACGACGGCCTTCTTTCCTCCGGTGAACATAGAGCTGCGACCGGCGTGGCTTCGGGATTCACGTCCGTATTAGAGTCTTCCAATCGCCAGACTCGATGGGCTTGGATCGATAGCCTCGCCTTGGTAGCTGCAGGCGTTACGCTCCTTTGCGTTCTTCTCCCCAGCGTCTGGTACTCGCGAGAGGAATCGAGACGGATGGCTTGCTCGCAGAATTTGCGAAAACTCGGCAGTGCGCTCCACGAATTTGCGAGCTTTAATGCAAAGGGGGAACTGCCCAGGATCGATATCGAAGGCCCCCTCGCATTCGCGGGCTCGTATGTCTTGAAGCTAAACGACGCTCAGCTTCTCGAATCCAAAAATTTGGTATGGTGCCCAGCGCAAGAAGTCGCTCCCCGCCATCTCGGCGTCCCCAGCATGCAGCAGTACTTGGCTTCGTCAATCGACAGGCAACGTTCCTGGATTAAGACGATCGGCGGCAGCTATGCTTACCATCTCGGAAACATCGTTGACGGAAATTACCAAACGCCTCGGGTCGCCTCGCGAAAAATTGGAGACTTGCCAGCTCCCGATTTCGTCCCCGTTGTTGGAGACTCCGTTGATCTGTCGATCCAAAGCGATTCCGCGGAGTCTCTTCCGCACGCGAGCCTGGGGAGCAATTTGCTTTATAACGATGGACGCGTGCAAACGGTTCGCTTGACCAACCTCGATGAGAGTTTGGGTGTCGACCACCCGTACCTCAATCGCCATCACGCAAGAGCTGTTGGCATTGGGCAAGATGACACATGCCTTGCCCCAAGCTTCGTTCCGCCCGTACGCCTAAACGATGCTTGGATGATCACCCCCGCATCGATCGCCCCCGTGAACGGAACGGCGCGAGCCGTCCGGTAACACTCTTGCCAACAATCCGTGAACGGAACGGCGCGAGCCGTCCGGTAACACTCTTGCCAACAATCCGGAACGGCGCGAGCCGTCCGGTAACACTCCCTCGTTCAATTCTCTTGTGATTGCAACCCGCGCCAGTGCGGCTCGATCTTCTGCATCGACACAGGGTGCAGCTTTTTGTTCGATGCACAGATACTGCTCGGGCCGTCCAGAGGCAGTGGCTGACCGTCGCAAGTCGTGCACAGTCCGCCTGCTTCATGAACGAATAGTTGCCCCGCCGCATAATCCCAGGGATGCAACCGGTATTCAAAGAACAATCCGTATTGTCCGCAACCGAGATTGCACAGATCGAGCGCCGCTGCCCCAAAACGACGAATACCGTGAATGTGGCATTCAAATAGAGTCGCGATGGTATCTAGCGTCGCGCGCATCATCGCCCCACGGTCGTAGTAAAATCCACACGACACCATCGCTTCGTCCAGTCGAGTCGCGCCGCAAACGCTTTGGCGGCCATGCGATGTCCAAGCGCCTTGCCCCTTCACCGTGACGTACCAGTCTTGCGAGATTGGATTCACGACCACACCCAATTCCGCGTAACCGCTTCGGTAATAAGCAATCGAGACCGCAAAGTGGGGAATACCATGAAGGAAATTGCTGGTTCCGTCCAACGGATCGACGATCCATAGATGGTCGACCGACGATACGATCGAGGACTGGGACTCCTCTGCAAGAAATCCGTGAGTCGGACATTCTCCTCTCAGCGTCTCTAGAATGACTCGCTCCGCCTCTTTATCCGCCTCCGATACAAAGTTGGCGATCCCTTTGGACTCGACCTCGACTCGCCTGCCAAAACGTTGCCGCAATTCTTCGCACCCGGCCGCCGCTGCATGGAGCGCAATTCGAAGATGTGCATGCTGGATAGGCAAACGAAGAATCGACTCCGGAATTCGCATTTCAATCCCTTGGGTTTCGAATTAACTGTCCATGGCGCTGCGCGTGCGCGTCCAAGCGATGGGAGCAAAGATGAGTAGAGGTGCCCAAGCGGCAGCGGCTGGCGTTAATAAGGTGCCGTTAGAACCAAGCGTTCGTATACCTATGCTGAGACCAAAGAAGATTGCATAACTCACGACGCACGAAGCGATCATATTTACCAAGTTGCGGTTCTTCGTTGATAAAATCAGCGGTATTCCAATTAACAACTGAGTGAAGTCTAGGAATGGCTGGATGAAACGGGAGTGAACCATTACTTGCATATCGGCACCAAAGAATGCCGCCTGATTTTTAACTCGCCATACAAGCTCTGCTGTTGACGCAAATTGTTTGGCTCCGCCACCTGACAAGAGATCGAATTCGAGATCGCTAGTAACAAAGCAGTCGGTTGGGGCCAACCATGGAGTGTCGGAAGGCAAATAAAGATAAACTTCATCGCCATTGCGGACAGATGCTGCTCCAGCAAGAGATTCCGAAGACTGAAAATTACGAATCAGGTAACCCGCAGAGTGCTTTTCGTCCCGGTCCATATACTCCGCTTGGTCGCCGACAATTTGTCGAGTAAGCGAAGAGGCTGGACCCGTGAACTTAAACGCTGGGTTGATCACGATCCGCTTCGCTGGAATCATGTGACGACCCACAATCAGAACCCCGCGGTCATGGTCTTCCGCCGGCTTGAGCGGTTCAATCGTCTCGCCGGTGAGCTCCGGCGGTGTCTTGCTCAAGATTTCCCGAAACTTAGGAATAGCCGTTTCTCGAAGAATAGCCGCCACCCCAATCATCACCAACGAGGCGAAAATGAGCGGAGTCACAATACGTCCCTTGCTGATTCCTGCCGCGAGAAGAGCGGTAAGTTCGTTTGTCCGGCTGAGCCACGCAAACACGAACATAGTTGCAAGCAGCGTTATGAGTCCGCACAACCGATCATACAGGCTGAGCATCTGCGGACCAAAGTAGACGAGGAGACCGCGTACGAAGCCTCCTTGCGCCTTGCCGAAACCGATAAACTCGTCGACGTTCGTGAATAACTGGACGACGACCAGCAATCCTGAGAGGGTCAAGAAACAGACGACAAAAACTCGACCGTACAGAAAGAGAACATATCGATCAATCTGGGTCATGTCGCAAGACCGCTCTCATCAGAATAGAGTTGGAGTTGAAACTGCGTCCAACTTACTTTCCCAGTGCATAATCGCTGTAGATCGTGGTCGCTTGGACTTTGGGAATCATTCGTGGTGTCGGGATCAAGTCGAATGCGACGGTTAGTTTGGTGAAGTTCTGAATGCGAAGCTTTTTGTCCGCAACCTGAAGCTCTGGAACAATCTTCGAATCGACAATATCGTCCAAAAGAATTCGCGGTGTTTGCGAAGTGCCAAACTCAGAATGTGTTACTCCCGCTGTCCCTGCGAATCGATTAACGACCGCCAAGATCGCCGGATCATACGTAAAGTTGTTCTTCGTGTCTGTCGTTCCCAGATTATCGAATCCACCGACGCACACGATGCTCTGATCGCGATCGTGAAACTGATATGCCTCGTAGCCCGCAAGACGCAGCGTCTTCGTTACCAGATGGGCTTTCTCGGCCGCTTGCTCCAACTGGGACGCTTGAGTTGCGTTCTCCTCTTTATCCGAGCTTCTTCCCCAAGAAACATAAGAATCCGTACCGCGAAGGGTTAGGATTTGAACCGTAAACTTCTTGTCACACTGGAGCAAATTGTATTCGTCAAAGGGCTTTTCTTGATTCATCTTGCGAACGAACTTGTCCACTTCGGGAGACCTGTAGTACTCTGCCGGCAGCAGCGGATTACGGGTCTTGAACGCAAAACGCATCGGGCCAGTTCCTGTGACTTTTTCGGTTGGAGCCTTGGGTTTCAGCAAGCCCTGCAGATAGCTGCGGTACTCGTTGGTTGAGACCGAGTCATTTCCCTTGGACTTGGCATCTGGGGTCATGATGAACTTGGGCTGAACGTTCTTCACCTTGGTTAAGGCAGCGTCGATGGCAGGACCATCCATGGTGTCGAAGTCACCGACCAAAACAGCACACGTCTCGAGAACACGATCGTCCCGATACTTCATCTTTCGCTCGCGGCCATCTTCTGTGATCCCCGCGCCGATGACAGGTTTCGAATAATCAAAA
>JALOQZ010000388.1 GCA_025459245.1 Pirellula sp.
GCTAACAACATGACGTCGTCAGCTCTTTCGCGCAGGGCGGGTACATGGATCTCGAAAGTATTGATTCGAAACATCAAATCTTCACGGAACGTTTGGTCGATAACCATTTGTTCCAGATTTCTGTGCGTAGCGCATACGACGCGCACGTCGACATGATGAACTTCATTGTCACCCACTCGACGTATGTCGCCGCTTTCGAGTACACGAAGCAGTTTGGCTTGCATCGGTAATGGCAATTCACCGATCTCATCGAGGAAGATCGTCCCGCCGTCGGCTTCTTGAAAGAGACCATTGCGCTGCGAGTCCGCGCCGGTAAAGGCACCTTTCTTGTGACCGAAGAGTTCGCTTTCGATCAAGTGCTCAGGAAGGGCGCCGCAATTCACGGCGACGAACGCGCGGTTAGCTCGCAAGCTATGCTCATGGACGGAGCGTGCCACCAATTCCTTTCCACAACCTGTTTCGCCGCGGATCAAGACGGAGCTGTTTGTCTTTGCAACTTTCGAAATCAAGTTCGCGATGGTCTTCATCTCCTCGGATTGCCCGATCAGCTCTGTTCGGGAATTCTGAGGATTTTGCGAGCGTTGGAGCGCCGCGGTATGAAGCTTCAATCCGCGTCGCGCACGTACGCGATCAAAGAGATCGTTCATTTCCGAGAGCTTGCACGGTTTTCCGATGTAGTCGATCACCCCGTACTTCAAGGCGAATACAGCAGATTCGAGCGATTGCTTGCCTGTGAGAACAACACAATCCATGGCTGGAGCCATCTTGGAGGCGCGTTCGATGACTTGCAAACCGTTCATGCCAGGCATGTCGAGATCGACGATCATGCAATCGAAGGTATCCTTTTCCATTGCAGCGATGGCGGTCAGGCCATCCGGGCAAACGGTCACGCGATGGCCCATGTGAGGAATTTCCATTCGCATCAGTTCTTGAAGCGATGTTTCATCGTCTACAAACAAAATCGATAGCGGTTCATGCGGCATAGCGATACTCCCGGGGCGCGGAGGGGGAAATTTCTTGTGTGGTGGTATTCGATTGCGTGGGTTGGCAAGGGATTCGCACTTCAAATCGGGACCCAATTCCAAGTCCTAAGCTTTTGGCTGCGATATGCCCACCGTGATCTGCAATGATTCGACTGGTGATAGGTAGCCCCAAACCTGTCCCACGTCCATCCCGACGTCTTGTAAAAAAGGGTTCGAAGAGATGCTGTAGAACTTCGTCCGTCATCCCGCTACCGTTGTCCTGTATCGAGAACTCAATCTGCTCGTTGCGCTGTTCAATCGCAATAGTGACCAATCCGTCGGTACGCGATGGATCGAGCGACTCCAACGCGTTGGTGAGCAGATTCAATACGACTTGCTTCATCTCTTGAGGGCTCGCCCAAGCCATCATGGCGGTTGGACCGGGATTGAATTCGATCCGTTTCGAGCGGAACTGACCGAGATGTCGAACCATTCCGACAACATCTTCAATGAGCTCGGCCAAGTCGACATACTGCCGACGCTCTTCAGTACCCAATCGTGAAAAGTCAAGAAGACGTTCTGTGATCCCTTTGCAACGGAACGCCTCGTCTTGAATTCGTCGCAGATATGTTTTCAAGGTATCGACATCGACACCCGAATGCTCGACCGCAATCGACTGGGAAGCATCGGCGTGAAGGATGCGATGAAGCCGAGATTCTAAGGCCTCTGCACTCCAAGCGATCGATGCGAGCGGATTATTGATTTCATGGGCAACACCTGCAGCTAAGAATCCAACGCTAGCGAGTTGCTCGTTCCGAATGACTTCGCGCGATCGCTCGCGTACTTGCTCGTGGAGATCGCGCTGAATGTTGAGAAAGCTTGCCACACCTAAATTGATAGCGTCCGCGAGTTCCGCTAATTCGTCTTTGCTATCCGCTCCGATGCGAACGGTGAAGTCTCCAGCAGCGACTCGTCTCGCACCAGCCAGTAATTCTTTGAAGGGGCGAATGACCGCTCGACGAGCATAGCTGATCAATCCGATTAACATCACCCCTGCCAATAAAGCGCTGCTCCATGTCAGGACAATCCAAGTGCGATAACGATCGCGAACATCTTCACGGAAGCTCGACATCTTTTCCGCGAGAAGCATGGGGAGCTCGTGTGCAAGGTTGGAGAGCTTTGCTAGCTGCTCCTGGAGATGCTGGACGGAGGGTGCGTCGAGATCTGCTCCCAAAACCGATCGTTGCTGTTGGTCGATTTGCTGAATCAATTCGCTGATTTCGGCGACGAGAGCAAGCTCCTGCGAACGGTCTGCCAAAAAGACCTCGTCTTCATCAGACGATTCCAATCGTGCGCGGTAGCGTCTCAGTATGCTACGAACTTGTTCAAGTCCCTTTTGAAATTGGAAGCTCCTCATTTCCCGCTCATGCTCGCGGTCCAGTCGAAACTTCATCGGCTCTCGTAGATCGATATTCGGATACTCATTTCGCAGCGCATCGATCGATCGAGTCAACGCTGCAGTCATCGGCATTTCTAACGCTCGTTCACCGAGCGTCGCTGCGAGATCGCGATAAGCGTAGACCCCACGGAAGCTACTATATCCGAGGACGGCGATCACCAGCCCAAGCACCACCATCGATACGAGAAGCTTCTTTCGAATTGTCCAGTTCGGTAGTTTTGGAATCCACATCACAAACTCCTTAACGAGCGATCGCACTGTCCCAGGGGACTCCCCGGTAGCTGGCGCGAGGAAAGGCTTGTGGAGGAGCGACCGGCGGATTCATCACCGCTTGTGGATCGCCGTTGGTTAGTTCTACAAGATCGATGACCTGATGACCGCTGGTATTGGGGAACGCAAACTGAGTACCTGGATCCCCATTCATTCCGTTTACAACATACGAACCGATTGTGAGGTCCAACTCCAAAGGTGGATCGTTGGAGCCAGGAATCAACTGAATCTTGATTTTGTGCGGAAGTGAACTCTGCACAGCGCCGTAGTACTGGTGGTCCGACTGAAAGGCATTAGCGATGAGGCGCCCGGAAGGGTCTCGGAGGAAAACTTGACGGGTCAAACCGTACAGTGGGTCGACGACCAACGTACGGAGATAGATGCCCGATGGTGATGGAACTTGCGTGGTAATCTGCCAGAGACCATCGGCCTGCGTAACAGGTGCCTGCACCATCTGATAGGTGTCCAGCGAATTGATCCCGAGAGCCTCAATGATCCAAATCGGAGAAACTGGCAGTATGCGACGATTTGGGATGGCGTCGAAAAGGTCGTGTCGTGCGAAGTACAGTTCAGGAGTCATCCCGCTGCGAACGCTCATCCAGAATGCTTCGTTATTGCTACCTAGATCAAATCCCTTAAACCCGGCTACTGTGCC
>JALOQZ010000110.1 GCA_025459245.1 Pirellula sp.
ACACGCGCGAGATCAAGCTGCAGATAAGGACGCTGGTAAGCTTCTTGCCCCTTGCCAGCGTAGCTCACCCATAGCCGCATGCCTGTTGCGTCAAACACGGCGTTCATGACGTTTCCTCCCTTGATCGGAATCTGATTGGCCAGGGCAATTAGTTTCTCCGCGTCGAGTTTGCCTCGCTGGGCTGCTAGGGTAGGGAACGCCCCTCGCCCTTCATCGTGATAAACGACGCAGGACAGAACATGGGGGGCCAATTCATCTTTGGGGTCATTGTCCTTCCATAGATCGATCTCAGGCTTCGGCCTTCCGCCACCGGTCGCTGCGCGAATTTTGGTAGAGCGTTTATCGGTAACACCGTCCCCGAATACAAAGTGATAGCTCTTGGTCGGTTTGATCCGCCCAAACAGCTCGACCGCTTCCGTTAACGAGTTCGCATCGTAAAGTAGGGTTCTAAACCAAGTCGTAAAATGGGGAGCGTGGGTCTCGTAGGGCATCTCCTTGGCCGAAGCATCTCCGATCTCCGATAAGACAACTCCGGCCGCATTCATTCCGCAGTGGGCACCGATAAAGCCGGCAAATGACGGAGAAACATGCGGAATTCCTTCGTCAGGAAAGAACAACACCAATACGGGGAACTCGTGCGCACCAGCCTCCAGCGACCAATCAAGGTTGCGCGTTTGATAGAGATGACCATCGACCGTAGCGTCCCCCCAAGCGGCAATACTACTGCACGAGTAGGGCATGAGCAGCGGCAAACAATGAACATGCTGAAGCGTACGAATGGGAATCCCGCTACCTTCCGCTAGCCCCACCAACTGCTGCAACAATCGTGGGTCTGTGTAACTCGATGTCGTAGCCCAAACATGATCCAGTTGTTCGTCGCTCACCTTGAGTTCCGAACGAAAACCGGCGACCAAAGGAGGGACTAAGCGTTGCATCTCCTCCCGCATGAGCGTGCCGAGCTGGACACCCATTTCATAATGAGAGCCTTTCACGCCGACGACGGGAATACGAACCCCCTCTTTCTCGATCTCCCACCGAACACCTCGAAACACCGAAGTCGGTTTACCAAGACTAGCTAAGGGTAGGGACGAATCTGCCGATCGAGCTGGGCTCGCGATCGCTTCTTCCTTGACCGAACGATCCTGTGCGATCGAACCTGGAGCAAGAAACGGGAGCAGGCAGCCCGCTTGGCAGACCAGCGCAAAAGCGCGTTGAAGTGATTTCTTTTTCATTCGGAATTCTCCGGGCTTGAGGGAGCCCAAGCGATCGGTTGCATGATGGGATGGTTCTTTACTTACTCTTGGCATCGGCAGCGATGAACTTTTTTAGTGCATCTGTTGCCGGATCGTTGGGCACGCCAAGATCGTTATTCAGTTTGCTGTGCTCTGAGTCCTTCGCACCGAAGAGGGTAGATGAAACGCCCGCTTCCTTGAGAGCCGCATCGAGGCGGATCGCCTGCGCGGTGGTGTCGGGATGGCTTGAGACATAGAGAATTAGGAAAGGGGGGATGTTTTTATTTGGGGCGATGTGAGTCACCGCGGAAAAGTCGATGTGTTTAGCAGGGTCGTTTCCAAACTTCTCGCGATGCCCGAACTTGGCTTGAGGTTGTTTGTGAACGCGGCGGCGTGTTTCCGCCGTTTCAATGATGGCGGGAATGTCATACGTATCTCCGTCGACGGGCACGCATCCCTTTAAAGACGAAAACGAGACTCCTTCGGCTGCCAAGTAGCGAGGATCGATACAAACCAAAGCAGCTAGTTGCGCTCCGGCCGAGTGCCCCATGACATAAATTCTCTTTGGATCGCCACCATAACGTGCAATGTTCTTCGAGACCCAGCCCAACGACTTCGCTACATCACGAATGATCGTTTCCATCGGAACATTGGGAAGCAACCGGTAGTTCGTCGAGACAAAAACGAAGCCTTGTTCCGTAAACCACGTGGGTTTGAGTTGCACCTGAGATTTGTCTCCCGTTTGCCAGCCACCACCATGAATCCAAAAGACAACGGGCGCGTCCTTTGGGTTTGACGGGCGAAAGATATCGAGGACTTGGCGTTCCTGAGCCGGTTCGGCGTATGGAATATCTTTCAAAACATTGGAAGCTGTCTGATTCACTTCTTGCGAGATCGCAGGGCAGCAGAGAAAGCAAAGGAAAGGCAACGCGCAGATCCATCGCATCGACAGGGGAGTTTTCATGGCAAGCAGATCCGGTGGGGAGAAGTGGGAGGGGGACGAATATGGAACCCTTAGGATACAGCTATCCTCAGACACAGTGGGATTTGGGGGACTGGATTTGGGGGACGGAAAATCGATTTGGTGCGGGTGACACCCCGCTCCCCTTGCTATATGCTCATAGTAGTTATGCTTCTCTCATTATTGTCAGGGAGCATCTCCAGCAGCAGCACAGCGTTGCGCGCTCCTTTTTTTGTGCTCGGCCCCCGAAAATTTAGCTTCATTCCATGGTAGATATCGTCGTTCCGTCGGTCGGTGAGAGTATTTCTGAAGTTCAAATCAGCAAGTGGCTCAAGAAGGAGGGGGACTGGGTCGCAGCAGGGACCGACCTCGTCGACTTGGAAACGGAAAAGGCCTCCGTCCAGATCTCCGCACCCGAGGACGGGATCCTATTGAAGATCCTAAAGAACAATGAGGAATTCGCCTCGGTTGGCGACGTGTTAGCCACCTTCCAACCTGCAGCCAAAGGAGCGACATCCGCCGCGAGTCCAGCACCTTCCGCTCCCGCGCCAGCATCGGCCGCTCCGGCATCGGCGCCTGCTGCCGCGGACCCTCGCGTCATGCCCGCCGCTCAGCGAGCCCTGCAAGACAACAACTTGAACGCTTCCCAGGTCCCCGCAACCGGTCCCGGCGGTCGATTGCTCAAAGAGGACGTCGTTCGCTACGTGGATCAAACAGCACCTTCGGCTCCGGTCGCGGCTACGCCCGCACCGGCCGTAGCACCTGCCGCACCGGCGGTAACACCGGCCCCAACCAAGACGGTTACGGGTACGCTCGCGCCGCCAGCATCAACCACGGCAACATCCACGGGCATGGTCCAGCAGGGTGGATCGAATCGTTCCGAAGAGGTCAAGCCGATGAGCATGATCCGACGGACCATCGCCTCTCGGCTTGTACAAGCCCAGCACACGGCGGCGCTCCTCACGACCTTCAACGAAGTCGATATGCAGCCTGTCATGGCGCTTCGCAATAAGTACCGCGACGCATTTGCTGAAAAGCATGGCGTGAAGCTCGGCTTCATGTCCTTCTTCGCTAAAGCTGCTTGCGAGGCTCTCAAGCGATTCCCCTCGGTCAACGCTGAGATTCGCGGGAACAACATCGTTTATCGCAACTATTGCGACATCGGCATCGCCATCGGTGGTGGCAAGGGATTGGTCGTCCCCGTTCTTCGCAACGTCGAAAAGATGGGCTTTGCCGAAATCGAACGAACGATCGGCGAATTCGCCTCGCGAGCTATGGCAAACAAATTAATGCCAGAGGATCTCGAAGGTGGAACCTTCACTATCAGCAACGGCGGAATCTACGGATCGCTGTTATCCACACCGATCGTCAACCCACCGCAAAGTGGTATTCTGGGGCTTCACTCGATTCAAGAGCGACCGATCGCCTTGAATGGCGAAGTTGTCATCCGACCGATGATGTACCTTGCTCTGACCTACGACCATCGCATCATCGACGGCCGAGAGGCAGTGACGTTCTTGAAGACGATCAAAGAGGTCATCGAAGACCCATCCCGTCTCTTCCTAGAAATCTAATCCCATTCGACTCCCATCATGATGCAACTTGGATTCGTCAGCGCCATCCTGCCTGAACTGGAGCTGGCGCAAGTGCTTCAAACCGCCTCCGACATTGGATATCGATGCGTCGAAGTCATGTGCTGGCCCCCCAGCAAAGCAGAACGCCGATACGCAGGCGTAACCCACATAAACGTAGAGGATTTGTCGGAGGGGGCGATTTCCCAAATCGCACAACTCCAAAAGGAAACGGGCATCTTTATCAGCGGTTTGGGCTATTACCCCAACTGCCTTTCACCCGATGAACAAGAAGCAGAGCGATGCACCGAACACTTGAAGAAGGTGATTGCTGCCGCTCCAAAGCTAGGAATTCATCGCGTCAATACGTTCATAGGTCGCGATTTCACCAAGAGCGTCGACGATAACTGGCCTCGACTTTTGAAGACCTGGAAGCCCATCGTCGATATCGCCGAGAAGGTCGGAGTCCGCATCGGTATTGAGAACTGCCCCATGTTGTTCACGCAGGACGAATGGCCCGGCGGAAAAAACATTGCGACCAGCCCCGCCATCTGGCGACGCTTGTTCTCCGACTTAGACAGCCCCAATCTTGGACTGAACTACGATCCGTCGCACATGGTCTGGCAGTGCATGGACTACTTGAAGCCGCTCCGAGACTTCATCGACCGCATATTCCACGTTCACGCAAAAGATGTACGCGTCGATCGACATCGACTCGACGAAGTGGGAATCTTTGCCCATCCAAAACTCTATCATTCACCGAAGCTACCTGGGTTGGGCGAGATCAACTGGGGCCAGTTCTTCTCGGTGCTGAGCGATGAAGGCTATCAAGGACCGGTGTGTGTGGAGGTAGAGGATCGAGCTTACGAAGCAACGGTGGAGAGTCGAACCGAAGCCCTCGCGCAGAGCTTCCGATATTTGAGCCAATTCGCTCCTCGATAGCGATCGACAACTCAGTCTCGATAAACAACTCGGCCGTTGAAGATCGTTGCAGCGATCTTGGAACGATGCAGATCCGCTTGGGGTAACCGTCTCAGGTCGTCCTTCCACACGACGATGTCCGCTAACTGACCAGGCTGGATGGATCCCTTGATCGCCTCTTGTCCTTCCGCATACGCCGCCCCGTAGGTATAGGCGTATAGCGCCTCTTCAAGGCGGAGCTTCTGCGAGGCGACGAATGGGGGCTCGGGTTTTCCATCGAGCATTTGGCGAGTCACGGCAACTTGCAATCCAGGTCGCGGATCCAAAGAAACGACAGGCCAATCGGTACCGAAAGCAAGCGGAGCGCCGCTATCGAGAATCGTCTTCCAAGGCCAAGCCCGATCCGCCCTTGGAGAACCGATGTTGGGAACCCAGATATCGAAGATATTGCTATTCGGCTCGGCGTGACGAGGCTGCATAGAAGCGATGACACCGAGCTGAGCAAGCCGAGGTATATCCGACGGATCGATCGTCTCGACATGCTCTAAACGATGGCGGCGAGGAACTTGGCGGTTTGGATTGGAGTTAAGCGCGTGCTCAAAAGCGTCGAGCGTCATCCGCACGCCACCTTCTCCAATCGCGTGCACCATGATATTCCAGTCGTCGCGATCCAATCGATCGATCATCCGCTGCAACTCCGCGGAATCGCATTGAGGCATACCGAGCGTGCTTTGGTTTGCGTAAGGGGACAGCAAGAACGCGGTATGCGATTCAATCACGCCATCGATGAAGAGCTTTACTGACCGAACACCGATGTTTGCTGACTCACGTCGAGTTGCGCGCATGCGTGAAAAGTCCGAGTCATCCAAACCGACATGTCCGGCGAGGGCGAAATGGGTGCGAAGCGGAAAGCGGTTCTCGCGAATCAGCGCCTCGAACACAGCCAGTTCCGAATCGTCGGCACCGCATTCTTGGATGCTGGTCACTCCCAATCGATGCGCCAACTCGACACCTTGAAGGAGGGCTTCTTTCTTTTCTTCAAACGTTGGAACCGGAAACAGCCCATCCACCAAACGTTGCGCGGCTTCTTTCAATACACCCGTCGGCTCTCCCGTTGCCGGGTCTCGAACAATCTGTCCGCGAGGCGGATCAGGTGTGTCCCGCGTTATCCCGGCCAGCCGCAGCGCTACCGTATTCACCCAGATCGTGTGGCCGTCGTAGCAACGCATTAACACCGGTTTATCCGAAACCACAGAATCCAGCATTTCGCGGGTGGGTAACCCACCATCGAACGCCCCATAGAGCCATCCTCGGCCAACAATGGATGCCCGAGATGGATTTTTCGACAGGTCCTCTTTGACCTTCGACAGGATCGTTGACAAATCGGGAGCGTCCCCCAAGTCGATTTGCTGAAGCCCCAGGGAGCCGGAAAGGAAATGCACATGCGCATCGTTCAACCCGGGCGTGACCAATCCCCCCTGGGCTTCGAGGATCAAAGTACGAGGTCCAATCCAAGAGTCTGCCTCACGATCGGCACCTACCCAGACAATTTTGTCACCTTGAATCGCGATCGACTCGGCATCGGGGCCGGACCACTGAAGAACGCGAGCTCCCCGGACAACCACGTCCGCGGGTTCCCCCCCTTGGGAGCCCGCACCGTATTCGACCAGTGGAAAAATCATCGCGAACAAGGCTAGGTGCAGGACCTCCCGAGTTCGAGCGAACGCAAAGGATCTGGTGGTCAGCAGAATAGAAATCATTTGAGTCGCGACAAAGGGGAGAACGGACGAGAGACTCCAATCGTATCGATTTTTCGAGCCTTCGCCGATTGAGCGTCACTTTTTGATATTTCGTACCGAACGGACTTGCAGCGGCAAGCGGGATTCCTATAATCGGCGTCCCGCATCAGCGATTGCGCATCTTGCCAACCTCGCTGAGAAAGCGGAAATTCGATAGACGCAGCGGGCATAACTTGACAGGTTCCCCTGCGGGTGTAGCTCAGTTGGTAGAGCACAACGTTGCCAACGTTGTTGTCGTGGGTTCGAATCCCATCACCCGCTCTTTCTGTCTGGTTGTGCCCTTTTTCCCTTTTTTCTTCTTTAAGAGGACGTTTTCAGGAAATGTCAGCTGTCGACACTCAGGCACCAGATTCCAAGCTTCAACTGACCGTCAAGATTGACAAGCCGTCGAGCTGCCTCCGGCACGTCATCGTTACGATTCCTCGCGCAGAAGTAGATCGTTACTTCCGCAAAACGTTTGATGAAATCGCTCCACGAGCGGATCTACCTGGCTTCCGACCAGGCAAAGTACCCCGAAAGCTTCTTGAAAGCCGGTTCAAGCAGACCGCACTGGATCAAGTGAAGAGCGGTTTGGTGATGGATTCGCTGCAACAGATCACCGAAGGCGGTGAATTCTCGGCGATTTCCGAGCCTGACATGGACTACGGTGCCGTTGACATCCCAGACACTGGTGATTTCACCTACGAGTTCAAAATCGAAGTTCGACCTGAGTTCGAAACACCGAACTGGAAGGGCCTTGAGCTGGTCAAGACCGAATACGGCTTGAGCGACGACGACGTCGAAAAGCAGCTAGTTCGCACCCTGGAACGCATCACTCAGGGCGAAGCATTCGATGGCGAAGCGCGAATTGGAGACCGTCTCGTCGTCGACATCGATTTCAGCTTGGACGGCAAGGATATCAGCTCCATCGAAGAAAATTTGATCACCCTTCGGAGCAAGCTCAGCTTGGCCGATACCATCATCGAAAACTTTGGCGAGCTTTTGACGGGAGCCAAGGAAGGTGACGTTCGCGAAGCGAAGGTCACGATTTTCGAAACCTCGCTCAACGAGTCGCTCCGCGGCAAGGAAGTTGATGCGAAGATCACGGTTAAGGAGATCCGACGTGTGAACGTTGAGGCGCTTAGCAGCAACACGTTGGACATGCTCGGTTTCGAGAGCGCAGAGGAATTGCGATCCTTCGTCCGCGAAGAGCTTGAACGACAAGCAGAGTACCACCAAAACCAGCTGCTTCGCGAGCAAGTCACCGCGAAGCTGACCGAGGGAGCCAATTGGGAGTTACCACCTGCCTTGGTTCGTCGCCAAGCGGATCGTGAACTCCATCGTCGGGTACTCGAGCTACGACGCAGTGGATTCACCGACGATCAGATCCGATCGGTTATCAACAATGTTCGACGCAACATTGAAGGGACGACGCAGGACGCTTTGCGTCAGCACTTCGTTCTCGAGAAGATCGCCGAGGATATTGGGATTGAGCCGACCGAAGCCGAATACGATTCCGAGATCGAGTTGATTGCCACGCAGAGTGATCTTTCGCCACGACAAGTTCGTGCACGACTGGAGCGAAGCGGCCAGATGGACGCTCTCCGCAACCAGATTCTCGAGCGACGCGTTATCGAGACAATTGTCAGCGAAGCAAAGGTTAGCTCGACCGATGGCGGATCGATTCTGAAGGCGGAGCCGGACGAGTTCGCTGTCGAGTTCTTAGTCGCTCCTGTCTCGCAATCGCTTCCAGAAGCGAAATACGACGAGAAGCCTGAAGACGGCGTCGAAAGCAAGTCGGTCAAACCAACCTAGTCCCTAGGTTGCAATCCCGTTGTGAACGGCACGGGCGCAAGCCCTCCGATGTCCAATCATCAGCCCCTGGGCGCTAGCCCCGGGTTACCACCGTTACGGCTGGCGACCATCCCCAGTGTCGCGTTTCACTCTCACGAGATCCGCATAGCGTTACTCAGCGCCCAGCCTTTGCCGGTCTCGCCAGATTCTTTCGGTCGCTTACCGGTATCCAGATCGCTGCTAAACCATCGCTGCTAAACCACTGTGCAGCTGCACGTGCTTTGGCAGATCAATCGACCTCGTTCGTCCACGATTTTGCATTGGACGAATCCGATGCGGAGCCCTCGTTGGATCAGCTCCCCGGTCGCGATTAGTTTCTTGCTGACAACTGGTCGCATGAAATGAATATGCAGGTCGATGGTTGAAAAGTCCTGCCCTTCGTCGAGTGTTCGGCCAAAAGCAATCCCCATCGCAGCATCCGCGAGCGCCGCAAGCACACCGCCATGCACCCGTCCCATCGGGTTATGTAGTCGGTTATCGACGGGGAGTTCTACGACAGCCCGCCCCAACTCTCGATCGGTCTCCGTCGCATCATGAACATCGAAACCGAACAATACGGAGATGGGGGCTTGGGAGAATCTATCGGACATTCTTGCGGATCGTAGAGGGGGTCGGCTCGCTCAGATTGAACTCTTGAAGAGCGAAATCGGCGTCCACTTTTCGGACGCTTTTTAATTGGATATCACCCGATGCGGGATCGACATGATAAACCGCGATAGAAGACTTTGTTTGATCAAACAGGACGATTTGTTGATATCCGTTCGAGAGGATGGCGCTAGCCATGGCCGTTGTCCCTGCGGAGGCCGCGTGTGCGGGCGCTATCGCGGAAACGGATAAAGGGGAAGACGTCGGAGGAATGGCGCCGCTCTGACTCCAGCTTGTCTGCGTCAGCCCGAGCAATGCGTAGAGCAAACCGAGGGCAATCGAAGTCGTCGAAATTCCACGGATCAGGTTCTTCATAGTCAGCCCCTCAAACATCTGGCAAGGTAGTTCCCGCAATCCTCTTTTACCCCTATCGAGACACCGAGTGCCAGTCCAGTTGCTCTGTCCAGTTACCCAGCCCGGTTTTGGAGTGAGGCACATGGGGCACTTCGTGATAATCCTCAGCATCGGCGTCGCGTCCCGGTTCCGGATAACGTATCATCCGATCTCCCAAGATCGCATTTCCAGTCCACTTCGTCCTCTCAGACAAATTGATACCTAAACTTCGAGCGATCATCGCCAACAACTCCAACTCCCTGAGCGATATCTGCGTCAGAGCAGCGCTTTGGTGCGCTAGTCAACCTTATGCGGCTGCGATATGGCTGAGGAATGTATCATTTGACCGAGGAATTCAGAAAGTTCAGCGGGCTGGTGTTCCTGTCATATCTGTTGGGAATTTGACGGCGGGTGGAACTGGTAAAACCCCTACCGTGGCTTGGTTAGCCCAATGGTTTCGAAACCACGACATACGGGTAGCGATATTGTCGCGAGGCTATGGTGCGGGCCCTGATGGAGTCAACGACGAGGCCAAGGAGTTAGAGCACCGGCTTTCCGACGTTCCCCATCTCCAGTCTCCCGATCGAGTCGCGATTGCCAAGGTAGCAGTGGAAGAGCTCGATATGCAGGTCCTGCTGTTGGATGACGGATTCCAGCATCGGCGAATTCATCGCGATCTTGAGATTGTTCTGCTGGATGCGAGAGAGCCATTCGGATATGGACATCTATTACCCCGAGGATTGCTTCGCGAGCCTTTGCGGTCCCTCAAGCGAGCAGACATTGTGATCGCAACCCGTTCCGATCAAACCGATCCTCAACGGTTAGCCAATATTCGAACTAAAGTGCAGCGATACAACCCAAAAGCGGCTTGGCTAGAGAGCCGCCATCGGCCACTTCGCCTACGCAATTCCGACGGAGAGATTAAGGCGATGGATTGGCTCGAGGGCAAACGAGTCGTCGCGGTAAGCGGCATAGGCAGCCCGGAGGCATTTCATCAAACGATCGAATCGCTTGGGTCCCAGGTGGTGGGCAAAGTTACCTTCCCAGACCATCACCTCTATCACGAAGGAGACATTCGGGAGATAGCTAGCAAGGCAACGGATGCGGGGCTTTGCGACGCGATTCTTTGCACCGGGAAAGACTTGGCAAAGATAGCGGTGCCAGCGATCGATTCCATCCCCGTTTGGAGTTTGGATGTAGACCTGGAGATCACGAGCGGAATCGAAACCTTTGAAGACCACCTCCGAGAGGTTGTCCGTCAGATCACGTACCGCCTGGTTTGATCAGTCACATCTCGCGGAATCAAACATAATTGGGTGTCGGTGGTCGGTAATGATCTAGATCGATCGACTTAAACCACTCGATGGTCTTTTGCAGTCCATCGCGAAGTGCGATTTGAGGTTCCCAATCAAGATGCTTTCTGGCGAGCGAAATGTCTGGCTGTCGGCGCGTGGGGTCGTCCGGTGGTAGTGGGCGTTTCTCAATCGACGACTTGGCACCCGTCAATTCGACTACCAATTCCGCCAATTCTCGAATCGTGAACTCCGTTGGGTTTCCGATGTTGACGGGCCCGATGAAGTTGTTTTCGTTGTTCATCAATCGAAAGATTCCTTCGACGAGATCATCGCGGTAGCAGAAGGACCGCGTTTGCTCTCCTTCACCGAAGATGGTGATCGGCTGCCCTTGGATCGCTTGCCGAACAAAATTCGAAACGACCCGACCGTCATACGGGTGCATTCGAGGGCCGTAGGTATTGAAGATCCGAACGATGCGGATATCAACTTTGTTTTTGCGGTGGTAATCCATGAAGAGGGTCTCTGCAACACGCTTCCCTTCGTCGTAACAAGACCTTACACCGATCGTGTTGACATTCCCCCAATAGGTCTCAGGCTGGGGATGGACTAGAGGGTCGCCGTAAATCTCGCTTGTGCTAGCGAGAAGAATACGAGCTCCGCATCGCTTCGCCATGCCAAGCATATTGATCGAACCCATCACGGACGTCTTCACGGTTTTGATCGGGTTGAACTGGTAATGTCCGGGAGCGGCTGGGCAAGCCATGTGGTAAATCTGATCGACTTCCAGAAAGATCGGTAGGGTGACGTCGTGGCGAATTAGCTCGAAGTTCGGTCGTCCGAGCAGATGAGCGACGTTGGTTTTTTGAGCCGTGAAGAAGTTATCGAGGCAGATGACATCGTGTCCTGCGTCGACCAGCCGTTCGCAAATATGGGACCCTAGAAACCCAGCTCCGCCCGTCACTAGCACACGATTGATCTTCGACACGCTCGCCCCCTGCATAAACCGACCGAAAGTTGTTTGGTCGATTATTCCACACAGCTCGATGTCGGTAGCCGAGACCGCCTCAAGCATTCGGGCAAACGGCCCCCTTCCTGAGAAGGAGTAGCGGTTGGGCAGATTGCAATGGTTTTGCAAGGCATTGCGGGGCCACCGGGGCCCCGGACAAAAGCTCAATCGCTTGAGCCAGAGTCGAGGAATCGACCAAAAAAGTGGCAACTCGTCGGTAAATTCCCTTTGGCTCTTGCCATCCCTTCTGAATCAGCGAATATGAAGGGGTATTGGCCAGCCCCCTGTTACCACTCCCTAGCTTGGTTCCCCTTGACCGCCATCCCGAGCAATCAATCCAGTCTTTTGACGCCAGAATCCCCGCATCTTGCAGGCCGCTCAGCGCTTTGCAAGTTGACCGGGCACACGATCGCATTAGCTGCCAAACTGGTGAGCGGCTTCACCGTGCGATGGATTGGCGCCGAACCTGACACGCGACAGCGAGTCTACTTCGCGAACCACACCAGCCATCTGGATGCGGTTGTGCTCTGGTCTTGTCTCCCGAAGGCTCTCAGGCAGCTCACGCGGCCGGTTGCGGCTCAGGACTATTGGGGATCTTCTTCGTTTCGCCGATTTCTGGCCCAGTCCTTCAATGCTATCTTGATCGACCGAAAGCAGATCAAAGTGCATCAAAGCCCGGTCGATGTCATGATGCGAGAAATCGGAGACATGTATTCGCTCATCGTCTTTCCCGAAGGTAGTCGCGCGTCGGACGGTGAGATGGGAGAATTCAAAAGCGGTTTGTACTATTTGGCAAAGAAGCGACCGGATTTGGAATTGATCCCCGTCTACATGGACAATCTCAATCGCATTCTCCCCCGCGGAGAGTTTATGCCAGTCCCGTTGCTGAGCTCGATTACCGTTGGCCATCCGATTTATTTGGAACCAGGCGAAGCGAAATCGGAGTTCCTGTCGAGGGCCTCGAAAGCGGTCAAGGTTTTGAAGGAACGGTAGGACCGTTTTAGCAAGGAGCGGTAGGACGGTTTTATCGACGAGTCGGCGCTTCGCAACTCTATTTCGTTTCGCTCCTGCGTTGAGCCCAGATAGCGAGCTGCTCTCGAAAGATCTTTGAGTTGTGCCGAATGTCGGTGGGGAGCTTGGTCGGATACACCACCACTTTGTCGATCGAACTCGAGACCTCCGATCCCTTCAGGCGATCGGTGACTTCATGGACCAGTCGCTCCGCAGATGTACTACGGTTCCATGGCTCGAGAATAACCCACGGGGACTGCGTGGGAGATTGCCCTACCCCCACCAACGCGGATCGGTAGACATCCGGATGTCCATTCGCAATCGCTTCGATAGGTTCAGTGAAAAGCACTCTGTCCCGCATCACAACCCGATGCGTCTTTCGACCACAAAACCAAAATCGATCTTGATTGTCCAGATAGCCGACATCCCCCATCCTGTGCCAGACACGATCGCCATCCTGAACCTTGTGCAAGGCATTTTGATCGGTTCGTGTAACATAGCGAGTCGACACCACGGGCCCTGCTACCATGAGTTCGCCAATTTGACCTCGAGGCATTTCTTCGACTTCTTCGATTCGGTTCACGGGATTGTCATGAATACGAATCACCTTCCATTCGATTGTTGGGAATCGTGTCCCCACGCAAGTTCCCAATCCGGCGGCCGTCATGGCGGCGGTTTCTTCAAGCACTTCTCGGGATTCGATCGACGCAATGGGAAGAGATTCCGTCGCTCCATAGGGAGTATAAACGCGACCGCGGGGATCGATCGCATTTCGAACCGATTGAAGCACCCGAGGTGGCACGGGAGCTCCGGCCGAAAGAACCAACTTCAGTGACCGCATGGATCTGCCGCTATCCCTGCAGAAGTTCCCCATTCGAGTCCAAAGGGCTGGCGATCCAAACGACTGATTGATTTCCCATTGCTCAATCGCGTCGAGCAAACGCGGAGGATCCACATCAGCTGGGCGGGTGGGGTCCATATCCGGAAGAATCGTTGCAGTTCCCATCACCGCATTGAAAAGTCCGAATAGCGGAAAGCAGCTCAAGTCCTTGCCGCCGGGCTCGATCCCAAACCGGTGCGCTACCAAGTCAACTTGCGAGTGAAATGTCTGATGCGTGTAAAGTACGCCTTTGGGGGGGCCCGTGCTGCCGGTTGTAAAGATGATGGCCGATTCAGCCTGAATGTCTTCAATCGGATTGCGATAATCGGCGGGCGAATACCTTTCCAATCGGTCCAGGGTCACCGATGGCAACCCGGGAAGCCATCGACCTACCAACACGTTCTGTTTGGCTTTTGGAAAGCGAGAACGAAGGACTCGAACAATCGCGTGCGCCATAGGGATCGCGATGAATCCGTCTGGCTCAGTCGCTTCTAGACAACGAATTAAATTCTTCTTCCCCATGCCGGGGTCGACCAGCACCATCGTCGCCCCCGCCTTGAGCAAGGCAAAGACCAAGGTAATAAAGTCTTCGCCAAAACGAACGAGGAGGGCGATTCGTTTTCCAGGTCCAACCCCCATGGTCTGAAGCCCAGCTGCGATCGACGAAGATCTGCGATCCAGATCTTGCAAGCTGATCGTCGTGTATGTGCGTTGAGTGCCTTGCTTCCAGCTACCCGACGGGGAAGCGATCGCAAGGGCCTCCGGGCGGAGCGTCGCTTGTTGGCTCAATCGATCGGCGATATTCATGATGGCGACTGCACTCGCCCCCGAATCCAATCGATCAAATCCTCGCTAAACACATCGCCTTGCGTAAGGAAATCGGAGTCGACATCCAACGCTTCCGCAGCTTTTTGTCGATCCCATCGATTCTGAACAACTGGGATCACCGAACCGGCATCGACTTGTTCTCGGGAAGGCAAGGGAGTCTTGTTCTGAATGCCGTCGATCATAGCCATGATGGTCGCAGCGCAGCCCAAGTAGTAATTGCCTGATGCTGGGACGGCATGCAGTTCGAGGACAGACTCTCGCGGTGAGGTCGCGTCAAAGCTCGGTTTGCAAAAAGCGTCGGGGGATTGGAGTTCGAATTCGTTCGAAAAGGGAATGCTTGACGGCGAGTGCTCCGAGCGTCCGGTTTCCGAGAGCCAGTAAACGCAACTTAACGCAGCAGAGTGTTGCAAGACGCCACCTAGCGCATGACGGCCGATATCCGATATGCCTTGATAGACACCACCAGAGAAGATGGATTGTCGATCTCGCAGGAGACTCCACTGAGACGATGCCCAGTGAAGTCCCAATTCGAGGGGTTGATTTGAAAGGGCACCGGTTTGTTCAATCACATAGCGAAGCATCGCTGCGTCGTCGCACGCTTCAAGGATGGATTTGGGCTGAAGCGCGAATTCCGAGATTCCTTTCGAATTGAGAAAATGACGATCGACCGAAACACCGGCTTCCGCGGAGTGATCGGCGACGCGGGACCGAATTAAAAACTGAGAGTCGGTGTTGCGGTCTGGGGTGATCCCTTCTGCATCCTGGTTAGATGCCGGCGAAAACTGAACCGAAATGCGAACGCGTACTTCATCGGCAATAGCAGTGGACTGCAGATAGCGCAGCGACTGCGCAGCGACAAAGCGGGAATCAAAAGGGCTATCTTCCCTTTGAAGAATGTCTTGAATCGCGGCAACCAAAACCAGAGCAGGCTGCTGCGTGAACGGATCCAAGTAGTGCGCTTGACTTTGCGGAACCAAAATCGAGTAGGGATGGTAGGATGCGAATGGATCCAAGACCGCTTCCTGTCCCAATCCCTCTTCGAAACTCCCTTCGGAGAGATTGGCGATCGGAAGGGTTACTTGCCGCCACCCCCCCAACAAGTCCGTGTAGCGCAGATCGAAGCTTCGAATCCCTTTTTCTCGACAATAAGCCAACACGGCCTTCGGTTTCACAGATCGTCCTTTCATTCCCTGGTAAATGCAAGCTCATCACCATTGTAGGGAAATTTGATAGCCACTCTCGCGTTTGCTTCAGAAAGTTCACGTTTCGCTTCGAAAAGAACTCTGTAGAACGCGCGCCGCTACCAGACTCGCTTTCAGCCTTCGTCGAGACAATTCCTTCCACAGCGGATATTTCACATCAATTATTGTGTAAACTCCACTTTCCGACGGTCCGCAAAACCGAATAATACCGAACCCAGGTATACCACGGCCCTCCACATCAAAAAAACTTATGTTGCGACAACAACCCGACCCTGGCCAATCGAACGACCAGCTCCGCGAGCTGATGCGACTGACACTGCTCGAGTTGGCAGCCAAGCTAGAGATTCCGATTGAGTCGAGCGACGTTCAACGCTCGCTGACAGACTCTGCCGTCGATATGGTCGAGAACAACACAGACGCTGTCGCGCTGCTGATGATGCGATCTGCTCAAGGGGTAGGGATTCGACTGTCTCCCGTCGAATTGCAAGCAGCCGACGCTTGGGAACTTTTGTTGCAAAACTTCGCCATCGTGCAGGTGCATCGGAGCAACAGCAACGACGAGGCGTTTGTTTACTCCAACGTCCACATGGGGAAGATCGACGAGACGAGGATATCCGTCACGAGCAAGGAATCCGACACCATCAGTCGATCGCGGTTGATCAAGCAGATCACGAAGCATAAAGAATCGTCGCTCCTTTTCATCGCTGAGAGAGCCTTGATTTGCGAACCGACGACCTCCAGCGCCAACGCTGCAGCTGATCGCGTAAGGAGGGTTGCGGCCGATCATGCGCACCACTCTCCTCACGACGATAGCCATCACGCGCATTTGTCCCCGCAGCAACGATTTTTGAAGTTTCTCAAGTTTGAATCCCGCGATATTTGGACATTGCTCATCTTCGGGTTTGTCGTAAGCGTCCTCGAGCTTGCCACGCCTCTCGCTGTTGAGCAAATGGTTACGACCATCGGCTTTGCGAGTATTACGCAACCGCTGATTTGGCTGGCGGTTCTTCTCTTCTCCATCCTCTCCCTGTCTGCGGTCATCAAAGGGCTTCAGTACTTTGTCATTGAGATTCTCCAAAGGCGTATGTTCGTCCGCATCGTGGGAGACCTATCCGAGAGGCTGCCGCGTCTGGAACGCTCGGCGATGGACGGTATCCACGGCCCGGAGATGGCAAACCGTTTTTTTGATGTGATGACGATGCAAAAAGCGACAGCCTCCCTCTTAATCGATGGGTTGTCCTTGGTCATCCGGACCTTTACCGGCTTGCTGCTCCTCGCGATCTACAGTCCTTATTTGCTCGCCTTTGACATCATCCTCATCATCTGCACGACGTTAATCATCTTGGTTCTGGGGCGCGGTGCCGTGAGAACGGCGATCGAGGAATCGCTGATCAAGTATCGGATTGCTCACTGGCTACAAGACGTTGTCGGCCACCCCGTCGCCTTTCAAGTCCACGGGGCAGGAGAACTGGTCAATGATCGCTCGAACCGTCTTACAGTCGAGTATCTCGAAGCCCGCCGAAAGCATTTCATCGTTCTCATACGCCAAACTTTATTCTCGTTGATGCTATACGCAGTCTCGATTACCTCCATCCTCGCACTCGGTGTTTGGTTGGTTCTGTCCGATAGCTTGACGATGGGGCAATTGGTTGCCAGCGTGGCGGTCGTGGCCGTGGTCGTGGGTGCATTTGCATCCGTCGGAAAGTCCCTTGAAGCCTTCTATGACCTCATGGCTGCAACAGACAAAGTAGGACACTTGCTGGACCTACCGACCTTGCCACCTTCTCGATCACTAGATGCGGGCATCGGCCCAGTTGAGGTTCGCCTCAGAAACCTTACCGTTAGCGGATCTGGCAGCCTCCACTTCAATGTCGGAGATCTCAAAATTGCCAGCGGAGAACGCTTCGCGATTCATGGCGAGGGGGAATGCGGAAAGTCCCTTCTGATTCAGACCCTTTCGGGATTGAGATCCCCGACTGAAGGAATGGCCGAGATCGGCGGGATCGACTCGCGTGCCGTCAACCGATTTGCCGAAGGATCCATGGTATCGGTCGCTTCCGCTGCCGAGATCTTTCACGGCACCATCGGTGAAAACGTATCGCTGCGGAGACTTTCGGTAGCATCTACCGATACGAGAGAATCCTTAATCATTACGGAGCTTTGGGATGAAGTCCTAACCATGACCAAAGGCCTCGACACCATGTTGCAAACGGGAGGATATCCCTTAAGCCACACCCAAATGGCAAGGCTTTCGCTCGCAAGAGCGATTGCCACCAAACCTCGATTGCTGCTGATCGACGGAGTACTAGACTCTCTCCCTCCCAAAATGCGATATGCCATTTGGGATCGACTGAGAGACTCCAAACAGCCTTGGACACTGATCGTCGTTACCCACGATCCAGTTATTATTGAACAATGCGACGGAAACAAGGATTTGTCATCATGCCTGCTAGCACACACGTAGAATCCGATAGCACAATCGCCAGTGAATCGAGCAGCCATTCTCAAAAGAGGATGGTTCGCTATCGGCCATCGGAGGCCTTGGGAACTCGGTTTCCAGCAATGCACCTTGTGCGATCGAGTTGGCTATGCCGAGTGATCGCGAGAGCCACCGCTGGCTGCATGGTGCTCTTTCTCCTGGCGGCTATCTTTGTCCCCTGGCAGCAAACCTCACGCGGGGAAGGGGTCGTAACCGCTCGAAATCCGAACGAACGCCGGCAAGTCTTCCTCAGCACCGCGAAGGGAATCATCGCAGAACAAAAGCTGGGACTCCAGGAAGGTTCGCATGTCGAAAAAGGCGAGACCATCATGGTCCTAGATACCTTGGCCAAAGATCAAATCGAAATGATCCAAAGCCAACAAAAGCAGCTGTCGGACAAAAAGTCTTTCACCCAGTCGCAGCTGGAATTCGCCATCACCCAGGTCCAAAACACGGAGGAGTCAGGCCGTCAACTCATCCGAGCTGCTCAAGCCGAAATCGAAGCTGCCCACGCAAAATGGGAGTCGGCGGAGGCGGAGGTCGAAGCTCAACTAGCCCGACTGCGACAAGCCGAATTCGACGTCAAGGCGTATGAACCTCTCGCCGGGAAAACCGTCAGCCAGCAAAAATACCAGCAGGCAATCAACGATGAAATCGTCGAGGCTAATAAGCTCATTCGGGCCGAACGAGCTAAAGACGAAGCTGCAAACTTTCTAGAAGCGAAACGGCGCGATCTGGACAGCAAACGCCAAGAGATTGACAAGAAGGTCTCCGAAGCAAGACAGAAAGTCGATGAGTATCGAAGCAAACTGACAGACATCGAAAAAGAGTCCCAGGACATCAGTGTCAAGCTTGGTGAACTCGAACGCCTTCGAATCGTCAGCCCGACC
>JALOQZ010000111.1 GCA_025459245.1 Pirellula sp.
TCGCATGGCAGCGGGTTCACAATGGAGCCATTCAATAAATCAATCGCCCCTGGCACACTGCTGAGCTGACCAAAACTCCACGACTCCGGGATCGCCTTCTCGCCGGTAGCCATCAAACTCTTTGTTCCAGCCTCGGGAATCCCCAGCCGCTCCACTGCGGGAAAAACACTCTCCTGCACCGAAGCGTCTTCAGGGGCATCGCTCTTGCCTTCGCCGCGACCAGTTTCAACGACTTTGTCGCTTCGCCTGACGATCTGATAGCTGGGAAGTATGCGGTCGGTAGCGACCGTGGAGTCGAATCCCCCCAAACTTTTTCCAGGATGTCCCATCCAATCGATCGCAAGAAAGTTTGTATCGGTCGCTACCTTGCCGGTCTGATTTTTAAATAGCCCGGCGCTCTTCTCCTCGGCTCGAATGGAAAAGACTCCGCGTGAACCACCGTAAACATGCGCGTACGAACGAGCGAAGAGAGTTCCGGTGCTCGCATCGATGTCGACCAACTCGACCGCGTTCAGCTGGGGGGCCGCCGGCTTCCAGCTCTTTTGAAGACCCGACAAGAAAAGACAGCAACCAATCGAAGTCACGACGAGCGTACCCCAAGTCCAACGCGGTTTACGCCATTTTTTTGCGACTAAGAAGTAATCGATCGGACCAAGTATCGCGAGAAGAAACCCGAGCAATAGCGACATCTGCGTCAAACTGCCTATCTTCAAGTCGATGAATTGATCTAACGTGCTGTTGAGCTGAAGAGATAAATCCTCTGCCCCCACCATCGACTTGGCATTGGCACCGCGACCCTCCCATTGGTCATTGAGTATCCACTTGATAAACGCCGGTTGGCTTTCCCATCGCTGGAGCGATTCGCTATCGAGTTCGGTTGCCACCAACCGAACTTTGCCTAACCCATACGCCCACTTGGCAATGAGCGGATACTTGGACCGGTCTCCTTTCTGTCCCGTTAACTCCAAACTGGCGTCGTTCAGCTCCAAGACTGCGGAGTCGAAGGGTTGCAAGGGAATTTCGGAGTTGAGGTACGATTCCAGGGGACCAGGGTTGCACTCTTTTGCCACTTCAACAAAACGGCCGGGCACCAAACTGGCCAAAGCCCTGTGCTGGAACCAAGCCTCGGAATGTGTGCCTAAAGTGAGTAAACAGCGGCCTCCGGAACGAATCCAATCTCGAACCGCTGACGCTTGCAAA
Organism: Pirellula sp.; assembly: GCA_025459245.1. Lineage (GTDB taxonomy): Bacteria > Planctomycetota > Planctomycetia > Pirellulales > Pirellulaceae > JBKCUI01. Next base: position 1,201 of record JALOQZ010000111.1, read on the forward strand.
TCGCTTAGCTCACCGAGCATCTTTGCATTGCTGGAGGAGAAGACGAGCAGATCAACCCCATCCCAGACCGATGCCTTTTCCGGGATCGCCAATGCGCTCGCAATCTCCGTAACCGTGTAGTCTCCGAGCAGCCCTTTGGCAGAACGCAGGATGGCGCTGCCTAGCTTCATATCGCTGTTGCCGATGCCGACCACCCAAGGCTGCTCGGCAGGTAACACTTCTCCCCGCTCCTGGTCGGTAAGGGGATGCTCTCGCAACAAACGGCCGGTATCGGTGTCGAGCAGACGCACGACGATGGGCCGATTCCCCCGTCCGTGCTTCGCGTACAAAGCATATGTCAAAGGTTCTGCCGCTCGGAGACGAACCTTCCACTGGGCCGAGCGATAACGAACACCCACGCCATCCCCGTCGACCGTGTCGAGCTCGATCTGCAACGAAGCATCTGATTCGCTGACCAACTCGATCCTGTGTACCGTCTCAAAGCCGACCTTCCAGACGCCGTTCAATCCCGATTGAATCGACCGGATGGCGACCCCTTCGTCGTCGCTTTCGAAAGCAGCCGTCGCCGGACGAGCCATGGTCGCCGTCAACAGGAGGCAAAAAAAGAATAGCATCGATGCGAGAGCACCGATGCTATTTGTAGGTAAAACAGATCTTCTCCTGACCGCCTGCAACAGTTTAGGACTTTGGTGACGAGCAAGCGGGAGAGAAGAGAATGCAATCAACGTTCAACAATTCTTAATCGAGTCGCTTTACTTGAATATTGCGGAAGTAAACACGGCTACCGGGATCATGGCATTGCAATGCAAACGTCCCTTCGTCGATTACTCGCGTGAAATCCTTGCCGGGTTTGGCCGAAGCAGGCTCTTCGTACTCGACAATCGTCTTTCCGTCGACCTTCAACGTTACCTTCTTACCCTGAACAATGACTTCCTGAGTGTACCATACGTTGTCTTTCGCGGCCGGTTCTGCCACATCTTTGACAGCGTACAAACTGCTCGTTCTGCGAGGATCTTTGTCGTAGGAATTGTTGACTTGGACTTCAAAGCCGTGTTTAGGCCAATTGGAGTCCTGATACTTCGTGTGGAAATAAATACCGCCGTTCGAATTTGGCATCGTCTTGACTTCCACCTTCAAGTGAAAATTCTTGAAAGGCTTGTCGTCACCGACGTAGAACAAGTGACTGCGTTCACCTTGGCAAACGAATGCACCGTCCTCAATGGACCAGCTCTTCTCGTTCTCGTTGATCTTCCATCCTGAGAACGACTTGCCATCGAATAGCGATTTGAATCCTTCGTCGGCAGCCGTGCTAACGAAGGATACCAATTTTCCCACGGGTTGTTTCCCCTTCACATCGCCGCCGGGCAGTTCACCTGCGTTGATCTTCGCGCCGAAGGTCTTGTCTGAGCCCTTGGCTTTGAGTTCTTCCACCTTGGCAAACATCGCTTCCATTTCCTTCTTGGCCTTTTCTGGATCGCTCTTGAGCAAAGGCTTCAGAGTGTCCTTGTCAAAGCCGGCATCGTGCAGGGCTTCGCCATAGGGATTGCGCTTCTTTTTGTTCTCGCCGTCGATGTGGCAAACGTTGCACTTGGCTTCAGCAGCCAGCTTTTTGAAGTCCTCGTTCTTGCTAGCCTCGACGTACTTCTTGCCGAAAGCTTCGCCAAATTCCTTGATGGCAAAAGCAGGTTGTGGTGAGAAAGCTGCACCCAGAACGAGTGCACATCCAACGATCAATTTACGCATACGAGTCGAAACTCCACTGTGGTAGGTAGGGCCTCAAAGGCCATGAAACGAAGGAAATGCCAGGGACGAGCCTTCGTCGACGCACCCTGATTTAAATGAACAAGCGGCCCAATGTCAAACGGAAGGTGTAAATAACACCCGCAAACCGACTATTCTGGCCCCCGAGAGTCTTAAGACCGCCGCAGAGTCATCATCAAGCTGCTCCAGTTCAAATCGCCGGTTTGCGACGCTCGCTCGAACGCTTCTTCAGCAAAAATGCGGGACCGCTCATGTTGCCCATCCAGCTTGAGCAACGCCGAAATTAGAAGCAAATTCCCTACCGCAGTTCCAGGATTCTCAAGGGTCAACCGTGAGAATTGATTGAGACTTTCGTCCAAGGACACAGGGGTCGATTCCAGGAAAGCTCGCAATGTCCCCCCTCCCAACTCCTCCCCTCGAAGATTGCTGCCCGCAGCACAAGCTGTGTTCAGGAGATCGAGGACCGTGGAGAGCTCACTCTCGGTCTCCGGGGCAAATAGCTTCAAAACGGCATGCCGCAGCGATACACCTTTCGACATGCCTTGCGAATTCTTCGCCATCGATTCGCACGACTGCAGTGCCGCCGCGAATTCTCCACGTCGCACCAAATCGTCGAGAATGCCAATCGCGGAAGCATCCCAAACGCCCTCACCTGGCCTCAAGGGTGATATACCTGGCTTTGCTCGCTCAACGCGAATCGCCGGGGCCGGCAACTCCTCATCGAAAACAAGCTTCACTGCCGTGTCTGAACCTCCGCCAAGCTCTTGTGAGAACGAAACCAATTGGAAGGAACGCCCTGTCGCAGCAACGTGCTCGGGTGGCTCGACTCCCAGTCGCCCGGACTCCTTCCCTATCCTATCTGTATCGAGGGTATCGCCCCCGCGACTGGCGAAAGGAGTTGGAAAAGCAGCCTCTGGGGAAATGGGGAGGATCGGCTGCGCAATTCCAGGCCGAACCACTTTCCGAGTGGCGGGCTGACCGCAGCTCGGTATGGCCCGCGTTCCACAGGAGGGAACCCTAACAACTTTTTTGACACGTACAACTTTGACGACACGGGTTGGTGATCCACACCCGCAAATGGGAGCAGGTGCGCATGTTGATGCTACCTGTCGATATACCACGCGAACGGGCGTGCTTCGAATTGGAGCACATGGCGAGCATGTGGGAGCGGTGACTCGTACGATACGAACGGTGGGTGCACAATAAAGCGCCGGAGCACAATAAGGCAAAACGACCGGACCACAGTAGGGAAATGCAATCGGCTGACGCGTCGCAAAATGATGTCGATGCCCAAAGTGACATAGCCCCCCCAAGCACTTGGCTGACGCTTCCCCGCTGGCACCCCATTGGCCAGCAGCTGCGGACAACCCTGCAATCATCACGGCCGCGAATCGGATCTTTCGAGACCACCCGGTCGCGCTCTTTTGTGCGGCACTCATCAAGCTATAGATTCGGCTCTTTCTCATGTCAAACGACTCCTTGGGGGACCCCTCTTGAAGTATTAGAACCTCTAAACACCCGTACCTGGGTTGTCCCGATTATCCCGCTTGCGAAGCCGGTTTGCCACCGACCAGATCCCATTTCAGATTAAATTTACGGCTCGTCCCTACCAAGGCTGTCGCGATCATGACAGTTTACCCGCCCCTCTCAATCGGAAGGATTTGGCGAAACGTCAAATTGATCCGCTCTCCGACTGGCTTTTTGGTTTTCGGGACTTCGTGTTGCCAGAAACGTTGCATGGTCCCCGTCATCACGATGAGCGTTCCATGACCGGCCAGGAATGTTTGTGTTTCTCGTGAGCTGTTGTGCCGAATCCGAAACTTGCGCGTTGCACCTAGTGAAAGCGAACCGATGGTTTCTCCCATTTCCGGCTCATTGTCTGCATGCCAACCCATGCTGTCGCTCCCGTTTCGATAACGATTGAGCAGACAGTAATTGTAGGTTCCAAGCACGGATTCCACGCGTTCTTTGAGCTCTAACAATTCGGAGAACCAGGGAAGCGCAGCATAGTCTCGTCCCGAGTAACGGTAGGTAAGCCCGTCGTCCCCGTAGGTTGAAATCAGACGTGGCTGCATATACCCAAAAACACCTGGCTTCTGTTCCCATTGGCAGCGATCCTTTAGCACTTCGAAATAGACATCCGCAACCGATGGCTCCAAGAATTGCTCCTGGTAAAGGAGTATCCCGCCATCGGCAAGTTCAATTTTGTGAATCGAATCCATTGCTCGGTTTCCACAAGTTCACAATGTGGTGTGGTTTGATCGATACGAGAGCTTACTTATCCCCTGACAATTGTCTTCCCTCTTCAAGCGGTGCGGGAGAAAGTCAAACGACGAGGGAAAGATTCTTTAGGTGTGCTCACCAAGCTGTTAGACTAAAGAATCGTCTTCCCCGCCTCCCTCCTCTCCTTGGAATCCTCTCTCCATGTCCTATTCTCGCTGGACCTCGTATAAAAGCTTGGCTCATCTTTTCCTGGGTGCATTTTGTATCGTTCGGTGGGGCTGTTCGCTGGTTCAAGGGGATTTCACGAGCGAAGATATTCTTGTCGCTGATTTCGAGTCGGGTTCTTACGAACCATGGAGTGTAACCGGAGAAGCCTTTGGAGTTGCACCGGCTCAAGGTACCCTACCTGGCCAGATGGCAGTGACCGGTTACCGAGGTGACCGTTTAGTGAATACGTTCTTCCGAGGCGATCGAACCACCGGGACACTCACATCCCCAGCGTTTGTGATTCAACGAGACTACCTCACGTTTCTCATCGGCGGCGGTCGCGATCCCAAACGCCTTGCGCTCCGTTTGATTGTCGATGGCGAAATCGTTCGATCTGCAACGGGCCCCAATGATAAACCCGGCGGGAGCGAGGAACTGTCGCTGGAGTATTGGGATATCCAGCCTTGGAAAGGGAAAATGGGGACTCTTCAGATCGTCGATGAAGCTACCGGAGGATGGGGGCATATCAACGTGGATCATCTCGTTCAAACCGACACAAAACCTTTAGTCCCTCGATTGGATGTGACGCGTGAAATCAGGTTAAGCGAACGGTATCTCCTCTTTCCGATCAAAAACGGAGCCAAAAAGCGCATCGTCACTTTTAAGGTCGATGGCAAAAGGATTGTTCAAAACGAAATGGAGCTGAGCGATAGCAAGCCTGATTGGTGGGCCGCAATGGATGTTTCTGCTTGGTCGGGAAAAAACGCCGAGCTGGTGATTGATAAGCTCCCCGGGGACTCGTTGGCGATCGACCAAATCTACCAATCGAATCAACTGGCCGGAGATTCTCCGCTCTACGAAGAAACCAAACGCGCGCAGTTTCACTTCTCGCCCAAGCGAGGATGGAACAACGATCCCAATGGGTTGGTGTACTTTCGAGGCGAGTACCACCTATTCTTCCAGCACAATCCTTATGGCTGGGGATGGGGGAACATGCATTGGGGGCACGCAGTTAGTCAGGATCTCGTTCATTGGGACGAACTGGGGGACAAATTGCTACCCGACGAAATGGGGCCCATGTTTAGCGGCAGCGCGGTTGTCGACTGGGCAAACACGAGCGGGCTAGGCGATGAAGCAAATCCTCCGATGGTGTTGTTGTATACGGCTGCTGGTAATCCAACGGTGCAGGGACTTGCTTATAGCACGAACGGAAGAAACTTCACAAAGCTGGACGCAAACCCTGTCTTGCCACAAGTGACTCCTGGCAATCGAGATCCGAAGGTCATCTGGCATGCCCCTTCACAGCGTTGGATTATGGTTCTGTATGTAGAGTTGCCAGGGAAACAGCACTCGGTCCATTTTTATAGTTCGATGAACCTCAAGGACTGGCGTCTAGAGAGCGTTACACGAGGAGGAATCGACGGAGACAAATATCTCTACGAGTGTCCCGACTTTTTCCCGCTCGCAGTTGACGGTGATTCAAGTCAATCGAAATGGGTTCTTTTAGCGGCGGACAGTCAATATGCGATCGGGACCTTTGACGGCAAGACCTTTCAACCGGAGGAACAACGACTGCCGGGGCATCGCGGACGGGGCTTTTATGCAGCTCAGTCGTTTAGCGACATCCCCAAGGAGGATGGACGAAGAGTCTTGATCGGTTGGCTGCAAACAGAAACCAAAGGCATGCCGTTCAATCAGTCGATGTCCCTCCCTCTGGAACTTGGTTTGACCAAGACGGATCATGGGCTTCGGATGACGTATCGCCCTATTGCCGAGCTGCAAAAACTAAGAACAAAGAGCTTGGTATTTCACTCCCCTATTTTGACGCCGCAAAGCGCCAATCCGATATCTAGCTTGAATGGGGAACTCGTTGAAGTGGTGTTTGAGGCAAGCCCCTCTTCGGATGCGATTATGGAATGGAGTATTCGTGGCGAAAAACTCCGATACTCGCAATCCACTCGCTTCCTGGAGGGATTCGGACTTAAGATTTCAATTCCTAAGAGTGAAGCAACGCTGAAGCTAAGATTCTTTGTCGATCGGAACAGCATCGAGATTTTTGCAGCATCGGACCAGATTTATGTCCCGATCCCCGTCTCGTTTTCCCCTGAAAATATTTCCTATTCGTTTAGGATCTTGCAGGGGGAAGCAGAGCAGGCTCGCATAGATACCTATGAACTGCGATCGGCGTGGAACAAGGAGATGCGCCGATGATTCTGCGGATTGCGGTAGTCGTTTCGTTCGTCTCCTTAGTTTTCGTGCGATGCTTATCGGCGGATGGCAGCGAGGCCGACGATACGTCGCAAGCGGCCAAGCAGATTTTGGATCGTTACTGCACGGAATGTCATGGAGCCGACGTGCAGGAATCTCGCCTCCGACTCGATAGCCTCGATGCAGCCTTGCAGGGAGGAGACTTTGGTCCCGTACTCTCTCCCGGTCGAGCCGTTGAAAGCGAAATAATCCGGCGAACAACAAGTCGAAACCCCAAAAAGAAGATGCCCCCCGACGGACCTTCGTTGGACGATTCGCAAATTGAGATCCTTCGCCGATGGATTGACTCTCTGTCGCCAGATGTGGCGAGCGTCGCATCCCAAAATCCTACTGTCACCCACGCAGAGGCGCACTGGGCTTGGTCACCCCTTGCCGAACCTAAGCTACCCCTGATCAATCAGGCGAGCAATCAACTCAAGTACCTGGACGGGGATGATTCGACCGGCCTAGAGCCGGCAAGGAACCCGATCGATCTTTTCATTCGTTCAGCTCTTCACTCGCGAGGCATTCCCGCTTCGCCCCCAGCCGACCGTCGAACCTTGGCTCGGCGTTTGAGCTATAGTCTTTGCGGCATACCTCCTGCCCCTGACGAACTGCAGAGCTTTCTCGACGATGACTCCCCCGACGCTTACGAGAAGTATGTCGATTCGCTTCTAAATACGCCTCACTACGGAGAGCGATGGGCAAGACATTGGTTGGATATTGTCCACTACGGTGATACCCATGGTTATGACAAAGATAAACCTCGTCCGAACGCTTGGAAGTATCGAGACTATGTGGTCCGTTCGTTCAATCAAGACAAACCCTACAGTGATTTCATTGAAGAACAAATCGCGGGGGATGCCAGAGAGCCACTAAGTTGGGAAGGTGTGGTTGCCACAGGCTTTCTTGCCGCTGGACCATGGGACTTCATCGGGCATGAAGAAGTTCCCGAATCGAAGACCGATGGCAAAATCGCTCGCCATCTCGATCGCGACGATATGGTCGCCAATACGCTGGGGACCTTTTGCAGCGTGACCGTGCAATGCGCCCAATGCCACCGCCACAAATTTGATCCTATCAGCCAAGAAGAGTACTACGGGCTTCAAGCAGTATTCGCTGGAATCGATCGGCAGGATCGCCCCATCAGCGAGGATGGGGAATTGATGAAGCAAGCTCTCCGCATCGAACGCGATCTTTATCAAGCTCGCAACCAGGAGTCGAAGGTCCGCACTGAACTGGAAAGCTCCGCCAAGGAGGAGTTTCACAAATGGGAAGAGCTTCAGAAAACGGCAAGGACTCCTTCTAAAGAACATGGTGGCTATCACAGCCAGATCGCGTCCCGAGACGATATGGAAAAGTGGGTGCAGATAGATCTTGGCCAGCCGCAACCTATCGCCGCGATCGAACTTCATCCTTGTTACGACGATTTTCATTCGATCGGACCCGGGTTTGGGTTTCCCTCTGGCTATCGTATCGAGGCATCCAATTCCTCCGACTTTCAATCCGAAACGTTTCTGTTGCATGACCACAACAGCGTCCCAGGTCCACATCGTTCGCTCTCTCCGATTCGCGTCCAAGCCGACGTCTCGGCGAGATTCATTCGAATCACCGCCAAGCGGCTTGCAAATCGCAAAGATGATTTCAACTTTGCACTTGCTGAAGTTCTCGTGCTAAACGGATCAAACGAAAACATCGCGCTAAACAAAAAGGTCACGGCGCTTGATTCCATCGAAGCACCTCCCAGATGGTCGACTACCAATCTCGTCGATGGTATTAGCCCGGCAATTCGAGAGAGAACAAGCCGACAGGAGTTGGAATCGTTGGAAATCGAATTGCGTCAGAAGATTCCAGTCGGGTTGTGGGAGCGATTCTTAGCTTGCCAGCAGCAGTCGGAGCTTCTCGCAAAAGAGCTGTCTGAGCTGAACTTGAAGGATGTCGTTTACGCTGTCTCCGCAAAAAAGCGAATGGGGGTGCCACGTCCCATTTTCGTTCTTTCGAGAGGCAATGTGAATGCGCCTCGTACCGAAGCCGTCCCCGGGGCCTTGCGATTAATCAATTCGCTTCCTTTTTCATTCGAACTCGCAACGCCCGCACGCGAGGAAACTCGCCGCCTCGCACTGGCGAGCTGGATTTCAAGTCCCCAGAATAGTCTCACCTGGCGCAGTATTGCCAATCGCATTTGGCAATACCATTTTGGAACTGGAATCGTTGCCACAGCGAATGACTTCGGAAGGATGGGGGAGTTGCCAACGCATCCCGAGTTACTCGACTGGCTCGCCCTTCAACTGCAATCAAGTGGTGGCTCGCTCAAATCCCTTCATCGACTCATCGTGACGAGTGCGACCTATCGACAATCCAGTCGACCGACCAACGTTCACCTAAGTAACGATTCATCAAACCGATTCCTAGGCACCTTTCGACGCCAAAGATTGGATGCTGAGAGCGTTCGAGATTCGATTTTACAAGTTTCCGGAAACTTGGATCGAACAATGGGAGGACCAGGTTGGAAGGACTTCGTAATCGAGCGCCCCGAACATTCACCTCACTACCGGTATGATTTAGGCAACCCTCGCGACCCGGTTACTTGGCGACGTTCGATTTATCGTTTCATCGTCCGCAGTCAAACGCAGCCATTCATGACGTCGCTTGACTGCGCAGATCCATCGATGCGCGTTGACAAACGCAATGAAAGTCAATCTGCGATCCAAGCCCTAGCCTTGCTGAACAACCCCTTCATCCTCGCGCAATCCGAGGCCTTGGCGGATCAAATTCGGCGCGAAGCGAAAGGAGACGCTGTTACGGAAATCGAGATAGCCTTTTTGCGCGTACTCGGACGTCCCCCAGCGTCGCACGAATTCGGAATTCTTCGCGAGCTTCATTCTCAGTCCGGATTGGAGAATGTATGCCGAACTCTATTCAACCTAAATGAATTCCTCTTTGTCGAATAGAGAAAGGCCCATGCAATGAATGAGTTCTCAACACGGCGACAGTTTTTGGGTGGTACACCGGCAGCCTTCGGCTCGTTAGCTCTCACCAATCTGCTTCTGCAAGAAAGTAGCGCAGCAACCGATCAACCCCTCTCTCATCCTGCTCTTCGATTCCCTACGAAGGTGAAGCGAGTTGTTCAGCTATTTATGGCTGGTGCTGCAAGCCACATCGATTTGTTCGATTACAAACCAGAGCTTGTGAAACGGCACGGTCAACCCAGTGATTTTGGCGAGCCAGTCGAAGCGTTTCAGGACGGTCTAGGACCTTGGCTCAAACCGATTTGGGATTTCAAGCCTTATGGTCTCAGTGGAAAGCTGCTTTCGGACGTCGTCGCCCCGCTCGGGGAAGTCGCTGACGACATGGCATTCATCCACAATATGGTTAGTACTTCAGGAGTTCACTCCGCAGCGACCTTGTTGCAAACGACCGGCTTTACGATGCCTGGATTCCCAGGCGCTGGTTGTTGGGTAAGTTATGCGCTCGGGTCGATTCGCGATAATCTTCCGACCTACGTTGTCCTACCTGACCATCGTGGATTTGCGTCAAACGGTGTCAAAAATTGGGACTCAGGTTTTCTCCCCTCGCAACACAGCGGAACAGTGATTCAGCCGTTGCACTCAACGCCCCTGCTGGACCTGGAGCCATCCAAGGACTTCTCGTTCGCGAATCAAGGCCGAGACCGGTATGTGCAATCAGCATTAAAGCAACTCAATGAAATTCATAGCCAGCAGCACCCGAATGATGAAAGACTCCAATCTAGAATCCGAAGCTATGAGCTAGCTGGGCGATTGCAAGCAGCTGCACCCGAGGCGTTGAACCTGAGCGACGAGCCTGACTATGTCTTGCGCATGTATGGTATTGCCGACGAAGGAAAGATTTGGCCCACTGACATCAATGAGGCCGAGGAATCTCATTGTTTCGGGACTCGCTGTTTGATCGCACGGCGTCTGCTAGAACGGGGTGTGCGATTCATTCAAGTTTGGAGTGGGAATGACAATGGTTTTCCCCGCCGCAATTGGGATTCCCACGAAGATGTTCAACGCGATCACGGCCCGCTCGCAAAAGGGATGGCGGTAGGGGCGTCGGCTTTGATTCGTGACCTAAAGCAGCGAGGTCTCCTTGAGGATACGTTGGTGATTTGGACAACGGAGTTTGGCAGGATGCCGAGTTCTCAAGGAGGCAAAGGGCGAGATCACAACCCGTTCGTGTTCACCAATTGGCTTTGTGGTGCAGGTATTCGCGGAGGTGTCAGCTATGGAGAAAGCGACCCATGGGGCTACAAACCACTTGATCGCGAAAACCCAACGACTGTCCATGATGTGCACGCGACCATTCTCTATCTGATGGGCATCGACCACACCAAATTGACTTGGAAGAACAATGGAATCGACCGTCGATTGACCGATGTCCATGGCCACGTCCTCCAGCCGATTCTGACCTAAACGGTAATTGCTCTACCGCTCGAACAGCTTTTCCCCGTCGGACAGCTTTTCTTGCTTGCCGCCCGAGTCGGTCACTTTGGGCATCACGGCCAACGGGTCAAGGTTCATCCAGGCC
>JALOQZ010000112.1 GCA_025459245.1 Pirellula sp.
GCCGAAGGGATCAACAGTAAGACATGTCCATCAAGCGACGAGCAGGTGGTTATCGAAACGGCGGACTCGATCCCTACCCACAGTAATGCCGGATGGACCCTTTTTAAGTGCTGCGACGTTGTTTTTCACAGAAACACTGCGCTATCGCAAGATAGCCAGCGGAGGATGATCAAGAGGATTGAGCGATAGCTCTATGCACGAAGGCGATTTCGTGATTGGTGTCTTATTGAGCCACAATCTGAATCGAGAGAGGATTGTTGTGGCAAGTCATGTGCAGGTCGCATAAGACGCTGTTTTGGTTTTGAAGATCCGATGGCTGCGAATGATCGGGAACCACACTTGGGAGGGTCAGTGTTGACGGACTGTCTAACTGGCTCTTGATATTGCCACCGATCATATTGGTGACTTCAGCGAGCACATCCTGGATGTCTTCTGCCTGAACATCATCTTCCGATACTTGCAACATTTGTTGAGCAAGTTGCTTCGCTAGCGCTTCGGTGGTACGGATTTGGATTTCACCATCCCACGCGCCTCGGATCTGAATCGTTCCAAGTAGACATTGGGAATCACACCAAGTAGCCTTTGCAGCGGGTTCCGATTCGAGCTGGGCCATTGTTTGGAGAACGTGTTGCGCGATTGCGGCTACATCTTCATAGCTTGGATTCATGGTAGTGCAGAATGTAAAAGGGGACGCTTGGGGAGAGAAAGCTTAACTTGGCTGAAATGCGAAGGTCTTGTGAACAGGTACACGTTGGAGAGATGTTGTCAAACCAAGTGTTGTTTCGGCAGCTCCCAAAAAGAGGTAGCTGTCGCTGAGCATCTGTGAATGGATTTTTTGCAGGATCTTAGATTTACTCTCGGCGTCGAAGTAGATCAAAACGTTGCGAAGGAAAACAATGTCGAACTTCGGAAGCGTTGGAAATGGTGTGATCAAGTTCACGACTTGAAATTGCACCATCGAGCGAATCTCATCCTTAATCCGCCAAGTGAGACCTTCCTTGGTGAAGTATTTGAGGAGGTAGGGCATCGGTAGCCCTCGGTTGACTTCGGTTTGGTTGAAGACTCCCGATTTGGCACGCTCCAATATCTCGGTGGAGAGATCGCTGGCGATTAGATTGATTCGCCAGTCTTTGAGCTGTGGGAAATTCTCACGCAGTAGCATGGCTACGGAATAGATCTCCTGCCCGCTTGAACAGGCGTTCGACCAGATATTGAGCTGTCGAGTCTTTTCTCTACTGGCGATAAACTGCGGTATGATCTGTGCCTTGATGGCATCAAACGGGTGCAGGTCTCGAAAGAAGCTGGTTTCATTCGTAGTCATTTTCTCGACGACCGTTTGAATGAGACGCGGATTTTTCGTTTTCCTAATCATCTCAACCAAAGCCTGCACATCCTCCAGACCTTCTGCTTTCGCTACGGGCGATAGCCGAGCATCGATCAAGTACATTTTCGAGGGCTGCAGAACGATTGCGGACCGCTCGCGAACGAGATTGCTAAGAAAATCGAATGCGAGAGGATCAAGGACTTCGGTGGTTATCATATTCGAGGGCTCGAAGGCTAATCGATGCTGTTTTGGTTTGTCTTCGGTTGGGCGTTACAAAGAACTGATGATTCGTGATGCCGAGGGGCTGGGTAAAGGTGCAACAACGGGTTTAGAACGTCCGACCACACAGGCTGCTTGTATGGCTTCTGCGATGGCCGAAAGCGGCAAGACTCGCTGAGCTAGACCAGCGTTGGTGACGGCCCCGGGCATTCCCCAGACGACAGAGGTTTCTGCGTCTTGAGCGATGGTTTGTCCACCATTCGATCGAATGGTTTCGCACCCCTTTAGGCCATCCTGTCCCATTCCTGTCAGCACGACGCTAAGAACGTTTGGGCCATATAACTCGGACGCGGATCGGAACAAGACATCCACCGCAGGGCGGCAAGAATTCTCGGGAGTTTCTTGGTTAAGTGCGATTCGGGTTTGGTTCCCGTCTCGACGGAGCGTCATGTGAAAATCGCCTGGTGCGATCCATACTCCACCAGGGCCGATTGGCTCACCCTGTCGGGCTTCTCGGACATTGAGTTTGCTGAGTTGATCGAGTCGACTGGCAAGATGATTCGTAAAAATCGGAGGCATATGTTGCACCACCAAGATCGGAACCGGAAATGAATCCGGAAGCTTGGGAAGCACCGATTGCAGGGCATTAGGTCCCCCTGTTGAGACACCGACGACGACAATGTCGACTCTTGATCCGGAATTGGATGCCGAGTTAGGTTTTGTGGACAGAGGCGGTATTGGTCTCGAGTTAGGAATGATCGAGTTTATCGATTTGGCCTGATGCTGGCTTGTGTACCAAGTGCAGAGTCCTTTAATTTTCGGAGCAAGCTCTCTGCGAACATTGTCCATTGCTTGAGAAACGCTTCCCACATTGGCAGGTTTCGTAACATAGTCGCTCGCACCTCGAGAAAGGGCTTCGAGCGTCGCTTCGGCACCTCGTTGAGTGAGGGTGCTGAACATAATGACCGGTAGCTTGGGATACAACCGCCTTAGTTCAGTGAGCGTTTCCAAGCCATTCATCTCCGGCATTTCGATATCCAAGGTGACGACGTCTGGATTCAGCTGCGGAATCTTTGCGAGCGCGATTCGTCCGTTCGCAGCAACCCCTGCGACTTCAATGTCGCTCTCGGTAGCCAACGAGTCCGAAAGCATGCGTCGAATGACGACCGAGTCGTCGACAATGAGAACTTGGATTTTACGCGGCATGATTCTTAGATACCGACACCGAGGATCTGTAGTTTCTCAAGAATTGCTTCTCGATCGAATGGCTTCATCAAGTATTCGTTGGCTCCCGCAACGAAAGCAGCCGCCATCCGTTCCATTTCAGTTTCGGTGGTGACCATCATGAGGGGAACGTCATCATACTCAGATCGACTGCGTATCTCTTTGACTAAATCAATGCCGTTCATCTCAGGCATGTTCCAGTCAATCAGCGCAACGTCGGGTTTGAATCCGGACTCAAGTAGCGATAGAGCAAGCCGCCCGTTCGCCGCATCCGCGACCTCAAACCCCGCTTCACGCAGGATATCTCCAACGATTCGCCGAATGGAACGGGAATCGTCAACAACCATGGCCTTCATTGATTCTTACCTTTATCTACGGAAACGTGGTTTGATTTGCCTTCTTGCCCACAAGGCAAAAGTGAGATGCGATGGGCCGAGCGGTCAAACTCGGCCCATCGCTCTAACAATACATCAGACTTCTACCAGCTCGCGTTTCGACGGCTTCGATCTGGTTTGACTTGAATCTCGCTTCGAAGAAGAGTGCTGAGCGACAATAACATCCTTCTCGTACTTGAAGCGATTCACCAGCTGTTGCAGCTCCGAAGCCATTCGACTCAGTTCGACGGCCGCTTCCTGGCTGTTATTCGCACCTTGGGTTGTGCTCTGGGCTGCTGTCGCAACAGCGGTAATATTCTCCGCAATTTCATGCGACCCCTTGGACGCCTCCGAAACATTGCGTCCCATCTCGTTGGCGGTCGCTGTTTGCTCTTCCACGGCACTAGCAATCGCATTCGAGATATCGTTAATCTCGTTGATCACTTGGCTGATTTCGCGGATCGCTTCGACAGCACCTGCCGTGTCGACTTGAATGGCCTCAATCTTGTGACTGATATCCTCGGTTGCCTTCGCGGTTTCCTTGGCCAGTTCTTTCACTTCGTTCGCAACGACAGCGAAGCCTTTGCCTGCCTCGCCTGCTCGAGCAGCCTCGATGGTAGCGTTCAACGCAAGAAGATTGGTTTGTTCTGCGATGGACGTGATGACCTTGAGAACCTTACCAATTTCGGCAGAGCTTTCACCAAGCTTTTCAATGGTTGTGTTGGTATTGTTCGCGACGGTAACGGCTTGCCGTGAAACGCGAGCGGCGTCAGAAGCACTCTTCGCGATCTCGCGAATTGCAACCGTCATTTCGTCCACACCCGTTGCGACCGTCTGAACATTCGCACTCACTTGTTCCGACGCAGCCGAAACGACCACCGCTTGGTTCGACGTTTCCTTGGCATTGGAGCTCATCTGTTCACTCACAGCGGAGAGCTCTTCGGATGCACCAGCGAGTGCAGTCGCATTGTTCGCAATGGAAGCCACGCTTTGGCGCAGGTCCTCGAAGAAGGACTCCAGTCGGGTAGCCAATTGACCGATCGCGTCGTTTCCTTCGAACGCCATTTCGCGAGTCAAGTCTCCGTTTGCAGCAGCATCCACTACGGAAAGGATTTGACTTACCTTTTCACGAAGCTCAATCTCAGAGCGTTTCTGCGCAGTGATGTCGTTTGCAAATTTGACAATCTTTACGACTTGTCCCTTCTCATCAAAGATCGGGTTGTAGGTAGCGTAGAGCCAAATTTCGCTACCATTCTTGCTAAAGCGTTGGAATTCACCGGACTGGAAAGTTCCTTTTCGCAAGTTCGCCCAAAGGTCCGCGTATTCGCGGCTATTTCGATGCTCTTCGCTCACCAGTTCTCGGTGAAAACGTCCAACTATGTCGTTCTCTGAAAACCCTGTGAGCTTGAGCATTTTGTCGTTAGCATACAACACCTTACCTTCAACATCGAAGTGAATGACAAGCTGGCTTCGTGAAATAGCGTCAATTTGATACTTGTAGTCAAGATTGATCCGTTCTTGAATCGCTACCCCGCGGCGCAACCAAATGCTAAAGGCGATGACCGAACCAAGAACGAAGATTCCAATCCCAGCCAAAGCACGGTACCTAAAGTTGGTCGTTGCAGTTGCATTGGATTGGTCTGCACTCTCGATTTGATTGTTGTGCGCTACCGTTGCGTTGATCGCTTCTACGTGCTCGTCGTAGTATTTGCGTAACGTTGTATTGACTAGATCGCTCAACCGAGCCCGATCAAGCTCCTTCGCCACAGGAAGAAACTCGTTTTCGAAGCAGAGCATGTACTTCCGGGCAGCATTCTGCGAGTCATTCAGGAAGAGGTTCCGAAGCTCCTTGTCCTCGATGGCATCATTCCATACGTTGAGCGAATCGTCGTACATCTTCTTCTTGGAGAAGAATTCCTCGGAGATCGACTGCACTTTCTCTTTGGTATCTGCATCTAGCATTTGGTAGGCCAGAAGCTGCATTTCGACAATGAATGCCGGAGGTGGCAGAATATCTGCTTTCAGATTTTTGTCCTCAACAATCTGATTGTAGAGGGGGCCATCGATCCGTACGGTGTCGATGGTATTGAACGCTGTCCACGCGAAAGCAATCATGCCAGCGGAAAAAACGGATGCGAGCAACAGAACCTTGCCCGACATGGTGAGCTTTGATATACGAAACATACGAACCTCAAAAGGAATATTGCTAGTCTATAAGTTTGTAAATTAGATGTTGTCGGACGGTAGCGAAACAATCGCGGGCGTGTTGATTACAAGCAAAAGTTGGTTACTAAGTTTGTATGCACCCAAAAGGAGTTTGCGAATCGCTGGGCGTGTTGTCTCTGGGGGCGACTCAAAGTCCTCTTGCTCGACAGTCACAACATCCCCAATCTTGTCGACGAGAAGACTGACAGGACCGTCATCCGTACGGATGACGATATTCATGGGTTGTCGATCCTCGGTTCGAGGAGGCATTCCAAAACGTGTTCGAAGATCCAGTGCCGTGACTATTTGGCCCCGTAGATTGATGAGACCATGGATGCAGCTGGGTGCGAGCGGGACGTCGGTCATTTCTTGATAACGAATGACCTCTTGAACCAACTGAGCATCTATGCCGAAATATTGATTTGCAAGCGTGAAGGTGCACAATTGTTTCGATTCACACGCGATTGACATGATTGTTTTTCGATTCTCTCGTGATGGATTTCAGTTTGCGAGGGAAAGCAAGCCTGGTAGATCAAGTAGCTCGGTGACTTGATCCAGCAAGATCATGCTTCCTGTTCTTCCAATTTGGGTTGATTTCTTTTCGACCTTTACCACCGTTTCTGTGATATCAACGACTTGATGGACAACGAGCCCAACGCTTCTTTCGTCGGTTGTGTACACAATCACATCGATTTCGGTGTCTTCTCTGTAAGATCCACCCGTTCCTAGAACGCGATCAAGCCGCATTAACGGCAAAATGCAGTTTCTGTACTGTATGACTTCTTGATGATTTGAAACCTCGATCCTCCTCGGATCCAGCTTCTCCAGCCGCGTTATCTGCGACAACGGGATTGCACAACGCTCGGATTCGTTTACGTCGACAACGAGAAGCGTTTGTGAATTCGAACCGTTGTTCGAGTTTTTGTCTTGCATCTCGACACCGTTAGTTTCGGGATTGCTAGATAGGACGCTAGAGCTTTTGGCTAAACCGATAACATCGAGGATGAGCGCGACTTTACCATCACCCATGATCGTAGTACCCGAGTACGCAGTAAGCCCCTTTAACTGTTTGCTCAATGGCTTTACGACGATCTCTTCGGAGTCGATGATCCGGTCGACCACCAACCCGAATTGACGGTCTTCTGCCTTGAGGACGACGATGTTGAGAGATTCGAGGTTTGCGTTGGTTTCGGATGCGCCGGTTCGCAATGCTTCATTCAGGAAGACGAGTGGAAGCAGCTTTCCGCGTAGCCGATAAACCGGGGCTCCCTGAATCCATTCAACCTTTTGAACTTCATCGTGCCCCTCGAGCCGGACTAGCTCGACAAGGTTCACTTGGGGGATCGCATATCGCCGCTGGTTGTCCAGGACAATAATTGCCGGGATGATGGCAAGCGTTAATGGAATCTTGATTCTGATGGTCGTACCGATGTGTCGCTGTGTTTGCAGATCGACAGAGCCACCAATTTTTTCTATGTTGGTCTTAACGACGTCCATCCCAACGCCACGGCCTGAAACATTTGAAACCTTCTCTGCCGTCGAGAAGCCTGGGACAAATATCAACTGAGCAACATCGCGATCGCTCATCTTCGCCAGAACATCGGGGGAAACTAGATTGCGCTCGAGTGCCTTGGCTCGGATGCGATCGAGATCCAGACCTGAACCATCATCTGCGATTTCAATATTGACCAAACCACCTTCGTGATAAGCCCGGAGGTACAAACAGCCTTCAGGTGATTTACCCTTCTGGATTCGCGCTTGTGGTGTTTCGATACCGTGGTCGACGGTGTTTCTGACTAAATGAGTGAGCGGATCTTTGACTGCTTCGATGATTGTTTTATCAAGCTCGGTTTCCTTCCCCTCCATCTCGATCCGGACTTGTTTGCCGCAGATCACCGCCAAATCCCTGACCAAGCGAGGAAACTTGCTCCAAACATTGCCAATCGGCTGCATGCGTGTCTTCATGACATGCTCTTGCAACTCGGAAGTGATAATGTTGAGTCGCTGAGCAGATGCCTGGAGGCCGCCATCCGACGAGCGATTGCTATGTTGCAAGATCTGGTTTCGGGCAAGCACTAACTCGCCAACGCAGGTCATGAGCTTGTCTAGGATTGAGACGTCAACGCGAATCGATGACTCTTGCAGGTTCGTATCGGGTACTGCTTTGTTTTGTGTGGCTACTGCGTCGCTCTTCGACGAACTGGGCAATACTGGGACGCTCGATGCCGAGGAAACCGTCGGAACAATGCTTGTAACCATAGGAATCTCGCCTTTCTCGATTTCTGTTTCGGGGCTCGCTGTTGGTGTGTGATGCTCCGATGCAAGGTCGCTTGGGCCCAATGGCTTGTTGCGGGGCGCTGGCTTTTCCTGTTGAAGCAGTCGCAAGCTCGCAATGAGTTCCATTCCGTCCAAGGCAAGGGATGAATCTTTAGACTCAAGGGCCTTGATCATAGAACGAATCACATCGATGCACTTGAGCAATACGTGACTCATGGATTTATGAAACTGGAGCTTCCCGTCACGAATCAGTACTAGAAGATCTTCTGCAGCATGCGCTAGCGATTCAAGCTCGGTGTAGCCAACAAACCCACTGCTTCCCTTGATCGTGTGAATGCTTCGAAAGATGCGATTGATGATCGTGTCATCATCGCAGTGCTCTTCAATGGCCAAAAGATCCTGCTCGAGTTGGTCTGTGTTCTCGATGCACTCTTCCAGAAATTCTCGAAGTGCTTCCTCCGAAAGCTGAATATCTAGAGCTTTGCGTTGCGTCTCGGGCAGCTGCTTCGCCCCTCCATCAAACGATTGCGAGAGTGAAGAGGGCTCCTCGCAATCGAGTATCTCACCGAGCATCTTCAATTGATCGGAGATGTCTAGCTCATTCGAAGTTTCGATGGAGTCGAGAAGAAACTTGATGCGATCCGTCGCTCGGAGCAAAGCATTGATAACATCCGAGGTGGGGCGGATTTCCTTAGACCGAAGCTTATTGAGAACTTCTTCGCCTCGATGTGCTAGTTTCTCAAGGGTATTAAGCCCCATAAAACCTGCAGCACCCTTGATCGAATGCACGGCACGAAAAACGGTGTTCACGACGGAGACGTCAATATTGTCTCCTTGCTCTTCCATAGCCAAAAGCTTTTCTTCAACGTCTGAGAGGTGCTCCTGCGATTCGACCACAAACTCCTTGATCAATTCTGTATCTTCAAACGACATTTCAGACTACCCGCTGTTCTCATTCCGTGTGAACCAATCCAGCTGCAAAGATCCCGGGCATGTCTTGGCAGAGTTGAGCGAAGCTTAGATTACGAATTGAAATTCTGCGGTCTGCGCAGGAGAAATCGATTCAGAAAGAGATAGCAACTGCGGTTTGCCGCGTTACTGTGCCGACTTTAGCACCTATGTTGGCTGGGCATCCGAATCTTGATTGAATTTTTATTGATTGCACTTTTCCCTTCACGCTGTTCTATCCGCTGCAATCAGCAATCGTGGAAAATTCAGATTCTTCTCTTGGACCCTGTCGCAACAAGAGCCTATCCGAAAACCAAAGGAGACCAAGGCTATCGCCAGAGCGGCAAAGGGGGGGGCGGACAAGCTCAACGCTTTCGTTCACCTCACCACGTCCGGAGTGTGTTCAAGGGTTTGAAGCGATTTTTCAATCTCTGATCGCTCGATCCAAGGAATGTCCCCCGGAATACTGTATTTGAACCTTGCGACTGTCGTAGCCCAACGGAGCGCCACGCCAAGATCATCGCTGCTCAACCAACTGTGCAAGAATCCGGCGGAGAAGGCGTCACCCCCTCCCAAACGTCCAATCGGTGCCACCGGAACAATCGGTTGTAGAACGACACCTGCAGATGAGCAAGCCGCTGCGCCGAAGCTTCCTAACGTGACAACGGATGGCTTGCCCTCGCGAGCTTCTACCAATCGTTCGAAACTAGAGGTTTCTCCCTCCGATACCTCCAGCCCCCACAAGGTTTTAAGGTCGCGGGCTGCTGTGAACAATAAATCCGCAGTTCGAAATAGTTCGCTTAATTCCACTCTCGCGGCCTCTGGGCTCCAGAGCAGTGAACGGTAATTGACGTCGAAGCTAAGCCCCCAGCCTGCTTGCTTTGCCAAGTCCACCGCATGTCGTACCGTCTGCCTCGCGACCTCGCTTACCCCCAGCGATATGCCACTCACATGCAACCATCGCGCGGCTCCGGGACGAAATAAATCCTTTGGAAGCATGTCTGTCGAGTAATGGGAAAAAGCCGACTCGGCTCGGTCATAGATCACCTGACTGTTGCGAGGAGGCGAACCGGGTTCCAAAAAATAAAGCCCGACTCGATGTTTGTCCGTCCAGTACACATGCGATGTATCCACGCCGTGCACACGGATCTGAGAGTCGATGTGTCGCCCAAGTGGATTATTGGTCAAGCTGGAGAGCCAAGCAACCTTTCGACCGAGCCGCGAGAGGCCAATGGCAGTGTTCGATTCGCTCCCACCAACATGGATCTCCATCGAAGTGGTTTGCCCTAACCTGCAGAAATCTGGCGGTGTAAAGCGAAGCATGGTTTCGCCTAGAGTGACGACGTCGAACATCGTGCGCTAAATCTTTCCGGCGTTCGTGTAGACTTCCATAATCTGAAAAAAGATGGTGAAGATTGCGACGATAAGAATGGCCGCAATCATGAACCAAACAGCAAGACCTGCGAAAATAGCAAGTTGCTGAAGCGATGCGTTGGCTTTCTCGCGGTAGGTTACCGCGAGACGCTCAAGCGATTCGCTGTCGCTGCCGCTGATCTCTCCCACTTCTACCACTTGAATAAACTCATCTGGCAATAAACCCGGCGCCGCAAGCGATTCCGCAAATGATTTGCCTTGTGCGATCTCTCGCTCTGAAACGGAAATGCCTTGCGTGTAATAATGATTTCCAGTCGATAGCAGCGACTCTCGCAGTGTCCGTTTGGCATCGACCCCCGCTCCAAGCATCATCGACAAGGTCATCGATAATCTCGCCATCGCCGTATTGGTGACAACGGGACCCAAGACAGGAAGATTCCGAACCATCGGGACTAAAGTTCGGTGGCACTGAAACCAGTTCTTCCAGATACCGAACAAGAGAACTCCGACAGAAGTTGCGACAACTCCCGCAAAGAGCCAAAACAGAAGGACCCCGCTCGCTCCTCGCAATCCAATCCCTGTCAAATCAAACGGCTCGTCGTTCATCGATCCCGATTGCATGAACCCGTTGACGAAAATCATCAAGCTGATCACCAAAAAGGCGATTGCGAGCGAGATCAGTGGAAACGTTATCTGGCTTAGAAACTGCGACCGTGCTTTCTTAAGTTCGGTGTAATGGTTCGCCATTTCGAGGAAAACATGTTCCACTCTTCCAGAATGCTCTCCTGCTCGTACGATTCGTACCAACAATTTTGGAAAGTAGTCGCCTTGTTGCAACATCGCGCTCGAAAGGCTTTCGCCTTGCAAAATCCCGTCGCGCATATGTTTTGCGACCGTTCGATGCCGTACGGAACCGTAGCGAGTCTCCATCTCAAGCAGCTTGAGAATATCGATCCCGGATCGAAGCCCCGTTGCAAACCGGCGACAGAAACCCTCGAGTGATTTGAGGGACATTCCACCGAGGAGTCCTTCTATCCATCTGCCATTCGAGGAGCCCGGTAAGCTCGAGGGTGGATCGGTCGGTGATGAAGCAGGCTTTGGTTTTTGCTGCGTGTTTGTGACTTTACGTGGGTTGTTCGAGCTCACTCGCTTTCTCCCCGTGAGGAGATCTCTTCAATCCATCGCCCGCTTTTTGTCCAAATCGATTTTGGAAAAGGCTGATTGTGCCCAAGGATGTCGGGTGTAAGAAGCTCCTTTTGTTTAGAAGTCGCCGCGAGATGCAGTTGCTCGCCCGAACGAACCGGAATGACTTCATCGCTCACGCCGTGAATCTGTAAGATTGGCCCTTGGTAAGCAGCAATCAAATCTTTCGAAGGAAATCGATTCCGCATCAACAAGCGAACCGGGAAGACTGGATACTTGGACGCAGCAACATCTACGGCGGATGAAAAAGTGCGATCGAGTAGAAGCCCGTCCGCCTCGATCTCGTTCGCGGCGACGATCGCTGCATATCCCCCCAGGGATCGGCCAACGCAAATAATCGGGACATCATTCCAAGGACTCTTCTGCTCAACCCAACGCGCGACGGCGACAGCATCGTCGTGAATCCCTTTTTGACTCGGACTGCCACCGGTCTTGCCATACCCTCGATAGTCAAAGGCGATAACATTCGCTTTCCAGTTATTGCTCATCTCCTTCATGGCTCCGCCCATGGTACCAAGATGCTGTGCGTTCCCATGTGCGAATAGAATTGTCGCCCTGGGATTCTCGTGAGCCAGCATCCATACATGAACTTGGGTACCGCCTTCGCTTGGAACAAAACACTCCGTTGCGCCGAAGCTTTCGGGGGTCCAATCACCTCTCTCTAACTCCGGAGCTGGAAACAAAATCCAGGGTTCGATGAGAACGAGGAGCAGCAGGAGAGAAGCGTAGGATGTCGCTATGACTCGAAGACCTGATTGGATCATCTTGATGGCCGGGCGTTTAGGGGTTGAGGTGGCGCGTTTCGAGTTCATGTGGTATCGGTACGCT
Source organism: Pirellula sp. (assembly GCA_025459245.1). Classification (GTDB taxonomy): domain Bacteria; phylum Planctomycetota; class Planctomycetia; order Pirellulales; family Pirellulaceae; genus JBKCUI01. The sequence continues at coordinate 11,977 of JALOQZ010000112.1, forward strand.
TGATCAAGTTATTCCGCTTGCAAAAGCGGTCGCATAGCTGCGGCAGTGGGAGATGGTGAGCATCACTTCGCGAATGCCTCGCTCACGAGCTATTTCGGCAGCTTTTCCGTGCATTTGCAAAGTGGGAGCTCCTGATACTTCATTGATGATTTCGATGTCTGTCCATTG
>JALOQZ010000006.1 GCA_025459245.1 Pirellula sp.
GGCATGGACGAAGTCACGCTCAGCGCCCCAACTCAGGTGCAACATATTGCTTATGGCATGCTGACTCAAACGACATGGACACCAGCCTCCTTCGGCCTTGAGCCCATCCGCGTCGACGATTTGATCGTCGATGGTCCCAAGGAAAGCGCCGATGCCATTCGCTCCATCCTACAAGGACAAAGAGGGCCGAAGCGAGACATCGTCGTCGCCAACACGGCTGCGACTCTCTGGGTCAGTGGCCACACGCACTCGCTCGTCGACGGCGTAGCGAAAGCCCAGCAAGCTATCGACACGGGCAAAGCAGCCGCGGTCTTGCACAAACTGAGCCAACTCTCGCATCAAGTGTGAAAGCGAACAGATTCTTATTTACTCAAGGCTCTAGACCAAATACTCGAAATAGAAATCGATCCAGAAGTCGAGCTCAAAGTCGCTATTCCATGGATTTAGAAAAGGTGGCTCAAAAGTATCGATCAGGGGACCGGGATCCGAATTGGGTGTTGGCTCCCAACCCCAATCGGGAAGCGTTCCGCTGGGATCGACTGGACGTGGACCTTGGTCATCGCTCAGTACATCAGCAAACAAACTGAAACGCGATGCTCCGGTCGTCGTGGTCGTTCGCAAACGGCTTGTCGCACGCAACAGGTAGGAGCCTTCGGAAAGCCAAACATATTCGGTTTGAACGTTGGTGCCCGCGGAGGAGAACGCGGCAACAATCTCTCCGGTTCGCGCGTTGTGGATCGTGATTTGTGTACCGATATCCTGGTCATTCGCGAGCGACGCGAGATCGAATCGGAAGAGTTGCGACTTGGAAGAATGGAGAACAGATATGTTTTCTGCGCCCGAACTTACTTCGGAACGGACCACTTCCCTCAAACCATTTCCAGCGTCCGTCGCGAAATTGATGTTTGCGATGTAGTTCCCTTGCTGTTGTTCGGAGCTAGGGCTTTTGCGAACAAACAACAAGTAATCTTGATTCGCGGTTGGCGAGTCAACTTGAATGGTAAAACCTCCATCGGGTCGAGCGTTCACATCAGCGGCCACGCGATCGCCGTTTGGCGTGAGCACATAGACCTCCAGTCCTGTGCTGGATAGACCGACCGGATCTACGACAACGGTGAACGATGGCGACGGACTGGCGGGAGAGCGAAAGGCCCAAATGTCTCTATCGACACTACTCGCGATGGATGATTGAAGATCGTACCGTGTCGCAGCCAAGAAGCCCGGTGTCGTTTCCAGGCGCGTAGGATTGGCAAGGTTATCGTTCGCACCAACTTCGGTATCGATCAAGAATCCTTGGGCGAACAAGGAATCGACATCGATCAACGCTATAGATCCTGAGTCTTCCCCATTTTGATCTGCGTCGTAGGGTGGTGCTTTGATATCTGGCTGCAAATGGGAAGGCCTATAGTCCAGTTCAATCCGATAGTCGCCGATCCCGAAGACGTCATCCGAATTGCGGGATACTCTTATAAACAAGGCGTTATGGTTTTGGAGAGATCCCAATTCGATCTCAAGATTATTATCAAAAATACTATCCGCCTTGGCATCGGCGATTTTATTTCCGAATCGATCCAGTATTTCCAATCTCGCTTTGACTAAGCTCACTCCAGCGGCCATCAGTCGGACGGTTACTTTTTCTTGCCCAGGGACCGGTGTGAATCGATAGAAATCCACATCGCTCATCGTATGCAGACTGCCACCGATCGTTATAGGAGAAGAAATGTTGTAATTCGCAGGAGTTGCGATCGAGGTGGCTCGAGCTCTCGTGTTGTTGTTCGATGGCTCAAAGACATCGATGCGAGCGCCGTACAGGGAACGAATTGCCGCAATATCGGTCGACTTCAAAGTTCGGTTTGGCCCCGAGTAGTTACCGTTCATGACAGCTCCTGGAACTGTATTATCGGCCAATCCCAGTGCGTTTCCTGCTTCATGCAACAGAACCGAATACAACTCAACGGGGCTTCCAAGCTCGTTTGAGCCAGGCAAAGAAACCTGATTGTCAGGTCCAGGATCTGCCAGGAAGTAATTGATATCGGTGTTGAGAAGGACATCCCCTGACCACGTACCAGCATTGGGCTGGAATGGTAAGGCATTCGCTAAAGCATTCGATTGCGGGAACGCTCCTACCCTTATTTCTCCAAAGCGTGGGTCACCGAAGGGCAAGCCGATCGCACCGAAACTATCCCCCCGATCAGGGACCAATCCAACATTGAAGTTGGCGTGAATCGACCAAGTCTGAAAGGCTTTCAAGACCGCTTCCTGCCATTCGCGCCGATCCGCCACTTGATCAAATCGTTGGCGGATGTCGTTTGAATAAGCACCGATCGCAGCGTCATCGGTCGGGAAACTTACGGATAAAGAACGAGCATCCGGCCAGGGGGTTCCAAAAGTCGCCATGAGATGCCTGCATTCAAGCTTCTCCAACGAGATTGCTCGAGGGCATCGATGAATGCGGGTTTGCGATTGTTTCATGATGGACGAATGAATCCGCTATCTTGGAAGAGAGAGAAAAGTAGTAAAGCAATCCATTCACTGGAAATCATTCCTGATGTGCAGTCGCTGTCGTCTCCTTTGAGAACCGCACAAGCGACTGAATGGCGTCGAAAAGAGGGGCGCTGCGTATTGGGTCCAAATCTGGATCCTGACCTAATACATCTAAGCCGTACCCTCGAGTAATCGACCGCCACAAGTAGCGCAGAGCAATTGTCTTGCTTTCAGGTCGCACCTTGGAGATCAACGCATGAGCACAGGCCATTTGGTATTGAGTAGGGGGGCTCCGCGGAATACCGGATTCCAGCTCCTGCATCGCCTCGAGCGCCTCCTCGATACGTCCAAGCCTGGCTAACAAAACACAATAGTCCGCCAAACTCGATTCGTTGTCCGGATAGATCTGTACGATTCGCTTCATGTAGGACAAGGATCGATCCAGATCATGGAAGTATTCGGAATGCACATGAGCTAAGTTCTGAAGAACTTCCAACCGATCGGGAGCAATCTTTTCTGCCGACTCAAGATCGGAGAGCGCTTTTTCGGGGGATCGCGGCAGCTGTGCTAACGCCCTGGATACCCAATCTTCCCATAGAGACGGTTCGAGCTTTAAGCCTCGCTCGTAGTCCGATCGCGATTCGCTGGAATTCTTTTGTAGACGAAACAGTCTGGATCGCAAAAAGTAAAAGCGATTCCAATTCGGCTCCACCTCGATCGCGTGATCCATGTCCTCGATCGCATCCTCGATGCGCGAAAGTTTTTCACGAACTCGAGCCCGCTCTGCATAGGCGAGTGCATTTTGAGGTTGAATCGAGAGAAGTTTGCTAAGGTCTATTTCAGCACTTCTCCAGTCCTGAACACTTGTGTGCACCGCAGCCCTGCGCACCAACCCGATCTCTTGGCCGGGAGTTTGTTCAATGACCTTCCCAAATGCGAATAGGGCCGAATCGACTTGGCCAACCTTCTGGAATGCGTCGCCAAGCGTAAGCCAATGGATAGATGCGAAAAGCGATCGCGGCTCGATGATTCCACAAGGACTCGTATGTCATACCTTCCTTCTTGCTCTAACTTGGCAGGATCGAGCGTGGCAGAATCGAGATTCGCGTGAAGCTCGGATAGCTGCGAGGCGACCTCTAACCATTTTCCAGACAATCGCTTGGCTTTGTCGTCTTCCCCTTGTGTTCGCTCGAGAAGCAAGCTGGAAGCTAGCGTCAGTGAGTCGATGGCATCTTGAAGAAAATCGCTTCGCTCGGTCGGCGGTAGCCTCTCAACCAACACCCTGGCGGGTTCAACGGATGAATCTTTCTCGCTAGCTACCGACTGCGTTAGCGACTGCAATCGGTCCTGAGAAGCTTTCCATGAATCGCTTTGCATCAGCAGGCCCGGTAGGATGGCAGCGACATCTGATCGCCAGAGGCGAACCGCGTTCATCGCGGCAAATGAATCCGCTCGTTTCATTTGCCACACAGCAGCGCATGCAAACAGCGCGATGAGTAGCGACGATAGCATCGCAACAGGAATCACCGAAAAAAGTCTAGGGTAACGGCGTCCGATCTTCCTTATCCGACTTGATAGGATCGGCTCCTTGGCGTGCTTCAGGGGTAGATGGGATCGCTCACGTCCGACATCTTCCAAGAGGAGAGAGCCATTTGGATATCGGTTCGAAGGATCGCACGCAAGACATTTTGTGATGATCGCTTTCATCCCAGCGGAGACACTGCGAGAGGCGAAGCGAGGCGAATCCTTTCTGGCCTCGATCGCGCGCGAAAGATCACTCTCGGCGCTCGACGTCGGAGATTCGAAGGGGAGTCTTCCTTCGACCAATTCGTACAGGATGATCCCGAGCGAATAGATGTCCGATTCGGGGTTGATTAATACCTTCCTCCCGAGCAAAGACTGCATTTGTTCGGGAGCCATGTAAGGGAGCGTTCCGCCTACCCAAGACTCCTGCGCGAGAGCTTGATCGCGCGACAGATTGAAGTCGATAAGAGCCGGTTCGCCATCATTCTTAAGCAGAATATTGGCTGGCTTTAAATCACCATGAACAATATCGCGATCGTGAGCATGAGCGAGTGCTGCTGCCAGTCGCTGAGCGAACCAGCTGATGAACTCACTGTGAGAGAGTCTCTTTACTCTTTGAAGTGGATGGGTCGCGGCATCGCTCCAAAGCCGCGGTATTCCATTCTCAACGAAGCCGTCGACTTGATCGGATGTTGTAGAAGAATCTTCAGCTTTCGTCGTAAGCTTGAGCTCCGCATCTCGCACAGTCCCGATGAGAGATTGGCCATTGCGATTCGATTCCATGGACTCGTTTCGAAACCAATCTGCCAAGGTTGCAGCGCCGAAATAGGGCATGCAAAGCGCGGTGTATTCGCGAATGCGATGAATCGAATAGAGCGGGATGATTCCGGTGTGCTGCAATCTTGCAAGATTTCCTGGTTCGTTTAGCGTTCGCCTCACAATTTTCAAAGCCACATACCGACTAGCCAACTCCGGTTGCGTGGCTAAAAAGACTTCGCTAAACGCTCCTCGACCAAGCATCGCCACTAAATGAAATCCGTCGAACGTTCCACCGATGCGCAGATCGAGTTTCCCTTTCGCGACGTTGGCGACCAAAGGGGAGTTAGGAAATCGAGACGGGCTAAGCTCGTTCCGACGGCTGGAGTCTTGGCTCCCGACACGCTTAAACCAAGAATCTTCCTCGATGTGCGGTATCCAGTCCCATCGCTCCAGCTCTATTGGCAATCCTCGCGACATTCGAGCGCGATATTCTTCGAAGCCGAGCATGCGAAGATACTTTGGATGCTTAGTAAGACTGGGGATCCTATCGCAATACCATCGGACACCCGGCTCTCTGCCATTTCGATAGCGCAGATCGATATCACAGCGGAGCAGCTCGACCAATCCCTCCAAGTTTTCATCAACCCATTTCTTCGAAACATATTGCCCTAGATAAGAATCTTCCGGCCTCCAATTCAGTTCGAATTGTTCGAGCAGCTCTTCCAGCGCTTCATCGTAACTCGCTTTATTCGAAACATCGCTCATCTGTAAACCCGGAGCCGTACTGGGAAACTATCTCGAAGGTGGGAAGGACTTCCTAGGAGAGGAGGTCCATTGGATTTACTGGTCCGCCAAAAATCTCGTTGGAATCTCAATCTAGTTCCTCGTCGTCCGATAACACCTTGGCAAGCCGCTCGCGAGCACTCTGCAGCAATCGCTCGACACTACGGTGCGAACGTTCGGTCCTTTGGCTAATTTCTTCGACCGTGAAGCCTTGAACGCGAAGCAACACAACCGACTTTTCAGCTGGTTTGAGGCACTCCGTCGTCTCGAATAAGGCGGCCTCGAATTCTTCTGGCGATGCTTTCCCGACGAAGTCTTCACCCTCCAGTGCGTCGATCGAATGGGTGCGGCGGGAGTCCCGTTTTAGGGCATGGCGTTTGGCTCCATTGCGGCGGACTTTGTGAATAGCCACGACGGCCATCAATTGCCAGAGGGTCCCTCCTTCCGGTGCGTCGTACTTACCTGCGGAGACCCCTCGGAACAAGCTCTTGAAAATGCTTTGGACGATGTCCTGAGGCTCGACTTGTGCCCGCAGAGCGTCGTTCATCTGGCTCGAGACCAGCCCGAGAATCCTTGGGGCATAGCGTTCGTACAAAGCCGCTGCCGCCTGCTGGCTACCGCTGCGAACTTCGAGAATTAGGGATTGGTCAGAGGAGTTAGGAGAGCTCATGGAAAAGTTGAAAAATTCGGGGTGGCGAAATGGCCATCAACCGTTCTTCGTGTGTCATTGTACTTAAGGGGCAAGAAACCGGCCTTGAAAAATAAAAAGTGCGGCCCCGTCGCCCACGAAGCCGCACCGACAGCCCTCTCCCTGGACCGTTATCGTCGAATTTCGAACTCTTTGAACTCGACAATCTTTCCGCCTCGAATTCCGCGGTTCGTGAGGGTGTCTACCCCGGCTCCACCTTCGAAAATTGCGTCTTCCCCCGCAGATACATTGGTTCCCGACAAGGAGTCGCGACCTGCATCAAGACTAACGATAATGTTCTTCCCCGCCACGACGTTCGTTAAGGAAACCGAATCGTTGCTTACCCCGGTGAAAACCCCAAGATCCTCGGAAGCAAAGAAATCTGAAATCGAAACGATGTCGGCACCTGCATCGGTATTTACGGAAGCGAGGAAGGCGCCGCTACTGGTAATGGTGACAGAATCCGCCCCTCCTTTTGTTTCGACGGAAAGCATATCGCCGGCTGTGCAACCCTTGATTGTCACAGAATCGTTGGACTCGTCACCAATCACGGTGAGAATTGTCCCTACGTTCATCCCTGTGAGACTGGCATTCAGACGGCCAAGACCACCATCGATGTAGAGCTCTTGCCCGACGTCTGCAACTGCCTGGAGCGATTGCCCGAGGATAGAGATGCTGTCGTCGCCCAATCCACCTTCGACGGCCAAATTGTTACCAACAACGCTTCCGTCCATGGCAAGCAAATCGTTACCTTCTCCGAGGCTTACGTACAGATCATTCCCGAGATTGACATCCAGGACAACCACGTTGTCATTGCCGTTCTCCATACGAATCTCGGTCGCGTTCAATACGGCTCCGGGAAAGGTAACTGACGGAAGGCCATTTACCAGAGTTCCTGCCAACCCTGTTACGGTGATATCGGGGAGCTGGGTGGATGGGTTCAACACTTCCTTGAATTCAATACTGTTGTCCAGATTGTCACCGAAAACGGTAAGGAGCGACCCCTCCAGTGCGACCTGTACATTACCGCTCGCCAAAGTTGCTTCACTTGCAGCCACAAAGCTGACGCCTGCAACCAACATCAATCGAAAAATCTTTTTAACCATCGCAGTGCCTTCGCATGTATTGAGAAAAGAAGCTCGCCCTAGAGCCAATCCGAATCCATCGGGAACCGCGGCTTGTGCCGAAGCGGCCAATGTTTTCGGCTAGGACCTAAGCGTCACGAGTGATGCAAGACGCGGTGCTTGCTAGCCTATTCATCAAGTGACGTCGCTTAGGGAAGTTCGTTTGGGCCGCGATATCCGCCACTTGTCCCAAAAAATTTGTGCGACGGTCGAAGTCCCTAGATTCGCTCATCTTGAAATAACAGCCATCGATGGTTGCGCATTTGTGGCGGTTCTGCGAGATGCCATGACCTTCCCTATTCAATCCTCCTCACGTGGGAGACTCGCACGCGGCGAATCGCACTCACGCGGTGTTTTGGGGATGGAGTTGACTTTCATTGTTTAGGGCTTTTGATTGGAGGAAGGTGATCATGCATCGAAATCGTTTATCTCGTTTAGGAATTGAAGCCTTGGAGGGGCGATCCCTCATGGCAGGTGATGTATTCGCTGCTGTTGAGGGGAGTCTGTTGTTGGTCGAAGGCGACAACCTCGACAATCAAGTAACGATCGCTCAAACAGCCGCAGGGGACGTAGTGGTATCCGGTCAAAACGGAACCACGATCAACGGCTTGCCGTCAGTTCGCTTCGTCCGCCCGGCCTTGAATGCAGCCGAGGTTCGTATGGGCAGCGGCAATGATACTTTGGTGCTCCGAGGTGTTCAGCTTACCAACGACCTTTTTGTGGATCTCGGCGCTGGCAATGATCGATTGACGACAGTTGCGGCGGCTCCGGTGACCGTCGGTGCAAATGCCTCGATCTATGGTGAAAGCGGAAACGACACTGTCGTCCTCAATTCACTCACCGTCCGCGAGGATTTGTTTATCGACGGTGGAATCGGTCGCGACGTAGTAAACATTACCGACGCGGCTGTTGTTGAGGACATTGGAATCTTTACTGGAGCTGGGGATGATGTGGTCCGAATGACTAACACCAGCAGCAACAAGGTCACTGTTAGCTTGGACGAAGGCAGCGATCGACTAGAAGCGAATAACGTTGCTGCCGCTACCGACATCATCTTCGAAGGTGGAGCGGGCGTCGACACGCTACTAGCGGTAGATGTTCTGGCGGGAATCTTCCGCGACTACAAGGAATTCGAACGTTTCCTGTAAGAGTCAAGTCTTGGGATCACCGTGAATTCAAATACCCCCTGCGGCCTTCCGTTGCAGGGGTATTTTGTTTCCCCAAACTTGCTCTTCAAACCGCTTCACTTTGCGATCCGGGTTACCAGAGTAAAATAGCCTGTCGTACACTATCTACCTTATCTCCCCAATCGGCATGGATGTGGTCCGGCACCACTGGCAAACATGACAAAATCGAAAGCCAGAACAAAACCTTGTTGCGATGACACCGAGCGACTCCCTCTCCCCTCCGATGCCACGGCTGAGGAACTTGCCTCTCTCGCTTGGGCAATCGCACACCCCGCTCGAGTCCGGATCGTGCGTCTTCTCATGAGTCGATCCGCATGTGTCTGCGGTGAAATCGTCGAAGAGATGCCCTTAGCGCAATCAACTGTGTCCCAACATCTCAAAATCTTAAAGGAATCTGGGCTCGTCGAGGGCGAAGTCGATGGCCCGCGCGTCTGCTATTGCATCAATCCGACTGCGCTAAAGAAACTCAAGAAACTTGTTGCGTCCATCTAGCCTACAGCCCGACAAAAGGTTATCGTTATTCGACGATAAGACATGAGACTTTGGAGGGAAGCATGAAAACGATTCGAGTCTATGATAAACCGATGTGCTGCTCGACCGGAGTATGCGGTCCGGAGGTAGATCCTGTCCTGCCACGTTTCGCTGCCGATTTGGAATGGCTCGCTTCGCAAGGCCACTCGGTAGAGCGATACAACTTGGCCCAGCAACCGCAAGCGTTTATTGATAACACACTGGTGCACCAAAGCTTGTCTACTGAAGGAACGGATTCTTTGCCATTGATTTTGATCGATGGCGATATCGTCTCACGGCGCACCTATCCCACTCGCGAAGAATTCCTGGATTTGCTCCAAGGTAAGCGAAAGACAATCCTTCAGATCGACCAAGGTGGTGGATGCTGCGGATCGACAGGTTGTTGTTAACGTAATCGATAAACCATATGTTCGATTCTTTCTTAGAGCACGCTCCTCGCAATTTGTTCTTCACAGGGAAGGGGGGCGTCGGCAAGACCTCGGTCGCTTGCGCCACCGCTGTAAAGCTTGCCGATCAAGGTAAAAGAGTCCTGCTTGTATCGACCGACCCCGCCTCGAATTTGGATGAAGTCCTCGGGGTTTCGCTGACGAATAAACCGACACCAGTGCCGCTGCATGCCAGCGGAGCTATCGCCACCAGTTCGACGCTGTACGCGTTGAATTTGGATCCCGAGAAAGCGGCTGCTGAATATCGTGAACGGATGGTTGCACCCTACCGAGGTCTTCTCCCACCGGCGGCGATCGCCAGCATGGAAGAGCAATTCTCGGGATCTTGCACTTTGGAGATCGCGGCATTTGATGAGTTCTCACGATTGCTAGGCGACCCGACTGCGACCCATTCCTTCGACCACGTTGTGTTTGATACAGCGCCGACAGGCCATACCCTCCGTCTATTAACTCTTCCATCGGCTTGGTCTGGGTTCATGGAGCAGAATACATCTGGTACGAGTTGCCTAGGTCCTCTCGCAGGATTACAGGCACAGCAGTCTCTTTATCGCGAGACGGTCAAAGCGTTAAGCGACCCTGCCACCACGACGCTAGTGCTGGTAGCGAGAGCCGAGAAAAGCGCGCTGCGCGAAGCCGCGCGCACCAGCGAAGAGCTTGCAACGCTTGGGGTTGCCAATCAGAGCTTGATCATCAACGCGATGTTCGAAGCCCACGACACCTCCGACCCAGTCGCGATGGCCATGCAGCGTCGCGGTGAGGTTGCCTTAAGCGAATCACCTGTAGCACTGAAGCAATTGCCAACCACCTATCTTCGATGGAAGCCAACAGGTGTCCTCGGTCTGGAATCGCTTCGTGCATTGTTTTGCGAAGAATCAATCGAGTCACTTGCCGAGCGGCAGCCAAAGACATCGATACCGATGCAGCCGTTCGGCACTTTGATTCAAGAATTGGCAAAACCAGGACACGGTGTCATCTTGGCCATGGGCAAAGGGGGCGTTGGCAAGACGACCATTGCGACGGCTGTTGCGATGGGGCTCGCCGAGTTGGGTTACTCCGTCCATTTAACGACGACAGATCCGGCAGCCCATATCGCTGCTACCCTCGGCGCGGAATCCTTGCCCGGCCTCACGGTTGGTCGAATCGATCCTGTCGCCGAGACAGAGAAATATCGACGCGAGGTCATGCAAAAGGCTGGCTCGACCCTGGATGCCGCAGGCAAAGCGCTGCTCGAGGAGGATCTGCGCTCCCCTTGCACAGAAGAGATTGCCGTCTTTCGCGCCTTCGCAGATGCTGTTGCATCGGCAGCTAATCGGTTCGTCGTACTCGATACCGCACCCACAGGGCATACGATTCTCTTGCTGGACTCGGCTTTGGCCTATCACCGCGAAGTAACTCGTCAAACCAGCGAGATGCCAGAGGCCGTCACGCAATTGCTACCTCGTCTACGCGATCCAGAGTTCACCCGCGTGCTGATTGTGACGCTTCCCGAAGCAACGCCCGTTCACGAAGCCGCTTCCTTGCAGCGGGATTTGCGAAGAGCTCAAATCGAACCGTTTGCATGGATTGTTAACCAATCGCTGCACCCCATTCCAGTCACCGATCCGCTACTACTACACCGCCAGATCCACGAAGAGAAGTATCTGCAGGAAGTCATCTCGACTCACTCAAAGCGAGCTGTACTGATTCCGTGGCACAGCGAACCGCCCGTAGGTAGAGAACAGCTCGATGAACTTATCCATTCGTAGTCTATCCGAAAACCATTAGCCGCTCTGGCGCTAGCCTCGGTTTTCGATGGTTTTCGGATAGGCTCTTAGTCCACATCTATAAAGCGATTCACTCTTCAACAAACTCAAACATGATGCCCTCCACCGAGAACTCCTCTTCCGCTATTTTCCCATCCGTAACGGAATACTTAGAAGCCTGTCGCAAGGAGTTCCATGCGATACCTGATGATAGGAAGCAAGTTCTCGAGTCGGTGGCGAAGTTTGTACAGAAAGAATTACAAAGTAAGCGGCCGGCGCGATTGACTTTTATCTGCACGCATAACTCGCGCCGCAGTCACTTGTCTCAGATTTGGGCGCAAGTCGCAGCAGCTTACTATCGCGTTCACCCCGTTGAGACCTTTTCCGGAGGGACAGAAGCGACCGCGCTAAATCCCCGAGCCGTCGCGGCGATGCGCAGGGCGGGATTATCCATCGCGGCAAAAGACCCGAACACGAGCAATCCAATCTACGAAGTCCAGTTCGCGTCCGATGTGCAACCGATGCTGGCATTTTCTAAGATCTATAACAGCCCCCCCAACCCTGTGGAGGGCTATTGTGCGATCATGACTTGTTCGCATGCCGATGAAGCGTGCCCGCTCGCCATGGGCTGCGCTTCCAGGATCGCCGTTCGTTATGACGATCCCAAAGCATCCGACGACACACCAGAAGAGTCGGCGATCTACGATGAGCGTTGTCGCCAAATATGCCGCGAAATGCTTTACTTGTTCTCCAAGGCAGAAAGGTAGTATTCGATCGCGAAAGCCTGGGCTTTGCCAATAATTCTCGAATTTCTCGGATTTCACCTAGCTGAGTTGACTGGTTCCTACGCGTTTCCAAGTAGAAGCGTCCCCCGAAGCAGTCCACGTCGCATCGATACGATGCCAGAAACTAGGCAGGTGTTCCTTGATACCAATCCTCCTTGATGACTTCATTGCCTTCCTCGTCGTTCTTGTGCTCTGTTTCGCAAGCGCCTTTTTGGGAGAGCTGTTTGGCTGTTTGCTAAGACACCGTTTTTACCCTCGAAGGTTTGCTAGGGCCGTTTCGAGAGGAACGTTGTTCGGCATATCCGCATTCGTCCTCATGGGTCTGGCCACGATTGTTGTTTCAGGCAGAGATGCGGTCGGCGTCAATTTCTAAGCCTCATTCTCGCTTTGTCGCTGTTGCTCGCGTTTTGGACCGCCGCTCGATACGAATCCATTGTCTATGAGCAAGCCAAAGTGTCTGCAGAGAAAAAAATGAAAGGCATATGAACTTGCTCCGCAGATGGATAACCCCAACTAAATAACAGAAGAACGAAACTCTTTCGATCTGTATCTGACCGTGAGCTCATCTTTCGGAGCGAACGGCTGCAAACCGCTCCGGCCGGTCATTAAGCTTTGCTCTGGACTGTTTAAGGTGACGATTATGAATCAATCAGAGATTTCTTCCAGAACTTACAAGTTGACTAGAGATCGCTCTTTCTATGGTATCACCCTTACACAGTTTCTGGGTGCATTCAACGACAATTTCTTTAAGCAGTTGATGCTGCTGCTCGCTATACCCATGGCACCTGGATCGCTCGATCAACAGCAGGTTGCAACCATCGTCTTTGCATTGCCTTTTGTTCTCTTCTCAGGTTTAGCAGGATATCTTTCAGATCGATACAGCAAGCGGCGTGTGATTGTATATGCGAAGATAGCAGAGATCGGAATCATGCTTCTGGGGTTGCTTGGCTTCTTGTTCTACGGAGTCACTGGATACACCGGCCTGTTGTTGGTACTCGCGTTCATGGGGACACACAGTGCGTTTTTCGGACCTAGCAAATACGGAATCTTGCCAGAGCTTTTTCCCAGTCACGAGCTCTCGAAAGCCAATGGTATTGTGTTGATGACGACGTTCATCGCGATCATCTCCGGTACCGTTGTGGCCGGTGGGATTGGGTCATTGCTTGTAAGTCCGGACCAGGCCTTAGACGATGCAGCCCCTCGCCTATGGGTTGGTTCGGCGGTCGGAATTGGACTCGCTATGATCGGAGCTTGGACCAGCCTCTGGATCCGGCCTGTGCCGCCCGCTCAGCCAAAGCTTGTTCTTCAAAAGGACTCGTGGTTTGTTTCCCGTACGACGTTGAAGTTACTTTTCCAGGATCGGCCTTTAATCGGCGCGATCCTCGCCTCGAGCGTATTCTGGCTTGTTTCCGGTATTGCAATGCAAGCCGTCAATAGCTTTGGAATGAAGCAATTGGAGTGCGGGGCGTTATCTACGAGTATCATGACCGCGAGTATTGGCGTTGGTATCGCCGTGGGATCTCTCGTAGCGGCGAGACTATCGCGAAGCTCCGAGAGTGGGACGGTTGTGAGATACGGCATGATCGGAATTTTTCTATCGCTTGTGATCATGTCGATCTCTCTCCCCTCAAACGATCCCAGTCAATGGAGTCATTGGCTGGGATACCCGGGGTCTTTGCCAGTGCTGATGCTCCTAGGGACTTCAGCAGGTCTGTTTGCTGTCCCCTTGCAAGTCTTCCTTCAAGCTAGGCCGCCCGAAAATCAGAAAGGACGGATGCTAGCCGCGATGAATCTATCCAACTACATCGCCATTTTGCTTTCTGGCACTGCTTACGGAATCCTGGACCTCATCGTCACAACCTTTCAACTCCCCCGTAGCCTTCTTTTCGGCTTCATGTCGCTCCTCATACTTCCGCTCCTCCTATGGTATCGACCTGTTTTTGCCTCGAAGCCGGCAGACGACTAGAGACAACAGAAGGCCCATTATCGAAATGGTCCTCTCGTTCGCTGGGCTTCGAAACTAGTTGCTGACCTGAGCAAGGAGAAGTACTGAATGATGCCTATCAGAATGAGCGAAAGAGTCGTGGGAACAGTTCGATGAATCTCAGGTAGCTCCAGGGGTTGCGTATAGTTTAGATAGGTCAAGTGGATGCCGTAGCCGATCAATGCGGCCAAGGTGACATAGACGACCAAATTCTTACGGCAGCGGAGCACAGAGCCGGCAACGATCACGTGATAGAGCAGGACCAGCGAACTATTCGCGCTGGCAGCCCAAAACAACAGAGCGGTCAGCAGGGCTAGATCGCAGGTGAGCCATACATAAAAGACCCATGCGGCACTCTTTGTGCGCATGAGGGTATACTGCCAGACATAAGCATTGATTGCTGTCAAGGCGGTGACGACAGTAGCTGCTTGATGAAACTTCGCATCAGGATACAAACCGCTGTAAAAACATATCAAGTGATAAACGTAGAAGATCGCCAATCCACACCAAGTTACTGCTAGACCAGGTCGATTTCGGGCCCATCGAACCAAGCGGCGCGACAATCCAAGTGGCCTGGCTTGGATCGGTTCATCATCGAGAAATCGCTGCAGATCATCCGCTAATTCCCCCGCGTTCTCGTAACGACGCAACGGCTCGGTCTCAAGGCACTTCATGCAGATCGTATCGAGCGAGCGTGGAATGCGCCGTTGGATTAGTCGAGGGGGAACGATCTCGTGCTCGCGGATCTTCTGAATCAACGAAACGAGGCTACCCGAATCCGTCGCAATCGGAGCGAGGCCAGTTAACCCTCGATAAAGCACAGCTCCAAGTCCATAAACATCCACAGCTCGGCTTGCGAGCCCCATATCTACTGAAGCCAACTCCGGTGCCATGTAGCCCGGTGTACCTAGTAAATCTCCTGCGACCGTCGCCTTCGAATCGCGGTCCAAGTACTTTGCAATTCCGAAATCCGTAATCCAAAAGCGTTGTGTACTTCGATCCACCAGAATGTTAGAAGGCTTTATATCGCGATGGATGATGCCGCGATCATGAACTACGGAAACGGCGCGACAAATCGTAATGAGCTGTTTTAGGAAGGTCACCGTATCCATCGTGCCTTGTCGAAAAACTTCTTCGAGGTTCTCCCCCTCGATATACTTCATGACGATGAATGGTTCGCCTTGTACATCTCCGATTTCGAAGATCGGTACTACCGATTCGCTATCGACTTGAGAGGCTGCTTCTGCTTCTAAGAAGAACCGTTCCATGTCGGATGGCGCTGAAAACATATGCCGACGAATCATCTTGATGGCGACGATGCGATTGGGGCGAATCTGCCTCGCCTTGTAGACGACTCCCATTCCTCCTCTCGCAATCTCGCCGAGGATTTCGAAGTTATCGAATAGCGGGTGATGGCTGTTGCTCTCATCCTCCACTACCGTTCGGAAATCACCCCTCTGGTGCGATGTGGATTGACTGGATTTCGTAGCCTCGGCTCCTTCGGGATTCAGCGAGTCTGCGCGAAGCATTGCGACCACGGCCGATCGCACGGACAAACTATACTGCGATTGCGATTGAACCCAATCCTCCAGCGCCGATTCGGGTCCGGTCTCAACGGCACTCAAAAACAACTTATGAATCTGTTGATAGCGATCGCGTTCTCGCGCCAGTTCATCTTCTGTCATTTCGATAGATCCGGGTGGAGTTGAACCTGGAGCCAAGCGCGAGCAACCCTCCAATCGTTTTTCACGGTCGCCGGTGAAACACCTAATGCTTCCGCTGTTTCGTCCACCCCCATTCCCGCAAAGTATCGCAACTCCACAACGCGGGCATGCCGCTCGTTCAATTCTGCGAGCCTATTGAGGAGGTCATCGAAGGCGACGAGATCCGATGGGTCCACGGACAAATCGAGCATCAGCGCTTCATCGAGAATCAATTTCTTGGCACTTCCACCCCGTTTCTCCGCCTTGCGTTTCCTCGCATGATCGATCAGGATGCGCCGCATCAAATTGGCGGCCACGGCAAAGAAGTGGGTTTTGTCTTTCCAGTCGACTTGCGTTTGATCGATTAGACGCAAAAAGGCTTCATTCACCAATGCGGTAGGCTGCAGGGTGTGGCAGTCGTTTTCCTCTCGCATTTTGTTCGCGGCGATCGCTCTTAGTTCGTCATAGACGTGCGAAATCAGCTCATTGACATACCTTCGGTCGCCGTTCGCTACCGCTGCGAGGAGTCGTACGGTTTCACCCGACATAATCAATCGCCCATGAAAAAATGATACCGATGCCGATCTGCCGATTGTAACCGCCCGCGAAAACTACCCCCAATTCCGGTAAACAGAAAATGATCGTTTTCTGTTAGCCCCTCTCATCGGTTTGTACGCGTTGAAGATTGGAGTTCGTTACTCACGATTTTCATCCATTCCGCAGGAGAGACGAAATGAGACAACAGTCAGCCTTTACTACCTATGACGCTTTCGAAACTTTTTTGCTATCTGCGTTTCTCGGGATTCTCATTTTTCTGCCCTCGATGGTAGAAGCAGGTGCGGATGCCTTTGGGCGACAGGTTAAGAAGGTGGAACAGATTTCAGAAGATCTCTCGGTAAGCTTGAACGCCCAGTTTCGTCAGCTAATCCGTTAGGCTAGGGAGTCCACCCGCAACCGTTGTTCGCAGTAGTGACGCTTTCCACCTTCACAGAGACAAGAAGAGCATGTGGCCGCGAAAGACCATCGATATCGCTTGGGCTGATCTGGTCTATGGTGCGCTTCGATGCCTATGGCCCGGGGATACCGATTTACAGCAAAGGGAGATCGAGCAAAGCTTGGGGGGCGAGGATCAAGTTTTAACCTGCCTATCGGTACGAACGGGTTTTGATCTCTTGCTCCAGTCGCTTCGATTCCCCCCAGGTAGCGAGGTGATGATGAGTGCGATTACGATCCCCGACATGATCACCATCGTAAAAGAGCACGGGCTGGTCCCGATTCCGTTCGATCTCGACTTCGATACGCTTGCTCCCACGCAAGCGGACCTTCAAAAGGCGTTTTCTGAGAAGACTCGTGCGATTGTGATCGCGCACCTCTTTGGTGTTGTTATTCCGATGGAGCAACTCGTTGAATTTGCCAAGACTCATGGGATTGTTTTGATCGAGGATTGCGCCCAATCGTTTTGTGGTTGGGATGAGATTTCCAAGTCTGAAGCGGATGCCAGCCTCTACAGCTTCGGGCCTATCAAAACGGCAACGTCACTCGGGGGCGCGATCTTACGAGTCCGAGATGCATCAAGGTTGAAATCGATCCGAGAGTTGCAGAGCCAATACCCGCAACAAAAGGGGAGAGCGTATGCGGTTAGATTTCTCAAGTACAGTTTGATGAAAGCGGCATCCACGAGAATCGCCTATCGAGGCATTCTCTGGGTGATACGGATTATGGGCCGCGATCCTGACACCACGATCAATTCGTTTGCAAAGAACTTTGGCAAAGGGAATCTATTCGAGAGGATTCGGCAAAGGCCGTGCGGCGCCTTGATCGCCATGATGAAGCGTCGAATACGAACGTATCGGAAATCTCGGATTGCCGATCGCACGCAAATGGGAAAGGAGCTTGGTATGCGGCTGCAGAGTCGCATCGCAATTCCCGGCATTCATGCTTGTCACCATTCGCATTGGGTGTTCCCGGTTGTAACTGATGCTAGTCATTCTTTGGCAAGCCATCTTCAGCGCTGTGGCTTTGACGCGACGACGAAACACAATCTCAGCTTGCTGGAACCGCCGCTCGATGACATCGAGCGAGATGCCCCAGTGTTGCGGAACTTGTTCTACAACATTCTCTTTCTACCGATTTATCCCGAGCTAACTCCGCGAGCAATCCAGCGATTAGTGGATTCCATCAAGCCTAATGCGTAACCGTGTAACCCTGAATTTCATACATATTCTGCGTGCCGAAGTCAGCCGATGTCGAACCTTGCGATCACAACCAGTACGAACTAGACTTCCTGGTAGCAAAATGCTACCTTTGAATTGGAGGGTTAATTGTATGGGTCAACCGGTAAAACTATCGGACGAGCTCGTCGACGATGCTCGTGCAGTTGTGCCGTTCTCGCAGCGGAGCATTGCTGGACAAATTGAATTCTGGGCCGGGTTGGGAAAATCGATCGAGCCTTTGCTTCGTGGAGATCGTGCGCTATCGCTTCAGATGGCAGGAGGAGAGAGACCGCTATCGGAGCTTCTTGCAGAAGTGGAGTCGGCCAAAGGTCGCAAACGTCTTGAAGCAGTTCTGAATAATCGCCCTTATCCGCATTTCAAGCCTGTTGCTGGTCACCCCGAGTTGATTTGCCGCATTGAAGAGAATGGCAGCGAAACGATAGGTCGATTTGTTGGACGTGAATTTATTGCGGTCGAGGTCCCGCGTTGAGCCTGCCATTTAGCTTCCTTGACAAGCGACCGATCATCGTAGCCTTGGCCGGCTCGAACGGTGCAGGCAAGTCAACTTTCTATGAAAGTTACCTATCCGACGCAGGACTGCGATTTATCAACGCCGATGAATTGTCCGCATCGTTAGGATTATCGCCCTACGAAGCAGCCGAATTGGCAACGTCGGTCCGTAGGGAACTGGTAAATCAGCAAGAAAGCTTCATCTTTGAAACGGTGCTGTCCGATCCTGTCGGAGAGAAAGTAGATCAGCTCACTGCCTACGCAGCGCTCGGGTACACCGTCGTTCTCATCTTCATCCGCATCGAAAGCGCTAATGAATCGAGCAGGAGGGTCGCCATGCGAGTTTGTCAAGGCGGACATGATGTCCCCGATGACAAGCTCCGTGCAAGATTCGAACGAACTCTTGCAAATCTACAGCGAGCGATTGAACGTCTCCCTCATGTAATCGTCTTCAGCAATGAGGACTTGAGCAATCCTTATCAATTGATGGCCGTCTATGAGAATGGCCAAGTGATGGAGTAAGCAGAAGAAAATCGAAGCGAGCCAATAACTCTGGCTCCCTTCGCGCCCGGCTTGGGGGAGAAGGGCTGGGGTTGAGGGGGAGAATTTGCAAGGTATTCAGCGCGATTCGACACGCGGAATCATTTAGTTAACCGACCCAGAATCAATGCTCAATAATTGTTGCGATCATTGGGGCGGGTAATCTCTCGCGGCGACCGTTCTTTCGTCCCTATCGGGACTTCAGGTAACGTGGGATGCAGGGCCCAGCGTTGAAACGCTGGGCTATTCTCTGCCGTCCCTACCGGGACTTAGAGCGACATCCCAACCCGTGGCGTTAGTGAGGGATCGTCTTCTTGAGGACTTCGAGTGGTAGCGCCACCTTGCCTTCCTTGGCAGCAGCCTGTCCCTCATTTACGATTCGGGTCGGGATGGCCGTCTGTCCCTCCCTACCCGCATCGGCGGACCCATTTAATGAGTTGGTTTAGTTCCCACTGGTGGAGAACTGTTCAATTTGCGACCTCAAATCCGAACCCTACTGCTCGCGCTTACCTAGCTTTTTCTTTGGAAGAATAACCCTTCTAAGTACTTTCTAGATTTTGCGAAGGGCTGTGCTTCATCGCTTCTCTAGAAGCCAGTCGCCTTCGATACATCAAAAACACAATCGCTACGATCGTCGACTGAATCGGTGCAAAAACTAACCCGGCAACCCCGGAATCCTTAACGCTACTTCCCTGTAGGTAGAGATCCCATTCGTATGCAATCCAATCTTCTACTAATACAAAAGCAAAAACACCCCCGAAAAGCGTACAGCATTGAATCAACGGTAAAAAACGACTCACATTACCTGTATGCGTTAACGAACTCCACCGAAACATGTAAATCACAAACATTGCCTTCAATAGGCTGATCTCGTTAAACGTATACATTCTGCTTGATTGTTTACCAAAACCCTTTTTGTTTGATGTTGATCACGATTTTTGGGTCCAGATTGCATTACCGTGGGTAGAGATCGAGTCCGCCACAGTAGAACATGATGTCTTTTTTGAAGAATCGATGTTTCGATAGCCACTCGCTCGTCGCTTGATGGACATGATTTACCTGGTGATCTCTTGGGCGATAGCATTTGTGATTCTATGCGTACGGTACGTCACAATGTTGTTCCAAGTCGCATCCTAGAAAAATTGACTGCTGCTCGTGCTTTTCATTTTTATGCCCCTCATCTTCGACTCTCCATCTCTTTACTGCTTACGGCTCAAGCTCCGCGGCAAGAATCGACCGGTCTGTTTGGCGTAGTTTGCATAGCGTTCGCCGTACGCCTCCAGCAGCGCTCTTTCTTCTTGAGGAAGCCGAGCCGCTAGCAGTCCTAGGAGGGAAGCGCAGCCGAGTAGGAGCAGACCGTTCGCGGATAGAAGACACACGCTAACCATCAATCCGGCAGTGGCGACGTAATAGGGATGTCGGATCCATCGATACGGTCCAGTCGTTACCAGCTGCCCCTTAGCTCGCACCGCAGCTGTTCCGGAAAGACTTTTGCCAAGGTGTCTAATGGACCAAACGAAGAGGGCAATCGAGAGCAGCCCGATCGGCATACCGCTCCAGCGAAGCGAGGTCGGGATCGCGAGCAACGCCCACGATATTGCTTCGGGGTAAAACAAATAGGTCGTTGCAACGAGCGCGAGAGGTAGCGTGCAGGCTCGGATTGCGAACGAGAACCAAAGCGAGTCTCGAAGCGGAGGATCTTCGGGAGACGCTGCGGCCGAACGTCTCTTGGCAGGGACAATGCTAGCTAAAGCAAGACAGATGAGGATGCCGATCGCGGAGCGGAATGGGAGATCGATCAGCATCGGGCGACGGCGTTAAGCAGCGGAAGCGTTTCTCACGTTCGGCTGTGGAGCTCCTTTGGCGGGAAATCGATTGGCCATGAAGAGCCGCTCCCACCAATTCGCTTTACGGAGCCGCGGGTCGCTCAAAGAGACAGAATGGATTTTTCCTTTGCGGGTTTCCAACAGCACATCTCGTTCTCGCACTTCGCGAACGATCCAGTACTTATCCACTTCGTAGCTATAGAGTTCTCCATGCGGAGAGGGAGCGATATTCTTCGCACGGGGGCCGGGCGATAGACTGTGCTTTTCTCGCGTGTACACAACCCAGTCGTTGGGGTGAAACGGTCCGCTCATTTGAACGTGTCCTAGCTTCGCAATCAGGTGGAAAAAGCTACTTTGTAAGGTAGGAAAAGCTCCAGTAAGGAGTTGACGGAACTAGCGCATGGTTGCTTGGGTGGCAGGACCCTTGCGACCGCTACAGTTTCAGTATTCTTGAATGAGAACGGTCGAGAATCCAGGTCAGCATGAGAGGAAATGGGAGAATTGCCGCGAAAAGGTTGGATTTTCTTGCTTGAAGGGGATTAAGGGACAGCGATGGAGAGTCGGATGGTATCAGTACAGTTTGTATGCTTAGGGAATATATGCCGTTCGCCGGCGGCCCAGGGGGTAATGGAGACGTTGGTTCGGACACGGGGAATGGACGATCGGTTCGCGATCGATTCCGCGGGAACGGCGGGCTATCACATAGGACGACCGCCGGATGGACGGATGCTCGCTTCCGCGCAAAAACGGGGTTATGAGTTGGCAAGCCGTGCCAAGCAGTTCGAAAAGTCGCACCTTCGCTCCCGGACATTGATCTTGGCGATGGATAGGGAAAATTTGCGAGACATTCTTTCGTTGGCAGAGGGAGTTCCTGCACACATCAAGCTCTTCAGCGATTACCTGGATGAATCGTGGCCCCGCGATGTACCCGACCCGTACTATGGCGGCGAAGAGGGGTTCGAATACGTGCTCGACATGCTCGAAGCGGGCTGCCCCAAGATCCTGGACGAGCTCTTGAAAAAGTTTTGAGATTCTTTCCAAACGCTCTTTCCCGTGACCAGACGTGTCCCGACCTCGACGAAAAATACTCTCAGTCAATCGGAGGTCTGATTGTGAACGGGAGATGAATTCGATAGCATCGCACTTACCGCGATGGAGTCGCACTTACGCCCAGAGATGACCTCTGCCCGGTGAACAAGTCTTATGAGGGATGCTTGTTCACGTGACATACTCATAATCTCTCGCTTTGCTTTTAAGCGAAAAGGGAATGGAAGAATGGCCGCATCCAGCAAGAATGCAGGAAAGAAGAAGACCGATAAGGGAGGACCTAGCGAACCTTCCGGCATGGAGAGCATCTACAAACGCGAACCCGCGTTGAAGACCGCCTTGCAGCAGATCGAAAAGCAGTTTGGCGAAGGTTCGATCATGCCTCTTGGCGGTGAGACCCAGCTCAAAGTGGAGGGGATCAACACCGGTTCATTGTCGCTCGACATGGCTCTCGGAGGAGTGGGTATCCCGCGAGGTCGGATCATCGAGATCTTTGGCCCAGAATCGAGCGGTAAGACAACCGTATCCTTGCACATCTGCGCGCAAGCTCAGAAGAGCGGCGGCATTGCGGCAATCATCGACGCCGAGCATGCGTTTGACCCCAGCTGGGGCAAGAAGCTTGGTGTCGAGCTTGATACGCTTCTAGTCAGCCAGCCCAGCAGCGGTGAAGAAGCAATGCAGATCACCGAAATGTTGGTCAAGAGCAACGCGGTGGACGTGATCGTAGTCGACTCGGTCGCCGCATTGGTTCCGAGGCAAGAACTAGAAGGGGAGATCGGCGACAGCCACGTCGGTTTGCAAGCGAGATTGATGAGTCAATCGATGCGAAAGCTCACAGGTGCAATCGCTCGTTCAAAAACAGCGGTGATCTTCATCAACCAGATTCGCGAGAAGATTGGGGGCATGTCCTATGGCAGTCCCGAAACGACCCCTGGTGGACGTGCGCTGAAATTTTACGCTTCATGCCGTATCGATGTTCGCCGAATCGGACAGCTGAAGGACGGTGAGGAAGTCGTCGGACAGCGGGTCAAGGTAAAGATCGTCAAGAACAAAGTGGCGCCACCTTTCCGCGTCGCCGAGTTCGACATGATGCACACCTGTGGTATCAGCTACGAAGGCGATTTGCTCGACTTGGGAACGGCCCACAAGATCCTTAGCCGCAGCGGTGCTTGGTACAAGTACGGCGATACTTACATTGGGCAAGGAAAAGAAAAGGCAAGAAACTTCCTGGTCGAGAACAAGGAAGTGGCAGCTGAGATACGGGATGCGATTTTGGCTTGCGGCGGCTACGCAGGACCGGAAGGCAAACCGGAAGCGGGCGACGATGTGGACGAGGGAGTGGCCGACTCCTAAGCCGTAGCGAAACCAGAGCGTCGAGCGCATTGCAGCGTCGCGCTGAAGAACTTTTAAACCGCAGGGGCCGCAGCGTGCACTGAGGAGAAGATCAAAGACTTTCTCCTTGCACTCCGCGACCTCTGCGGTTCTTTCACTGGGCATTGGAGATGGGCATTGGAGAGCGGAATGACCAATCGAACCACTTATCGGGCTGCAACGAGATTCTGGTTGCTCGCCTTGGCCGTATTCGGGTGTTTGTTCGAGGTGGCTGCCGGCCAAGGTTCCGAGCCGCGATCGAAAAAGCCGAACATCGTTTGGTTTATTGTCGACGACATGTCGGCCAACTTTTCTTGCTACGGCGAGCGGTTGATTGAAACACCCCATGTGGATCAATTGGCAAAAGAAGGAACTCTCTTTCGTAATGCCTTCATCACCGCCCCCGTCTGTTCGCCGTGCCGCTCGGCTTTGATTACGGGAATGTATCAGACGAGTATCGGGGCGCATCACCATCGAAGCGGGCGAGGAGAGCTAAAGATCCACTTGCCGGAAGGGGTAACCCCGCTCCCTCTTTTGTTTCAGCAAGCGGGCTACTACACCTGCATTGGCAGCGGGCTTGAAGCAACCGAAAACCAGCCGGCGGCCAAACGAAAGGCGCTTGGAAAAACCGATTACAACTTCGAGCACGATCTTTCGATGTACGACGCCAACGATTGGCGAGACCGAAAACCAGATCAGCCGTTTTTCATGCAGGTGCAGCTTGCGGGAGGAAAGCTTCGCGGCGGAACCGATGCTTCCGCTACCCGCTTTGCGGAGCAAGCGGCCAAAGAGTTCGGACAATCGGTCGATCCGCAGCGTGTAGAGCTACCCCCCTATTATCCGCGAGATCCAGTTTTGCTTCGCGATTGGGCTGCATATTTGGATTCCGTTCGCATGACCGATTTGCATGTTGGCAAGGTGGTGGAGCGATTGAAGCGAGAGGGGCTTTATGAGAACACTTGGATCGCTTTCATGACCGACCACGGAATCAGCCATGTACGCGGCAAACAATTCCTGTACGACGAGGGGACACATGTGCCTCTGATCATCCGAGGGCCGGGTGTCACTGCCGGTGCGATCCGTGAAGATTTAGTCGAGCACATCGATTTGGCTGCCACGAGTTTGAGTGCGGCGGGAATTCCATTGCCGAGTTCGATGCAAGGAGATGATTTGTTCGGAACCGGCTACAAGGCGAAAGAGGCTGTATTTTCGGCTCGCGATCGATGCGACGAAACGGTCGAACGCCTTCGAAGCGTCCGGACCGATCGATTCTTGTACATACGCAACTTCTATCCAGAGCGACCGCATCTTCAGCCGAATGCCTACAAAGATGGGAAGTCGATTTTGGAGTCGCTTCGCAAGCTGCACGCAGCAGGGGAGCTGAGTCCACTCAGCGAACGATTGCTTTTTTCACCCACTCGCCCCCGAGAAGAGCTTTATGAGTGGCGAGAAGACAAATGGCAAGTGTCGAATCTAGCTGAGGATTCTCGTTATGCAGAGGAACTGGTCCGGCATCGTGAGCGTTTGGATCGCTGGATTGCAGAAACGCAGGACCGGGGAGACGAATCGACCGAAATGTACGATTCCGACATGCGAGTCTATGTCGGGAAGGGAAATCCCGTTGTCGAAAAGAACATCGGGTTGATGAAACAGTGGGCTGCAGAGGGGAAGTAACGATGATGGTTCGGCCGCGAAGAGTGATTCGCGGTGAACCACTCTTTGTTACTCCCAGTGATTACTTCCTGCGAGCAAGCACGATCGAGACGATGAATCCGATCAAACTAACCGTTCCGATCGTCAGGTAGGTGTACATGTAGGGGGCGGCCGCTTCAAAGGCCCTTTTCATCTGGAAGTAGTCCGGGGTATAGATCTCCGAGAGCCCCGTGTAAGCGATGACGTTCCAAGTGTCCCACGCGGCGACGGGGGGCATATTCTCGACCGCCTTTCGCGCTTCCGAGTAGTAGTCCTCCTCTGTTTTGCTCAGGTCGACGGGAAAAGTGAGTCGTTCGTAGGCCATCAATCCGCCATATCCCAAAAAACAAATCGCGGATAGGAGGAAGATTCCGGTGAGGACACGGAGCAAGAGATTGGGTGGAGTCGCAGTCTCCTCGGCGGGTGAAGACGCGGTCGGAATGGGTTGCAGGGATGAGAAATGACGGACCGTAGGGACGTCCACCGACTGACCGCAGGAAGAGCATTGCAAAGACATCCCCGCTTGGGAGCGGCTGACGGGAATTTGCGCCCCACAAGAGCATGGCAGGAGAAATAGACTCATAGACTTAGGGAAGAGCTCGATAGGGTGAACAGGGAGGTGGGATTTCGGGTTGCGGAGATTATGCCAACACTTCGATCGTCCTGGCTGGACCAGTGCTGGCGCAGTTTGCGGAATCGATTCTACCTTGCAAGTCACCGCAGATCATGCCTACGGAAGGGCTTGCCAATCGGTTTTCCACGAGTTACCGCAATCTGATAAAGTCTTCGTCCAATCACTGGACCGAGCAGATGGTGCAGTTAAAATAAGAGTGCTGTTGCGAAGAGAGACGAAGGCCGGGAGCTGGAGTCTTTTTTTGTGCGACCTGCTAAACGATCCCACCGCTGAATTGTTCGAGTCAACTAAAGCTCCAACCGTTTTCCTATCTTAGGTTGGCAACAAAAAGAACACGACCGTCGATCAGCGCTTGGGTAAGAGTGAACTTGCACGGTCCAAAGCATCTCATCCTTACAACAGGAACCCGAGAGGGTTGATGCTTGGACGGCAATGCACTCTAGGTTGAAAAAGGAATGATGGCAATTGATGCCTGGTTTCAATTTCTGACCTAAGGTAGGCAGTATTCGCCGGCGGCATTGGCAGCCATGGATGCAATCGGTCGTGTTCCAGTTCCTCGTGCGGTTTAGCCGTTCGATCCTTGAATTGATCCAATCCTATTGAGAGATGATTTGGAGATACCGCTCCGCAGGATTTGCGCGAGTGTTTGATTCTTGGGAGGATGAGGGGGTGTGTACGATCCTGCGGATTTGAAGCGGGGTATCGACGCAAGGCGAGGATCGCCGAATTTTTTTCCTATTCGTAAATATTTACCAATTATAGTCGGAGTGGGGTTCGCATTCAGTTAGGTGCTACACTTCCCATGCCTCGCTCAGGCAGGGGAAGGTTTTCGGACCATGCTGACTACGAGCACACCCACCCTCCATTCAATTCGTGGTTTCAGGAGCTTTAACCTTGTTCGACGGCCTGTTGGATTTCGATGATGATTTGCCTCGCAGCGCTGACGACTTGGATGGTCTTCGCAAGCTGTCGCTTGAGGAGGAAGGTGATGATCTGGGCGATACGGTTGTCGATGTCGTAGTACCAGAGGACCAAGTCCAACTCGAGAGCGATGATGATTTGCTCTCCGGTATGGACGAAATCGAAACTTGGTCGGATGACCCGGTTCGGATGTATTTGACTCAGATGGGAGAGATCCCACTTCTGACCCGTCAAGAAGAAATCCGGCTGGCGAAGAAAATCGAAGTCACGCGACGACGATTCCGCACCAAGCTGCTCGAGTGCGATTACGTGGTCCAGTATGCCTTCAAGATTCTCAAGCGTGTTCATACTGGCGAACTGCCATTCGATCGCACGGTCCAGGTCTCCGTCACCGACCGTCTGGAAAAAGATCAGATATTGGGACGGTTGCCTCACAACCTCAAGACGCTCGACGTGCTTCTCAAGAGAAACCGTCGCGATTACCGCAATGCTCTGAGCAAGAGTGTTCCGGAAAAGAAGCGTATTGAGGCTTGGCAATCGCTCGCGCGACGCCGCCGCAAAGCGGTCCGTCTCATTGAGGAATTGGGTCTGCGCACGCAGCGAATCGAAGCGATGATCAGCGTTCTCGAACGACTGAGCCAGCGTGTCGATGAGATCCTCCATGATTTGGCGACTCTCAAATCGCACCAAGTTGCACCTTCCCAGGTCGCTCAGTTGAAGCGAGAGTATCGTCAGATTCTGGTTGCCACCCAAGAAACTCCATCCTCGCTTCGCAACCGCGTGGCGATGGTGAAAAAGGTCTTCACCGAGTATCAGCGAGCTAAGAAACAGCTCAGCGAAGGCAATTTGCGGCTCGTCGTCTCCATTGCAAAGAAGTATCGAAACCGTGGACTCAGCTTCTTGGATTTGATCCAAGAGGGCAACGCGGGTTTGATGCGTGCGGTGGACAAATTCGAGTATCGACGCGGTTTCAAGTTCTGCACTTACGCAACATGGTGGATCCGCCAGGCGATTACTCGCGCTGTCGCGGATCAAAGCCGAACCATTCGAATTCCGGTTCACATGGTGGAAACCATGTCCCGCGTTCGAAATGTATCCCGCCAGTTGCTGCAAGAGCTTGGTCGCGAACCGACCTTGGAAGAGACAGCGCGACGAGCCGAAACAACGATCGAAGAAGCGCGGCGTGTGTTGGCGATGAGCCGATACCCGATTTCGCTCGATCGTCCTGTCGGCAATAGCGAAGACAGCCAGTTCGGGGACTTGCTCCCAGATGGCACTGCAGAAAGCCCAGCGATCGGCGCCGGACAAGAGATGTTGCGATTGCGAATCAACTCCGTCCTCAAGACGCTGAGCTATCGCGAACGCGAAATCATCAAACTTCGGTACGGTCTCGGCGACGGCTACAGCTACACGCTGGAAGAAGTGGGCCACATCTTCAAAGTGACGCGAGAACGCATCCGTCAGATTGAGGCGAAAGCGGTTCGCAAGCTTCAGCAGCCAAGCCGTTCCCAAGAACTCGTTGGCTTCCTCGATTAATCGAGCAGCTTAGACTGCTGCTGGATAGAAACAATCTCCAACCTCAGCCGTTTGCCTTGCAAGCGGCTGAGGTTTTTTTGTGGGTGGGCTGATCTCGCAGGAGCGAAATGGGGCACTGGATCATCCTCTTATAGGTCGAATGGGACCGATAGGACTTACCGGAGGGCTTGCGCCCGTTCCGTTCACTGTGTTGTTTACCGGAGGGCTTGCGCCCGTTCCGTTCACTGTGTTGCTTACCGGAGGGCTTGCGCCCGTTCCGTTCACTGTGTTGCTTACCGGAGGGCTTGCGCCCGTTCCGTTCACTGGGGTTGCGATAGGCGGCTGATGGCCCACTCTTCGTCGGTGCGAACGGCGAATACCGATAGCTGATGGCCCTGCGGTGAAAGTCTTGCAAGACCGCCGACCCAGGTAGGTGCAACATTTTGTTCTTCGTTTAGCTCGAATCCAAGCCATCGAAAGCCCGATATCACCTTGCTCCGAATCAATGCCGAATTCTCGCCAATGCCAGCAGTAAAGAGAACCGAGTCGACACCTTCCATGAGCGCGATATAGGCTCCCATGCACTTTTGGATGCGTCGGACGAACATATCGATGGCGAGTATCGCACGACTATCTCCAGCCTCCGCCATCGCTTCGATACGGCGCATATCCGATTCTCCACACAAGCCTTTCATTCCACTCTCGCGAAGCAAGGCGGTCTCGACAGACTCTGGATCCCAGCCTGACTGTCGCTGCATGTAGAAGATGGCGCCGGGATCGACATCGCCGCTTCGTGTCCCCATGGCGACACCCTCCAACGGTGTAAACCCCATCGATGTATCGACTGGAATGCCATCGATCGAAGCCGTAATGCTGGATCCACCTCCCAGGTGCAACGATAGGATACGGTGCTTTGCTTTGCCGCGGGGAGCATTCTGATTCAAAAATTGGATCGTCTTTTGAACAACGAACGAATGCGAGGTCCCGTGTGCACCGTACCGACGAATTCCATACGAGCTATACCAGCTATCGGGAACTGCGTAGCGTGTTGCAATCTCTGGAAGCTGAGAAAAATAGGCTGTATCAAAAACCATGGTAGCTGGAATGACCGGGAACCGTTGCCACAGATTCTCTACGACTTGGCGAGCTGGTGGGTTATGCAAAGGGGCTAGTTTGTCCAGCAACCGCAGCTTTTCGATCGCCTCCGCGGTGACTCGTGTTGGGGCTGGAAACATTGCACCACCATGAACAACTCGATGTCCGACCGCGTCGATCGCGCCCATATCGACATAGTGCAACATCCTCTCAATCGCTTCCTCATAACATCCAGCATCACCGCCAGACTGCCCGATACGGTCCACCAACCCTCGGATCGATTTCGCACCCGTCTGGGGCTCGACAACCGCATACTTGAGCGATGTGCTACCGACGTTGAGTACTAGGATCGCAAGGTTTCTGGAAGCGTCTTTCAACTTTCTATCATCCATTCCCTCGAATGAGTGAGACCAAGTCTTGAGTGGAGAGTTTTGCGGCAGCGCCAGCTCCATCGAGAACACCTTCGACCAGATCGCGCTTGGTTTCATGAAGCGCGAGAATCTCTTCTTCGATAGTGTCTCTCGCGACGATGCGATAAACCATGACAGGTTTGTCTTGGCCAAAGCGGTGAGCACGGTCCGTCGCTTGATCCTCGACGGCGGGGTTCCACCACGGATCCATATGGATCACATAGTCGGCCGCCGTGAGATTGAGTCCGGTACCGCCCGCTTTAAGGGAGATCAAGAATGCGGTGCTGTTGCCGTTTTGGAAAGCATCGACCAGTCGTTGTCGTTCCGCAGCCGGAGTTGATCCATCGAGATACTCATACGAGATACCTTGATCATCCAGGGCCTTTCGGATGAGCGCGAGGTGTTCTGTGAATTGGCTAAAGACCAAGGCTCGGTGCCCTTCATCGCGGAGGTTCTGCAAAGTCTCGCAAAGTTGATCGAGCTTGGCCGACGAGCGATCCCACTTCTTGTTGACGATACCTGGGTGGCAAGCGAATTGACGAAGCCGAGTAAGCAAGGAAAGGATCTTGAAACGCTGGTCCTTTTGATCCGGTAGTCCAACGATTCCTTGCAGTTCTCCGATCGCCGTACGACGGACCAATTCATATTGCGATCGCTCCGCTGGACTCAGATCGACATACAAAACGGATTCCGTTCTTGGTGGTAGCTCTTTAAGAACTTCCTCTTTGGTTCGCCGCAAGATAAAGGGTCTCAATCGATCCGCCAGCAGTCGCTTGGAGACATCGCATCCGTTCTTTTCGATCGGTGCAGCGTACTTCGATCGGAACGACTCCCATCCTCCGAGTACTCCGGGGGCAACAACGCTGAACAAGCTCCAAAGTTCGCCGAGATGGTTTTCCATCGGGGTGCCGGTGAGGGCGATGGTCCACTTCGCATTGAGCGTTGATACCGTCTGCGACGTCTTGCTTCTAGCATTTTTGATGGCTTGCGCTTCGTCCATCACGAGCGTCCCCCAATCCACCTTTGCCAGTTCGGAGCCATCTCGGAGGGCGATGGCATAGCTGCTTACGACCAAATCGCCTGGCTTCAAATTTTCAAGCAGTTCCCGTCGATCCGATTCACGATACAAAATGGGGGTAAGCGATGGCGCAAATCGCTGGGTCTCTCGAATCCAGTTGAAGCCAACGGAGGTGGGCGCCAAGACCAAAGTGGGGCCCTCGGAAGCCCGCGATGTTAGGACGGCCAGCGTTTGAATGGTTTTACCGAGCCCCATATCGTCAGCCAATATTCCGCCGATTCCCCACTCCGAAAGACGGCTCATCCATTTGAACCCTTCGGCTTGATAGTCGCGCATGATGGTCGAGAAACCCTCGGGTAGTTGGGGGTCCAAGTCCCGAGCGCGAACCATCTTCTGCATGCAGTCTTGCCATGCCTTCGTCGCCTTCAGGTCGATCCCCATGCCATCCAAAGACTCGAGCGCTGGGGCGGCAGAGCCATCCATAATCAGCGACTTGCGATCGGAATGGCAAGCCCCCTTCAGTTGGATCAGTTTCTCGCGAAGACTCTGCTGAATGCGGACCCACTCTCCATCACCGAGCTGCATAAACTCGCCCAGAACGGGATTGCTGGTCCCGTCGAGCTTTTCGAGCAAGCTCTGCAGAGAAAGGCTTTCACTTCCTATTTGACATTCACCACCGATTCCAAACCAATTTCGCTTCGACGATACCTCGATACGAAGCTGGGATGCGTGGAGGGACCCAATAAACTTGGGAGCCTTTGCGCTCTTATCGTCCCACAGCACCTCGATCTCATTGCGGTGCTGCTCCAGTCTCTCCAAAAACTCCAGTGCATCATTTAGTTCAGAAATAACACCGGTGAAAGGAATCTCCCCCGACGGCTTGATGCGTAGCGAAGAGCAAATCGTGTCCGCTCTTACTAACTCATCGTCCGTTGCCCGAACCCACTGAACCGGCTTACCATCCAAGGTCCCCGGGTTGATAGCGGGTTGAGAGCCTGGATAGGTAATGACGCCGGATTGGGTCCGTATACGAACTCCAAAGTCGAGTTGTCCGTCGGATCGAGAGCGAAGCAAAAGTAGCAGATTCCCTGGGTCGGGTACTCTCGGACCTGCGAGCCATTCGGGGAGTACGATAGGCAGATTCTTTTGAAGGACCAAAAGTTGCGAAAGCAACTTTTCCTTGTGCTTGACCGGGATTGGCGGCTGAGCGACGAGATGTTGTATCACGTCTCGCTGCGCTCTTGTCAGGTCGGCGACATAGATAGTCGACAGCTCCCTATCGTGGATGAACAACCCCTCACCGCTGAATGTACAGGTCCTCGCGGCGGCTGAGTTCGTGGCTCCGGTCAAGAGAAATGAGAGAGCGCCGTCTTCCTCCTTGACACTGAGATAAACCATGCCCTTGAGAATTCTCCCAGGCTTCTCGTCGATTTCTACGTTGGGAGCGTTGACCAGCTCTCCTAGAGCTTGCAGCGAAGATGGATTCCAGTTGTAACCATAATCTGCACAACTTCTAAGTACTTTGAGATCCAACGGGGAAAGGATGTCTAGATGCTCATTCTTAATTGTCCGCGGCGGTAGCCTCTTTCCTTTTGTGAACCCCTTGCCCGTTTTCTTCATTGTTTGAATCAGGGGGTGGATGAGAAGCTGGCCGTTTGTCGTTTCGATCGACCACACGAATTTTCTAGCCAAAGCAGCTTGCTCGAGATCGGGTAACTCACCCTTGGGTGGCGTCAAAGGTGTTGCGTGTTTGGCAAAGTTCTCCAAGATCGTGAGCGTCTTTTCACCTGGATCGGTTACAAATCTCAGCAGATTTGGGGAACCGGCACTAAATCTCTTGCGGAGCAGCAAGGTGGAGAGAGGCGAACTTTCGTCCTCCAGATCGTACATCAGCTCGTTCGCGACAATCTTGATGTGCTGACAGTACTTGTCTCCCACGGCGTGGCCGCAATCGCACTTGACTGCCGGTTTGGTGGGCCCCAGATGCACATAAACGTGGGCTAGCGAATTCGCGGTCTCAACCTCGGTGATGATTTCCCCCGTCGCATAGACAGAGAGGTAATTCACAAAAAGGGGCTCAATATCAGGCTCAACATCGAAAAGCCCGAAGTCTTGAAACGTTTTCTCTGCCCGCTCAAACCAGTCATCCACAATTGAACGGGGAGCCTGGGTCGATCGGGCGGATGATTTCGACTGAAGCTGGGGAGGAATCAAGCTGAATCGTTCGTTCAAAACCTCGGAAAAGAGCTTTTTGAAATTCTCAAAGTCATTGGTCTTTCGTTTTGGTCTGTTCCGTGACACAGAATCCTCCGCTCGCAATCGTTGGTCATCGACAGGCAGCCAGCGACCTGTCCCACCCCCCAGTTTAACAGCTCTCCCAAACCAGGACGAGCCACTGAGGTTACGACACAAAAACAACTCCGAGCCGATTATTACGAACCTGAGATCTCACGCGAAGGCGGTAAGACGCAAAGAAGAATTCGAGTCAAGAACCTAATGCTCCTCCCTTTGCGAGCTTTGCGCCTTTGCGTGATGCTTCTCTTCCCCTCTGAACAGCTGGAATCTAGGGCCCCAAAGATCGTCGAGTCAATCTATCGATCCCTTTCGGTAACGATCTGTGCAAAGATAGTGTTTCTCGAGTTGCCAACAAATTGACGGAATCGGAGTAAAAAAGACCTCACGCAAAGGCGCTAAGACGCAAAGAAGAAGTGTGTTCAAAGCACTATCGCCCAACACTTTGCGAGCTTTGCGCCTTTGCGTAATGCAAAAAACACTCCCAATAGAGAGAATCGAACATGCATGAAAACGAGATCGCGAAGGTTATCATTGACGTTGGGTTTCAGATTCATCAACAACTTGGACCGGGTTTACTCGAATCTGTCTACGAGTCGATCATGGTTTACGAGTTAAGGAAACGTGGATTTCAAGTTGTGAATCAAGTTCCTGTTCCCGTGTTCTGGGATGGTGAGAAGATGGATGTCGGATTTCGCGCGGATTTAGTCGTAGAGCACAAGGTAATTGTCGAGCTGAAGTCAGTCGAAAGTGTTCATCCAGTCCACAAGAAGATCCTCTTAACTTATCTACGCATTGCGGACCGAAGACTCGGTCTTCTGATCAACTTCGGCGCTGATCTGTTCAAAGATGGAGTGTCTCGAGTTGCCAACAAATTGACGGAATCGGAGTAACGTTAGACCTCACGCAAAGGTGCAAAGACGCAAAGAAGAAGAGGTAGCTCAAAGACCTGCCGCGCTCACCCTTTGCGTGATGATTCTCTCACTTTGAAGAGTCAGACTGGGGTGTTGGGTTCTATCACGAGCAAGATTTTGTAGCCGAAGGTTCTAAGGCTGCAGGAGGAGCCGCAATGACTTCGATCGGTTCCGCAGTGGATGGATGCGAAAAGCTCAATCGCATCGCATGAAGCATATAGCCTCCATCTCCTGGCAAACCCGGGTTCACAGCAATCGGCAATCCCCCCATACCGTACAAAGGGTCCCCAACGAGGGGATAGCCAATAGAAGCGAGATGGATACGAATTTGATGAGGACGACCTGTTTCGATCTCGATTTCGAAAAGCGTTTCGTGAGCTCGTCGCTGGAGGACAGTCGCAACGCTGCGTGCTCTCTTTCCACTGCTAGACGCGGCATGAACGGTTCCCAATCGGGGGTGGGGAATCGGACCGATACGTTGATCAATCTCATAGCGATCCTTCTCCGCAACGCCTTGCGCGAGGGCCCGATAGACTTTCCTAATAGAAGGCCATTGTTCGGTGAGGGCCCGAACGGATCGTTGGTTCAACCCAAAGAGGACAATACCGGAGGTGGCTCTCCCCAGTCGGTGCAAGGGCCGGGCATGAGGGTAATGAGTTCGCACCTTCATCAGCAGCGAGTTTTGGTAGAACCCCGCGCCTGGGATTGTTGGCAAACCGCTCGGTTTATTGACGGCAAGAACATCGCTATCCTCGAACAGGATATCAAAATGCTGTGGCGTCTCTTCTTCCTCCCAGCCAGGGCGATCCCATACGATGACTTGCCCCGAGGCAATACGACAATCCAAGCCCGCGGGCCTCTCGTCGATCCAGATCTCTCCGGTCAAGATTCGTTCGGCCCACTGTGAGCTGCTGGAGTGAGGAAACGCGTTCGCCAAATAATCGACGAGCAGCATCCCTTCCTGTGGCCGTTGGACTTGGTGTCTATAGCGGTAACCGTCGTTGCATCGCATAATGGTCTTACGGTAATCGAACCAATGCGAGTCGGGAACCGAGAGCATCGGAATGCCCGCATCGAAAGAAATAGAAAAGCCAACATGGGAGAAGATTCGAACAACCGTACGAATCACCGGGCGAATCAACCAAGTGAAGCGTTGAACAAACCAAAGAGGTGGCTACTTCCAAAGAGGATTAGCTTTCAACATGCCTTGCGGGGTGTCTCTGTTTACTTGCTCGAGCACACCCATGCGAGATTCCATTTCGCCGCCGCTCTATGCGTCTTGGCCACCGCCTTTTGGTTGCAGATAGACACCCTTCGCATTGCTTTGCTTTTGCTAGCTATCGGGTTGGTTTGGGTTGCAGAAGGCCTTAACACGGCACTTGAGTATCTAGCAGACGCAGCGGTGCCGCAAAACGATCCGTTGGTTCGGAACGCCAAAGATGTTGCCGCCGGGGCGGTGTTGTTGGCTGCGGCTATTTCCAGCTTGATTGGCCTGTGCGTGCTGGGACCAGCCTTCATCCACTGGATTAGTTCAGCCAGTCGATGAGAGCGACCATGCAGAGTATAGAAAATCCAGCGAGGGCGATCCAAAGCCAGCTCAAGAGTCGGCCTGGGTGTTTGAGATCGTACTCTTCCGAAATGCGAAGCACTAATTGCTCCGCTTGCGGCAGAGAAAGTCCCAATTCGTCACGATAGAGGCACACGGCCTCCGACCACTGACCCGCACGGATCAGATGGATTGCCAAAGAATCCAAATTCGACATGATGCTCTCGGTCGATCCGTCAGCTTGGCAAAATAGGGTGAGTTGAGGACCCTGGCAAGCTGCGGTATGGTTTGAACATGGGTTTGAGGATTTCTTTTCATCGACCCACCGCTTTCTAAGTCTTTAGTCAAACCTTCGTCTTGAGGCGAAATTTTGGCATTTCTATACTCCCGTCGAGATACGCCTGGTTGGAACCGGGCGGACGAAGCCCTTTTGATCGGGAGCGGAACGGATTCCCACCCAGCTTTTTGCCACACCATCGCAACCTCGCCGGCCTCTGTACCGACGTTTGGCTGCGACTGATTTTCAAGCTTGTTGCCAATCGGCGACATCCTTTGGGATCGCGGTGCGCGCGGTGAGATCTGCCGTTTGCTGGCTATTGCTAATCGCTTTCGCGGTTGGAGGGATCCATCCAGGGACTACGGAAGCGACCGAGATTGGGGTACCACTTGCGGATCCCAAGTTTTCGATCAGCGTCTTCTCTCGAGAGGCCACTCGCCAAAAGCAAGGGGTCTATGAAGTCCTCACGTTCAACGGTGGAGTCCGAATCTATCAAGGCAACTTTGTGCACACGGCGGACAAGGTTGTGATCTGGATCGATCGCTCGCAGCCAGAAAGCGTTTACGAAACTCAAGCCTTCAAGTACATCGTCGAGTCCCGAGGAAACTGCGAGGTCCGATTTGGCGACGGGCAATCTCTCCAAGATCAACAGTGGATGGGGCGGTTATTCAGTCACTACGAACTGGAGACGCGAGCCGATGTGTGGCTTGAACCGAAAGGCCCTCCTCCTGACCTGACTTCCCCGCTATCGTCTCAAAGTTTATCCGGCGTCGAACCTGCAATCGCTTGGACAACAGCAGATTCTGCCATGCGAGTGAAGCTAGCGGCACAAATGTCTAACGACCCAGCTTTGCTAACACCTCCACCCCCTTCACCAACAAACTCACTCGGTGCATCCAGTGGTAATGGCATGATCATCGGGAATCCGAGCATGGGAGGAACAGTGATAGATCCTGGCACCATGCCCGGATCGTATCCAGTGCAAGGAGGCTTGGAGAATCTACCTTCGCCTAACGGATCGGCCCCCTCGCTTTTGCCAAATAGCACGC
This sequence comes from Pirellula sp., assembly GCA_025459245.1. Taxonomy (GTDB): domain Bacteria; phylum Planctomycetota; class Planctomycetia; order Pirellulales; family Pirellulaceae; genus JBKCUI01. Next base: position 36,611 of record JALOQZ010000006.1, read on the forward strand.
CTCGTGCATCGGACGTGAACGCATTTCAAATAGGTACACCTGGTCCCGAAGTCATGATACCGGCACCGGTCGCTGCTCCGGTTGCGATGGGCAATCCCAATGCGGTGGCCCCAAGACCGTTTGGAGCCAGGCGTTTTGACTTCTCTGGCCGCGGGGGTATTGAACCTCGCTTTGAGATGATGAATCGGCCGGAACGGGGAGACTCAGTTCTCACTTTCTCAGGAGGAATTCGACTTCGATTCCAGGATACAACCGTAGCGACAGCCGACGGGGTACTCGATATGGGGACTGTATTGATTGAAGCGGATCGCGCTGTGATCTGGTCTGCCAATCTCCAAAAGCTTATCTCGGGCCAAGTCGACGATATGCCGGTTGAGATCTACCTCGAGGGTAATGTCGTATTTCAACAGGGAGCTCGGCGCGTTTACGCCGAGCGGATGTACTACAACGTGCAATCGGAATACGGCATGATCCTCGGAGCGGAGCTTCTTACCGATGCTCCCCAGTACGAAGGGATCCTGCGCATCAAAGCCGATGTCGTTCAACAGCGCTCGCGAGAGAATTTCCTGGCCCATCAAGCTGCGTTGACGAGCAGCCGGTTAGGTGTTCCGAGATACTGGCTGCAATCGGATCGGATCGAGTTGAGCGATCGAAGCCAGGATCCTCAGCGAACGCTATTTGGCCGATCATTCTCGAGTCAAGCCAGCAGCGAGACGGGCATGAAAGCGAGAGCTAGGCACAACTTTGTTTATCTCGAAGGCTTCCCAGTCTTCTATTGGCCCGTGCTCGATACCAATGTCGATACGTCGGGATTCTATCTGACAGGCCTCAAGGTTCGGAACGACCAGATCTTTGGCAATCAAGTTTTGTTGGACTGGAACCTTTATCAAATCTTTGGCATTCAAGCGTTCGATGGGACAAGCTGGACTCTGTCGACCGATTATCTTGAGAAGCGGGGCTTAGGAGTCGGTACGCAGTTTCAGTACAACGTCCCCAGCGCGTTCCCAAGCGGATCGGCTAGCGGAATCGTCGATTTCTGGGGTATCCGAGACAAAGGACTGGATGTACTGGGCTCGGATCGAACAAACCTCACTCCCGAAGAACTAACTCGGGGCAGGCTATTGTTCCGACATCGCCAGCTCCTGGCACCCGACACCGAGTTCTGGGCGGAAGGGGGCTGGATCAGCGATCGCAATTTCCAGGAACAATACTTTGAGCAGGAATGGGATACGCAAAAGGACATGACAACAGGTCTCCGCCTGCGTCAGTATCTCGACAATCAAATGCTCGATGTCTTTGCACAGTTTCAAGTCAACGACTTTCATACCGAAACGAGCTGGTTACCCAGACTGGACCATTATTGGCTCGGTCAAACACTCGGCCCTTACTTCACGTACTACACCCATAGCGATGTAGGTTACGCACGGCAACGAGCCGCTTCGACGCCCACCAATGCGGCCGATGCTGCGAAGTTTCAGTTGCAGCCCAACGAGGTTGACGCTTCGGGCATACAAGCGATGACACGACACGAACTGAATCTCCCAATCGATACGGGGATTACCAAATTTGTCCCCTACGTTTCTGGTGAAGCTGCTTACTGGGGAGAGGATGTCAACGGCGATAGTCTTACCCGATTGACTGGTCAGGCAGGCTGGAGATCGTCGACTCCGATTTGGAAAGTCTTCCCAGATGTCCAAAGTACCGTGTTCAACCTCAATGGTCTCTCGCACAAGATAAGTATGGAAAGTCAGTTCCTCTACGCTGATACAACGCAAGACTTGGACCTGCTGCCCCTTTACAACCCACTCGATGACAATTCGCAAGAACACTTCCGACGCAGATTGGTATTCAACACGTTTGGTGGTACTCTACCGGACGAGTTCGACGCCAGAAACTATGCTGCCCGTCAGAGCATGCAACGCTATGTCACCGCTGGAAGCAATGAAATTGTGACCGATCAGCTCCAGTCGCGAGTTGGGCTTCACCAACGATTGCAAACCAAACGGGGCGTGGCGGGAAAGGAACGCATCGCCGATGTCGTTGAGTTTGATGTAGATGCGATTCTCTTCGGCGACAAAGATCGCGATAACTTTGGCGAGACAATCGGAGGTATCAATTACGATTTCCGATACCACATCGGCGATCGAGTTACCTTGGTCAGCGACGGTTACTATGACCTCTTCGAAACAGGTCTCAAGGCGACGACGATCGGTGGTGTGATCAGTCGACCGGGAAGAGGAGAAGCTTACTTGGGCGTAACTAGTTTGGAGGGCCCCATAAGCTCCACGTTGCTAACGACGTCGGTGAACTACCGCATGAACGAAAAGTGGTTAGCAACGGGTGGAGCCTCGTATGATTTCAGCGCCGTTGGAAATATCGGACAGACCTTGGGTATCACTCGGATCGGCGAATCGTTTCTATTTCGCGTCGGAGCGACGATCGATTACGGTCGTGACAACGTCTCCTTCCAGTTTGCACTCGAACCTCGTTTCTTCCAGCGACGTGGGCTTGGTGTAGCAGGTGGGCAAGCCATAGCACCCGCTGGATTGTATGGATTGGAATGATGACACAGAAATTGCTTGAACAAGTCTATGAACATGCGCGACAATCATCGCTCTTGAGCGGAACGCTCGCGCTGCTCGAATGGGACCACCACACTTATATGCCGCCGCAAGGGGGAGACGCTCGATCGGAACAGGTCACGTTGTTGAGCGGCCTGCTTCATCAACGGAATACCGATGCCGCGTATGGTGATCGTTTGCGAGAACTCTCTTCTGCAGATTCTATGGCTGGTTTGAGCGAGATCGATCAAGCCAATGTGCGGGGGTTGCTGCGCGACTTTGAAAAGAATGTCTTGCTACCTGAAGCCTTGGTAATGGCCACCGCCCGAGCCACTTCGCGGGGCCAGCAAATTTGGGTCGACGCCAAACAGAAGAAGGACTTCGGTTTGTTCCGAAGCTCCCTCGAAGAGATTGTTCAGTTGCGACGCGAGGAAGCGACAATTCTTCAGAAGCCAAACCGAACCCGTTACGATAGTTTGCTCGATCAATACGAAGAGGGGGCTGACTCCGCTCAAGTAGCGATGGTGTTTGCTGAATTGCGAGATGCACTCGTTCCCTTGGTGCGCGATGCGTTAGATCGAGAGTCCGAGCGACCGAGCCGCTTGCCTATCGAAGCGAACTTTTCGATCGAGGGTCAAAGGGCGTTGTCCCGCTGGGTCGCCGAGAAGATTGGCTTTGACTTTGAGCGAGGTCGGCTAGATGAAACGGTGCATCCGTTTTGCACGACGCTCGGACCGCACGATCATCGAATTCTGACTCGCTATCATCAAGACTCGTACAGCAGCGGACTCTATGGCGTCTTGCATGAAGCTGGGCATGGCATGTATGAACAAGGCCTGCCGGTGACGATGCATGGTTTGCCAGTTGGTTCCGCAGCATCGCTCGGCGTTCATGAGTCTCAGTCCCGTCTTTGGGAGAATATGGTCGGTCGATCGAAGGGGTTTTGGTCTTGGCTTTATCCCGAAGCGATTCGCCATCTCCCAAGTTTGTCACGAGTCTCCATCGACCAAATTGTCGCCGACCTCAATCGAGTGGAGCGGAGTTTGATTCGAATCGAGGCAGACGAGACCACCTACAATCTTCACATCTTCATTCGATTCGAGATCGAAAAGCAAATGATAGATGAGGAGCTACCTGTCGATGAGCTTCCAGACCTGTGGCGGCAGAAGTATCGAGACTACCTCGGTATTGAACCAGCAGACGACGGAGAGGGTGTTTTACAAGACGTTCACTGGTCCGCGGGATTGATTGGCTACTTCCCAACGTATGCACTTGGAAACCTTTATGCGGCGCAGTTGATGGAAACGGCTTCGCAAGCGTTAGGGGATCTCGAGTCCATGTTCTCACGCGGCGAATTCCAACCACTGCTGGACTGGCTTCGAGCGAAAGTGCATTTGCATGGCCGCACGTATCTACCTCACGTTTTAATGGAAAAAACAAACGGTAGTCCGCTGTCAGCCAAGCCATTCCTCCACTATCTCTCGGGCAAATTATCTGGCTCTCCAGCACAGGGTTGGGCTCGCTAGAAAGAGGACGAGCGTGGACAATGAACTGACGCTATTCGCGATTTTGCGGGTTATTCTGCGTACGCAGAATACGCAAGCTTAACTTCGGCGACTTCTCTCTCCGTCGCCAAAAAATTCCTCTCGATTGATTTCGCAAACCTACGTTTGCAAGGTTTCTCTCCGGATCGTGAATCGTGGAGAGGCAACCCCACTCACTTCAACAGGTAATCAGTTGTCGGTAGCATCCATCGTGTCCAAACAAAGAACCACGTTCTCCGAGTTTGATTCGCTTATCGAGCGACACCAAGGAAACGTCGAATCTGCACTTCAAGAAATCGAGGGCTTCATTGAAACCTTGCAAAGGGATATGCAAGTCCTCGAGCGGCAAGTCAGCCGCGAAGACTCCCTCACCGTCGCGAGCGTCGCCTACCGTTTAAAGTCGACAGCGAAGAGATTGGGGATCGATCTGATCCATCAATCTGCGGTTCAAATTGAAACATCCGCACGCAAAAACCGATTGGGCCAGCTCGCTGCAGAAATCGACTTGATGAAGTACCAAGTCGAGCTCTTCACGCAATCCGCCCAAATTCAGAAGGAATCTCTGGACGAGTTCAAGGTCCCGTTGAGCTCTTCTTAAGCCTCGGAACCGCCTGCATCAATTGGCTCCATCCCAATGCTGAAATACGACAACCGCTGGCATGCACGGTTGTTAGCTTGGGGATCTCGCGAAGTACGTTGATCGCATTGTCATCGACGGATGTCCCCGCGATCCACAACGTTTGTAACTGGGGGTGCCCTCTCAACGCATCGATCGCTCCGCTACCGATCGCACAATTTGATACATCTAGCTCTTGAAGGCGAGGCATTTTCGCGATCCTCTTGAAAGCCTCATCGCTGATCTTTGTCGATTCCAAGTTCAGTCTGGTGATATCCCAATTGGCATTCATGTCCAACCAAACGGTGTCATCTGTTTGGGTGAAGGAAAGATCGATCGAGTCCCACCTGCGTCGTCCGCCGAGTCCATTCAGTAGCCAATCAGCGGTCGCTGGACATCGGCTCAAGACCAGTTCGTTACGATCGGTGTAGGGCAAATACTCCTCGTCTCGAAATGGTGCTGTCTGCAAAAAGCTTGCATAGCTGCGCATCAATTCCTCGTCGCTCAAGTTGCTCCAGCCACTGGAGTCGCCTCGATGGTAAAGCCGGGCTAGCCGCTCCTTAAAACCGCTGGACGATTTCTCTTCTTCCATCCAAAAGTGAGTCAATCCGCAGGCTTGGCTATAGCGCTGCGGCAAATCCCTCGAATCTCGAAAGGCTAAACCCGTCGCGCCGCCAAACTCTTCCCAGGGAAACCAAACTTGATCATGCAATAGCCTATATCTCCCTGGTTGCAGACGGCTAGCATCCCATCCGCCGATATCGACCAAGAATGCGGTGCCCAAGTCGCGAGTCGAGAGAGATTCCATATAGAGAGAGATCCCCTCCACCGCCCAGAATCCAGGAGTCCTGTCGGCATCAAAAACAACAGGCTTCCCCGAAGCCTCCGAAAAGAACTGGTGAGTCAGTTCGTGCACCAGGGTGCTGAAATTACGTGCCCCTTCAAAATAGAAGAAGGAAGCCTTTTGAGTGGGGCTGTAGTATCCATTGGATATGGATACATTTCGAACGCTGCTTGAAAGGGCGTTCAAATAGGCTTCTTTCGATCGA
>JALOQZ010000113.1 GCA_025459245.1 Pirellula sp.
ACATTCTTTTCGTAGTCGGTCCCCTCCGCGATGGCACAAGGTGACATGACCAGGAAAGCAATTGCTAACGCGAATAGGTGGATAGCAGAAGGCACAGCGGACGGACCATAGGTTGGGAGGGAACGAGCAGGAGGGACGGCTGAAAGGTGCTAGCCGCCTGTTTATCATAGCTTGTCTCTGGTCAAATCGCATCCAGAACGATTTGATTCCAAGCCGCTTACTTCAAATGCCACCCCGAAAGGGATATACCGATGGAAAGTCCAAACGATCGTCAGTCCCCCTGGCTTTGGCCCCGATGGGTGATGCGAGCGGCTGGGATTTACAATCTCGTCTGGGGGACTTGGGTGATTCTGTTCCCGCATCATTTGTTCGATTGGTCTGGTATCCCTCGGCTCAACCATCCGGGTATTTGGCAATCGGTCGGAATGATTGTCGGTGTCTATGGGATCGGCTACTGGATTTCCGCCTCGAATGTCCAACGCCATTGGCCGATCATTCTGGTTGGGTTCCTTGGAAAGATCTTTGGCCCCATCGGGTTTGTAGGTGCAGCGCTGCGGGGAGAGTTGCCTTGGTCGTGGGGTGTCACCATCATCACCAATGACTTGATTTGGTGGATCCCATTCGCTGCGATCCTCTACGGAGTCTTCAAGCGTCAAAGCGATCCGCTAGCTAGAGTGGTGTCTGGGGCGACGACGGGGGAGATCTTACAGGAGGCCTACATTCTTCCCTCGCCGAAGTCGTCGAACGGGAAGTCGATCGATGAACTATCAAAGGAGCGACCCATTCTGTTGGTGTTCATCCGCCATGCGGGATGTACGTTTTGTCGAGAGACTCTACAAGCCTTAGCCGGTCGTTTGGCAGCTCTTCGCGACCTAGGCCTGGAGCCTGTCGTGGTTCACATGAGCTCCCTCGTCGAAGGTGAGAAGCTGATGTCGTCTTATGGATTGCAAAGTTTGGTGCATATCTCCGACCCAGGTTGTGTTTTGTATCGCCATTACCAACTCGGACGAGGGACCGTATCCCAGCTCTTCGGCCCTTCGGTTTGGTGGAAAGGCTTTCAAGCTGCCATCGTCAAAGGGCATGGTGTTGGGAAGCTATCGGGAGACGGATTTCAGCTTGGTGGAGCCGCCATTGTCAATCAAGGAAGAACGGTACAAGTGTTCCCAGCCAAGAGCGCAGCCACAACCTTGCCTGCAGAAGAGGACTTGCGCACTTCATTGCAGTGCGCTGCGCCGATGTGACAACCAGACACTAGCGCGATACCGGTTGATTTATAGGTGCTTAAGCGTTAGCGGAGGTCGCCCCCGATTTTCGACTTGGCTCTTAGCTCTTTGCCGCGATCTTGGCCCACGTATCCTTCAAAGTGACAATGCGATTGAATACTGGCTGACCCGGTTTGGAGTCTTTGGTATCGACGCAATAGTAGCCGTTGCGTTCAAACTGAACGCGTGTCCCCGGCTCTTGCTTCGCCAACTCAGGTTCGACAAAAGCCTGCACCACTTGAACGCTGTTGGGATTGATGTTGTCCAAGAAGGTTTTTCCAGCTGGTACATCCTCAGGGTTCTCATTGAGGAACAAGCGATCGTAGAGTCGCACCTTTACCGACGACGCATGCTGCGCTGAGACCCAATGGATGGTCCCTTTCACCTTGCGTTCGCTGGCGGCGGCCGATCCGCTCTTGGTGTCTGGGTCGTAAGTGCATCGGAGTTCGACAATATTGCCCGAAGCATCCTTGATCACTTCTTCGCACCGAATGATGTACGCATAACGGAGTCGCACTTCGCCACCCGGCTTGAGACGGAAGAACTTCGATGGCGGATTCTCCATGAAGTCCTCTCGCTCGATGTAAAGCTCTTTGGAGAAAGGCAACTGCCGAGTTCCTGCGCTTTCATCTTCTGGATTGTTCACTGCACCCAAGTATTCGGTGGAGTCGGGATAGTTGGTGATCACCACTTTGATCGGATCCAAAATCGCCATGTATCGACTGGCTATGGAGTTCAAGTGATCGCGAACGCTATTCTCGAGAACGATAACATCGATCGTGCTGTTGAATCGAGCGACACCGATGCGATCGCAGAAGAGGTGTAAACTCTCGGGTGTGTATCCCCGGCGACGAAGACCACTGATGGTCGGCATGCGAGGATCATCCCAACCCTCCACATGCTTCTCCGTGACCAATTGCAGCAACTTTCGTTTGCTCATCACCGTGTAGGACAAGTTCATTCGCGCGAACTCCATTTGGCGAGGATGATAGATCCCAAGCGTTTGGCAGAACCAATCATAAAGGGGGCGATGGTTTTCAAACTCGAGCGTGCAAATCGAGTGTGTGATCCCCTCGATGGAATCGCTCTGACCGTGAGCCCAGTCGTACATCGGATAAATGCACCACTTGTCACCGGTTCGATGGTGATGGGCGTGCATGATACGATACATCACAGGATCTCGTAGATTGAGATTGTGAGCTGCCATATCGATCTTAGCGCGCAGCGTTCGAGCACCGTCGGGAAACTCCCCTGCCTTCATTCTTTGGAACAGGTCCAAGTTCTCTTCGACCGACCGGTCGCGGAAAGGGCTGTTCTTGCCGGGTTCAGTCAAAGTGCCGCGGTACTCTCGCATTTGCTCACTGCTCAAATCGCAAACAAATGCCTTGCCATCGCGAATCAGCTGCAAAGCCCACTGATAGAGCTGTTCAAAGTAATCGGAGGCGTAGTAGAGAGCATCCCATTGGAATCCGAGCCACTGCACATCCGCCATGATGGACTGCACGTACTCGTCGTTTTCCTTGGTCGGGTTCGTGTCGTCAAAGCGAAGATTGCAAGTCCCGCCGTAGGTCCGAGCTAGCCCAAAGTTCAAGCAGATGCTCTTCGCGTGACCGATATGGAGATAACCGTTTGGCTCGGGCGGAAAACGCGTTGCCACCTTCTTTCCCGCCAATACGGGCTTGTTCGCGAAGTCTTTTTCGATCTCCAGCTCGATGAAGTTCTTACTGGTTTCGTTCGGAGTCGGTTCGTTCACAGCGGTGTTTCTTTCGGTTGGCAAGAACTCGAGAGGATTCAATTCCCGACGCCATTATGCCGCATCCCCGATATCTCCCCAATGGCTATTCAAGATCGTCGAGGGGGGCGGGGCGGTGGCTGGCGTAGAACTTGGTAATGTCGATTCCGTGCCGCTGCTCTTCCTCCATGAGTTTGATTCGCTGCTCCAAACGCTCTATCCGCCGGTGCATTTGAGGGATCATCTCCAACGCGTCGTTTTGGATCTCACGTTTCGGGACCGGCGGGTAAGCCAAATGCCGCTGCATGGCGGCGAATAAGAAAAGCGGATCCTTGCGACGGTTGGCGAAGGCGATTTTTCCTTCCCGTTCGCCGAAAAGGATCGGATACTCCGCTTCGGCGTCCTCGCCGAGATGCCGCTTCCGATACTTCACAAACTCTTGGCTGCGGCCATAGATCAAGTCGGCGATGTCGACGAAACCAAGCTGCTTGCGAACGATGAGGATCCATTCCTTCCAATCAGGCGTGTAAAGCGGGTCCTCGCTCATCGCCTTGAGCCCTAGGTCGTAGTTCAATCGATTGCGGCAAAGGGTTTCGAACTGGTACAGAAAGAAACCTTGCCGATTGTCCGAACGGCTTCGGTATTCGGCTTCGTGTTTCAGAATGAGGAGCGCGGTTTTGAAATCGAATCGGCCCCGGTCGGTCTCCGACTGCTCGACGATGTAGCTTTGAAAGGGTGTGAAATAGTGGCTGATCTTTCTCATCGCCGGCGCAATGGTGCCAGAATGCTTCAACTCATTTGAGAGAAACTCGATCGCCATCGGTAGCTTGGTCGTGGCCAAGACCTCGAACCTGCCTTGTTCGAGCAACTCTTGAAGCGTGTTGTCTTGGCCGAGGCGTTCAAAAAGAACACCAAAGAAATAGGCTTGTTCGACAAACTCTTCGCGATCCAACATAGCGCATCTCCGCGGGGGATTCCCCGCATGGGGAAACAACAAAAGCCAGAGCATTTTACCGCTCTGGCTTTTGATTTTGAGGTCGTCTTCTCGAATCGATTCGGAATTCCCAATCGGAATTCCCTATTAGTGCGCTTCGGCTTCCTTCATTCCGAGGGCTTTGTAACCACCGATCGATTTGAAGTAGAGAAGAAGGATCAAATAAATCACTGCCATCACGGCGGGAATAATCGAGTCGGCTTTGAGAGTGGCGCGATCCCCGACTTGGTCAGCTGCGACAACAGCCTTTTGTTCGTCCGTTTTCTCTTTCGCTTCCTTTGCTTCGGCCAACATCTTGCCGTTCAGGCCGTAAACCTCAGTCGCTTTGATGTTCAGGAAAGTACTAGGCTTGTCGGATTTGTACTTGTCGGCGAGCTCAGGATTGACTTTGCGAAGCTCTTCGGATGCGAAACGGTCCTTGCTATAGCCAAGACCCGGGCCGCCGATGAGACCTGCGGAAAGCATGCCGATACCACCCATGATGGACATGGCTACCGCCCCAGTTTGCGGGAATCGGTCCCCAACGACGGCGAGCATCGTTGGCCAGAAGAAGGTCTTACCAACGGCGTAGATGCCCAGAGCAACCAATGCCATGGTGAAAGTCTGCATTCCGCTTGCCAAGGTCAAACCGATGCAAGCGATGATGGAGCAAACAAGGAGCAATCCGACAGGCGATAGCTTGAGAGTATTTTCGATCCAGTGTGCACAGAATCGAAGACCGAACATGATGGCAGAGGTCCAGAGGAACAAGTATTTCCCTTGTTCGGAGGTGAACAAGTTACCCGTGATATTCTGAATCCAACTATCGGTACCGAGTTCGACGGAACCAACAAGAGCGTGGGTGACGAACAAGATAAACAATAGGAACGAACCTACAGAGAACTTGGTCATGACGCCAACGGCGATCAGCAACGCACCACCGATTCCGTAGCCGAGGTAAGCGGCGTTATCGCCAACAAAGCCCTTGAGAATGTCGCCGAAGAAGAGAGCGAGCAAGTAGCACGCGACAAGCGAGCCGAGAATACCAACCGATCGGTACATTTCCACGAAACTGCTCCCGCTTGCAGCAGCCTCGGACTTCGGAAACTTTTGTCCCATGAACATCAGTGCATAGAGGACAGTCGGAACAAGGTAGAGAGCAAGCTGAAGCTTCCAGTTCCATTGCAATTGATCGTCCAGTACCCAGCCCGCTGCAGTACCGAGAATCATCCCTGCCGGCCAGCTAGCATGCAGGATGTTCAAGTAGTGAGTCCGGTTGTTTGGGAAAACCGTTGCCACCAACGGGTTTGCCACCGCTTCAAGTGTGCCGTTCGCATATGCGAAGATGAACATACCCCAGAACAAGAAGTTGTAAGCGTTCTCTGGGGTTGAGGCGGCGAAGGTAACGAAAGCAGATAGGATGTGCCCCAGAAGCGCGATCGCGACTAACTTTCCATAGCCGATCTTATCGACGATCACGCCGCCGATGATGATCCCAAAGCAGAAGCCAGAGAAGCCTGCACCACCGATCGCACCAAGCTCGGTCGCATTGAACCCAAACTCTTTACCCCAGTTGTCGAGAATCCCTCCCCGAATCGCAAACCCCACGCCGGCGGCGAGGATGGCCATAAAACCTGCCCAAAGCAATCGATGGGCGTTCGGGGCGACGGCTGCCCCTGGATCTTGTGAGTGAGATTGGCTCATGTGTGTCAGACTCTGACTAGGAGAGGTTACGATAAAGACGGGATTCGGCGTAGCTGCTAAGTAGCGACGATCGCTCGCAAAGGACGCCATGCGTTGTCGAAGTGTAATCGGCCAAGCGACGTTCCGCTACCATAGACGGGCTCTGCGGTTGCGCAAAATCCCCCAAGCGACGTTCTCTCCCTCGGCCACGTCCGTCCGATAGTGCGACCTTGCTGATCAGGCAAATTAGGTGGCTGCCAAACTAAGAGCCTATTCGAAAACCATTAGCCGCTCTGGCGCTAGCCGCGGTTTCCGATGGCTTTCGGATGGGCTCTTAGTGGCCGCATCCGCTTGTCGATCAAGTCCAATCGGTGCGCTGCGGACGAGCGATCAATCGATTTGCCTCGGCATCGTCGACAAATCGCTCCGTCGCCGGATCGATCCGAAGCGGCCGCTTGAGTATCCAAGCGATCGCAGCGGCGTGACAAGCGATGTGGGAACGCTTCATGACAGACGAATTCGCAGCAGGGGCTGATCGAGATCGCATGCAATCGAAGAAGTTCCTCGCATGAAGGTCGACGTCGAGACCGTTCTTCCTCGCTGCCCCATCGCTAATGTCGGTGGTCTTTCCGTTGCGATGCAAATGGATCTCGCCACTATCCCCCGTCTCCACCCAGCCCGCCTCTCCCTCAATGCGAATGGGGCAAGTCCCATTGGTCTGGATCCAACCCGGACGCTTGCCGAACGGTGTCTCGAGGAAGTCGATTTCCAGTGTCACGCCGTTCGCATACTGGCACGTAATCCCCTTCTCATGCGGGCGATACTCGATCGGCAAGGTGTCGTCGGCTTGATTTGCCCACTGGCAAAGATCGACGGTGTGAGCCCCCCAATCCAACAGGCGAGCACCGGAATCAAAGTCCCACTGCCCTCGCCATTTACCCGCCACGTACTGCTCGTTGTAGGGCCGCCACGGAGCTGGCCCAAGCCACATGTTCCAATCGCATACCTCGCGGTCTGGGGTCGGCTGACCCGGTAGCCAAGCGGTATCAATGGTCGGGACATACACCGACGCGACCAATTTTTTGATCTTTCCAAGCTCCCCACGCTGAGCCATCTGAATCGCTTGCTGGAAGTTCGGAACGCTTCGTCGCTGTGTCCCCGCTTGAAAGACTCGCTTCGTATTCTGAATGGTCTGGTCGATGCGCTGGCAGTATTCAATCGTCAACCCGCAAGGCTTCTCGCAATAGATGTCCTTCCCTGCTTCCGCTGCGAGCATGCTGGCTGTCGCATGCCACCGATCCCCGGTCGCGATGAGTACCGCATCAATACTCTTTTGACCAAGCACCTCTCGGAAATCTCGAAGCGTCTTGCAATCGGAATTTCCATAGGCTTGATCAACAAGCTTCTTCCCCTCTTCACGCCGAGCGGCTTGCACATCGGCAATCACGGTGCATCGCACATCCGCAAACTTCAATATCGGTGCTAATACATAGCGACATCGGGGGCCGATCCCGATGACCCCTAATTCGATCCGATCATTTGCAGAAACAGCTCCATCGCGTCCCAACGCCGTAGCGGGAACGATCGTCGGCACAGCAAACAGAAGCGACGCCTTCACACACCCAGATAGCAATTGCCGACGATTGGATCGTGCACATAGGGTTTCATTAGCACTCTCGCGATTCGGTGCAACAGATTGTTCAGCACTTGACCCCAAGTTGCCCAAGTCGATGGCTTCAAGAGAACAGGATAAGATTCTGTTCGATGAAAGAGATTTGCCGGTAGTAGTATCGAGCGACATGCTGGTCCCTTGAGAGGAAAGAGGGGGAGGTGGGAATCCAAAGAACACCCAAGAGCCTGTCCGAAAACCGCGGCTAGCGCCAGAGCGGCTAATGGCGTTCGGACAAGCTTTCAGTATACCAGCCGCTCGATACTCGCTGTGCCGTTACCAGAACCTGTGCTAGGAACAAACTAGCTGAGCGTTATCTTGCCGTTTCCGTCTCCGAAGACAACGTCGTTCATCCCGATATGCTCCAGCATGGTCGAGAAGAGATTGTTCATCGGAGTGTACTCGGGGAACTCAAGCAATCGTCCAGTCTCCAGCCCGCGTCCGCCTCGACCAGCCAGCAGCACTGGCAAGTTGTGGTGATCGTGGCGATTTCCGTCCGAGATGCAACCACCGTAAACAATCAGCGAATTGTCGAGAAGCGAAGATCCATCCGCTTCCTTCGTTTCTCGCATCTTGTTCAGGAAGTAAGAGAACTGCTCCGAGTAGTACGTATCGATCTTGGCAATATCATCGATCTTCGACTTGTTGTTCTCGTGGTGCGAGAGGGAGTGGTGCCCATCCTTGACCTCGATCATCGGGAACGTTCGGTTGCTACCTTCGTTAGCCAACATGAAACTCGCAAGCCGAGTGGTATCGGTCTGGAAAGCCAATACCATCATGTCGTACATCAGCCGAATATGCTCGGTGATGTTTTCCGGCTTGGACTTGGGCTCCAACGTTCCGTCAGGCAATTGCACTGGAATCGTGAATCGCGTCATGCGTTGCTCGATCTCACGAACGCTGGTGAAGTACTCATCCAGCTTGCGATGATCCTCGGAACCGGAGATTCGCTCCAACTGCTTTCGCTGGTCAGAGACGAAGTCCAAGATGCTGCGTTGCATCTTTTGTTGCCGATCGCTCATCGACTCTTGATTCGCTGCATTTCCGAACAATCGTTGGAATGCTTTTTGTGGACTGATCTCTTTGCCGGTTGGCAACGATTCACCGCGCCACGAAATATTGTTCGAGTAAGCACAGGAATATCCGGAATCACAACCGCCTGCATCGCGGCCTTCTTCGGTACCGAGTTCGATCGAAGCGAGTCGGGTTGCACGTCCGTAAACATCCGCTGCGATCTGGTCGACTGAACGACCGACCTTGATCTTCGAACCGTCGGTCTTGAACGGGTGGGCCCCAGTCAAAAACGCAGCCGCACTGCGAGCGTGGTCGCCAGGTCCATCCCCGAGAGATTGTGCGTTGACTTGGGCTAGGCCCTTGAGGACGTTGAAATCATTTCGGTTGCTCGCGAGAGGTGCCAAGCTAGGGGACAATTCCCATTCTTTGCCTTTCCCTGTCGGGAGCCATCGCTCTGCATTGGTTCCGTTCGGGAAGAACACCCAAGCCAATCGGACAGGTGCCTTGGCCGCTTCGCTCGCGACAACGGTCGACGGCCGCATCAACCCCAACGAAGGAAGAGCCAAACTCACGCCCATCGCCCGCAACACGGTGCGTCGGCTGATGGAAGTCGTTTTCCCGGATCGATCTAAACGTGAGGTGTTTTCGTTATTGGACATCCGAAGAAGCTCCTAAGCTGGGAGAGGGATTTAAGGTGGGGGTTTGTTGGAAGGAACCGCTCAACACGATCGCTTCGACAAGGGATCGAACCGTGCGGTTATTCGCTTCAGTATACGCGATGACGCGGTCGATTGCACAACGATCTTCTCGCTGCAATCCCCGGCCAAGCGAATAGGTCATCATCCGTTGGGCCAAATTGAGCAGGATTTGGTCCTGCTTCTTACTCAGAATACTAACCAGTTGTCTAGGGGTTTCAAAGGTGCTGCCGTCGGTCAGCTCCCCCTTGGCATCGATCGGCTGGTTATCTTCCCTCTCTCTCCATCGACCAATTGCATCGAAATTCTCCAAACCTAAGCCGATTGGGTCCAAGATTTTGTGGCAGCCCGCACAGCTTGGATTGCTGCGGTGAATTTCTAAACGGTCTCGCAACGTGGCCCCTTCCTCGTGCTTTCCTTCCTCTAGGGTTGGCACATTAGGCGGAGCCGACGGAGGCGGATCCCCGAGAATGCTCTCCAGGATCCACTTTCCTCTCTTCACGGGGGACGTGCGAGCCGGATTGGACGTTAAGGAAAGAACTGCGGCTTGGGTAAGCAATCCGAGCCTCTGTTCCGGCAACTTTACGCGAATCCACTCGTCTTCCTTTTCATACAACCCTTGTCGCCGAGAATCGCCACCTCGACCCCCACGACCTCGGAACAACTTGGCCGGATCCTCGTCCCCGTAAGACACTCCATAAAACTCAGCCAGCCGAGGATTGACGAAGGTGAAGTCAGCCGAAGTGATATCGTCGATTTTCCCCTCCTTGAGCAAGTACTGACAGAAGAGCTCCGTCTCCTTCATCATCGAAGCGCGAAGGCGATCGTTCCAGCCAGGATACTTGGTCTTATCGATATCGATCTTTGGCAAGTTCCGCATGCCAAGCCACTGTGCGAAGAACCCCTTGACCAATGCCTCGGATCGATCGCTTTCCAACATGCGCTTGACTTGCCCTTTGAGGACTTCAGGTTCGCGCAGTTTGCCTGAATCGGCCAACGCCATCAATTCCGCGTCGGGCATCGTCGACCACAGGAAATAGGAGAGCCGAGTCGCGAGCGCGTAATCATCGATCGTCGGCACTCCGTCGACAGGTGGCTCGTGCCGGAACAGGAAGCTCGGCGACACCAACGCAGCTTGAACGCCGTATTGAATCGACTCAAGATAGGTAAACCCTGCTTCCTTCGCCGCTTCGCAAACGCGGACAATCGATTCGACATCCTCGTCCGAAGGTGGACGGCGATACGCTCTCTTCAAGAACCCCGCGAAGATTCGACGGGTCGCCTCTCGAAAGCCAATCTCGGCTCCCTCGGGTGTATCTTTTTGTTCCGGATAAGCGATAACAATATCTTGATGGCGTTTCGGAAAAGCAGGCTCTCCTTGAAAGGGCCCGCGTGTCCGGAAGGAATCGACGAGAAGTCTTCGAGCACCATCCCCCTTCTTCGAGGGATCCTCATCGCTCTCGTAAGCGATGAGGACTTCGTTGGGGCCTTCTTTGGCTTCAAAGTCGACGTCGAAGTTTTGGCCCTTCGTTGTTACTTCCCATTCGCGGTGCTTCTCTCCGTTGATGTAGAGAAGGACAAAGCACTCATCGGGCAAGTTATCGCCGAACCGCATGCGGATACTCAAGTTGTAGCGACCTGCTGCGAGGTGCATGGGCACTCGGTGATCTTGGCCGTACGTTAGCGCAATGCCGTCAAAGCGTTGATTGCGTAGCTTCTCTCGATCGGTCTCGATCACCTTCTTGGCCAAGTAAGCTGCGGATTGCATGTACTTTTCCATCACGATCGGCGGGAGCGTGAGCACTTCCCCTTGGTTGTCGAAGCCATTCCCGACATCGTCAGAAACGAAGCCAATGTCCTTCGATGGAAGCACGTCGAGTTGTAGCAGATCGCGAACCGTGTTGTCGTACTCGACTTGATTCAGGCGGCGCAAGGTGACCGGGGGCGTTTTGATCTCACAATTGCAGTCGGTTTCATGAAGGGCTCGCTGAATCCAGTCGACAAGCTTCTTCCGCTCTTCCGGAGTCATCTTCGAATCTTCGGGAGGTGGCATCGCATCTGCCCGAACTACCCCTCGGACTTGCTCCCACGTGCTCGCATGCTCGCGAATCTTGTCGATCGACGTGTAGTCCTCGAAGTTCACCCCCGCTTCGTTCGCGTCCCCCATGTGGCAGTCGCCGCAGTGGGTCACCAACAGTTTTCGCATCTCTTCGCTGAACTCTCGATTGAGCCGAGTGTCGAGATCGTTACTCGTTGCGCCCGGCTGTGGCTGGACTGCTTCCTGTGACCAAGCCACACCGAGTAACGGCGATCCGCTCGCGACATGAAGTGTCCACAAGAGGCAAAAAACGATGCCGCTGATCGTCCAGCGGGGCAAATTGCCTTGTTCAATAAAACGCATAGCCAGTTCCAGCTGATTTCGTTCGGGAGGGGAGGCGGGGCGCCGCATCTTTTCAAGCAACGGCGATAGGGCGGGGGGATCAGTCGCTCCCCAGTATACCCAGTGGACCTCGCAGTCCCAAGCTGGATTCCCTTCTAGTTGCTTTGCGTCAGACCGCAAAAAAGCTGGGTAACCAACAGCCGAGGATGCACTTCGAGAGCTCTCGCTGGAAGCGATGTAAGGACAACACACACTCGGTCTTGAGCCGGATCCGCCCATCCAATGGTCCCAGTAGACCCGGTGTGCCCGAATGCGCGCTCCAATCCGGACAATTTCAATTCCTCGAAGCCGACGTCGAGCCCTAAACCTCGCGTCGATAATGGAGCAGGGTTGAAATTCTGAACCATGAGCCGAGTGGTTTCCGGCTTCAGGATCCTGCCATCGTGTCGTAAGAAAGTTTGTAAAAATTTGCCGACATCTTCGGCCGAACAGTGCATCCCGCCCCACGGAGCCCCGAGCTTTCGCCAAAACGGACTGTTCCAATCCCAGCTCTTCGACTCGGCAGATCCGCCACCCGCTTCTGGTGCACCGAACTCGGTTTGCACCGTCATGATTTGCTTCTCGTCCAATCCTTCGATACCCAAGGAAGAATCGACCAAACCCAAAGGCTTAACCACCTTCTC
>JALOQZ010000114.1 GCA_025459245.1 Pirellula sp.
CGTCTTTGCCAATACGCAGTATGGACACTCTTGGCCGAAAAAATGCTACCAGAGGGCTCGCGCCCGTGCCGTTCAAGGGGCGTTGGCGGCTTGCATCTGCTCGGACCAGAAGGACTTCGCTTTCTCAATCCATGGCTCGTAGTTGGCCTTTTGGGGTGTTTCCGCGATCGCCTTCTCGGACTGTTCGAGCCACTGCTGCATGAATTCCACCGCTTCCTTGGATATTCGCGGTCGATTGTCAAACTCGAAATAAAAGGGAGCCGTCGTTGCAAATCGATGCCCCTTGTCATGCGCTGTAACGACTCGAACCACCAACCATCCGCTCTCCTCGATCTGCAATGGTGGAAACTCCCCTCGCTTATAGTGGTCTTCCAGTTTAGCGCTGTAAAGAGTCTCGCCGTTGAAGATGACGTCCAAGTAATCCACCGGCTCGCGAACCGTGAGCGATACAGCGATGTCCAAGTCGATGGGCGAACCAACGCTGCTGGTCTGATTCGATCCCGGCGGAAGTCCGTTGATCAACGTCCGAAGCAACGGACCATTGGTCGCCGTCGTATGACCGAGCGACACTGCATTCAACCACGCTTGGGCATCGGGAGGCGACTCGCTGTAAAAGTACGTGCGGTTGTACCCGAGATACGTATCCGCTTGCCCAAACCCGCTGCTCGCTGTCGGTGCCAATCGCAGCCCTGCCTCCAACATCCGCCAGTAGACCTGCTCGGTCAATTCGCCCGCCGCCTTGGGGCCTTTGAACCGTATCCGATCTTCTTGAGTGAAGGGAGCGTAAACCGGAAACAGCTTTCGTTCCTTCCCAATCGTCCGCTGCATCGACGCAAAGATACCTGACTTGTCCGAGGCAGGCCGAAGAACAAGCGGCTCGTCGGATTGCGGTCGATGCGATGCGGAAAGTATCTGGACCGCGCGTATCCCCTTGGTCGCCAATAGAATTGGGACATCGCGGGCCCAAGGATCCTTTAGCTCCGCAAGTCGATCCGTTTGAATCGGCATCTCCTCCAATTGCTCGAAAAGATTCTTCGATGCCGAACTAGGCGCATCTACTTGTTCTGCGGAATCAGCAGTATCGGCAGGAAGTTGATGAATGAGCACGCAACCGTTTTGGGAGTTGCCCGTCGTCGATGAGACTTGTATTTGGTAACCGACCAAGCTGGGGTCGGAGGATTCGATGAGCGCTTCTTGCTTCTTCTTAGACTTTGGTGCAGCAGGTTTGTTTTTCGACTCGGCTGCGCCTTCGCTCGATTCGCTCATTGCTCCGAGTGCCCCTTTCGCGTCGACGCACAGAACGTCTATCGCGTCGGCGCGTTGCCAGCGAATAGCTTGGTCGGGCGCGACGCTTGTATAGTGATCCGCGCTATACCAATTCTCTGCGTGCATATCGGTCGAACGTGGAATCTCGACCTCGACGACATCCTTTGCATTCTTCTCCATCGTGAATCCGCCTCGGATGTCGACAAACTCCGGGCCGCGCTGAACGAGAAATTCGAAGTCCCCGCCGCGAGGAAGAAGGGTGAATTGCGGATCGGCCAGCCACCACTCTCCGCTCCAAAGCAAGCCGCGAGGGCGACTCACTCGTTTTTCGCCCATTTTCCATTGGAAGCGGGCTGATACCGGTTCTCCCGATTCGTCGTCGTAGAACTCCAAGTCGACGGTTTGTGCGAAGCCGTCCCCAGGCAACAGACAAATGCTCGACAGCAGAAAGCACAGAACGACCAATAACCGCCAAGTATCGGGAGAGAAGGGGTGCGAAGCTGACTTATTTCGCGGTCTTTGGCAGTTCATAACAGCTACCATCCACACTCGGTAACAAGGTCGGTGATGGGGACTTTTCAAGCGATTAGGTCGGCGGTTCTTTCTTGAGCGGCAGTAGCGAAATCAAGAAGGCAGAACACAGGCTGGTCGCGCAGAGAACGTAGAGACCATATCTGTATTCGCCGAAGTTGCTGTCCATATATCCCATGACCATCGGTCCTAAAAAGCCACCGAGGTTACCGATGGAATTGATCATACCGACGCTACCGGCCGCAGCGGAAGAAGTCAGGAAGAGGCTAGGTAGCGACCAAAAAGCGGGCATATAGGACTTTGTGCCCGCAGCGGCGATTGTGAAGCAGAGCACCGTCAAAACCAAATTCCCCTGTGTGAATGTCGTTACCAAGAGCATGGTCGATCCGATGACGACCGGGATCACCGCATGCCATCTGCGCTCTCGAAAGCGATCGGAACTCCAACCGACGAAGAGCTGTCCTGGGATGATCAACAACGAGGGGATGATCGCTAACAACGAGACTTGCCCAGGTGTGAGGTTGTACCACTGCTTGAGCACGCTGGGTAAAAAGAATTCGATCCCATAGTTTGCAGTGACGATCCCAAAGTAAGCCATCGAAAGAAGCAGCACGCGAGGATTCGTGAATGCAGCCAAAGCCGACTTGTGTTTCGCATCACCCTTCAATTCTTTTTCGCGTGCAAGTTCCGACTCGAGCGCTTCGCGTTCCTCCTCGGTGAGCCATTTTGCATGACGGGGGCGATCGGTCAGATAGAACAGAACGATGATGCCTGCCACAACGGCCGGGATCCCCCAAATGATGTAAATCCATTGCCAGCCTTGAAGCCCCAAAAGCGGCGGATTCGTTCGCGTGACCCCATCGATCGTAATGGTACGACCAATATCGATAAAGAGTCGCGAGATGGCAGGGCCGATCATCATCGCAATCGGTGAAGCCACCAGAAAATAAGAAATGGCTCGCGCACGATCGCGTGTCGTAAACCAGTGCGTAAGGTAAACGAGAACGCCCGGAAAGAATCCAGCTTCGGCAACACCGAGAAAAAATCGAACGATATAGAACTGCGTGGGGGTTCTCACGAAAGCGGTGATCGCAGCCATGATCCCCCAAGTCACCATGATGCGGCAAATCCACTTGCGCGCACTCCATCGTTCGACAATCAAGGAGCCTGGAATCTCAAGCAGGAAGTAGCCGAGAAAGAAGATACCGCCACCGAAACCGAAGACCCAGCTAGTAAAAGCTGGCAAATCCTCCGCCATCGTCAGTTTGGCCACCGCCACGTTGGTTCGATCGACATACGCGATGATGTAACAGATGAACAAAAGAGGAAGGAGCCGCAAGTAGGCTTTCCTTCGCGCGGAATTCAGCGCGGGAGAGGTTGATTCCGAAATGATTGCACCTTTCTATCTGTGAACGGCACGGGCGCAAGCCCTCCGGTTTTCCGTGAACGGCACGGGCGCAAGCCCTCCGGTTTTCCGTGAACGGCACGGGCGCAAGCCCTCCGGCGACGATACTAGTATTGGAGCGATAGTCTTGGAGCCGATCCGAAAACCATCGAAAACCGCGGCTAGCGCCAAAGCGGCTAATGGTTTTCGTTTAGGCTCTTTGCATCTGAAAGCCTATCACAAAAGCCTTAAGACCGCCGTTACTTTAACCTCCCTTGAGCGAGGTGCAATGCGGCTAGCTTGATCGCTGACGGGTGTTCGGCGAGATTTGGACCAAAGCTTTTTGATCCGCATGGCTACATCCGGTGCAATGACCACACGCGGAACGATGCTCTCCCCCTAACCGAACCCAGCCGATCGCACCAAGAAATACTCGACGAATCATCCACAGGAGACTTAGCCCGACGATGGCCACAACAAGGATCGATTGCCAGTCCATTATGCAGCAAGCCCCCACGCACTAGCGATCGTGTAGGTGAGATAGGCGCCTAGATAAGCGAGTGTCGTCATGTACACGAATGAAAAAATGGGCCACCGCCACGAATTGGTCTCGCGTCGAATGACGAGCAGCGTCGCAGAACATTGAGCGCACAAGGCAAAGAATACCATAATCGAAAGTGCGGTTGCCAATGAATAAACCGGGCGACCGTCTTCCCACTTCTCCGCTTTCATCTGCGCTTTGAGCCCTTCGCTCTCCTCGTCCTCTTCCGCGCCAAGCGAGTAAATAGTGCCGAGCGTTGCGATGATCACTTCGCGAGCAGGGAACGAGGCAATCGTAGCGACTCCGATCTTCCAATCCCAACCCAACGGCTTCACAACGGGCTCGATCCATTTGCCAGCCATCCCCAGGAAGCTCGCATCGATCAATGCGCTGCGTGCCAGATTGAGCTCTTCTTCCGCTTGCGCAAGTTGCGACGAAACCGCTTCGCTACCTTCGGCTGTGGCTGCATCCAATTCCGCTTGTAGCGTTGCAATCTTCTTCTGAGCAGCGGTCAAAGGAGCGGTATCACCTGGAAAGTATCCCGCTGCCCAAACGAGCACCGATGTGCAGAAGATCAGCGTTCCAGCGCGAGTGACGAACGCGGATGCTCTTTCCCAAACTCGCTGAAAGAGAACGTAGGGTGAAGGCCACTTGTAGCTATGAAGCTCCATAAGAAACGTCGACGCTTGCCCCGGGAAAAAGAACTTCCGCAGAAACCATGCGACGGGGATGGCGACGAGCGCTCCAACGCAATGCATCAGGAAGAGAACGATCCCTTGCAACGAGAGCCATCCTCCTGCGTATCGATCATCGGGCACGAACGCTGAGACCATCAAGACGTAGACTGGCAATCGAGCAGAGCAGCTCATCAGCGGTGCGATAAGAATCGTCACCATACGATCGCGAGCATTGTCGATCGTCCGTGTGGCCATGATTCCAGGGACCGCGCAAGCGAACGATGACATAAGCGGCAAAAAGGATCGCCCGCTGAGCCCGATCGCCGACATCAGTTTGTCGACCACAAAGGCAGCGCGAGACATGTACCCACAATCCTCCAGGATCGCGATAAACAAGAACAGGATCACGATTTGAGGCAGGAATACAAGCACGCCACCTATTCCCGCGATCACACCGTCTTGCAGAAGGCTCCGAAGCGGCCCCGGCGCAACAACTTGTTCAACCCACCCTTGGATCCATCCTTGCAACTCTTCGACTTGTCCCATCGGCCAAGCGGCTAGCAGCGTGATCGACTGGAAGATCACAAACATGAGCGCGATAAAGAACGCCATGCCGACCCATCGGTGCGTCAGCCATCGGTCGATACGATCGCTCGAACTGGATTGATTGGCAGGCGGGCGATCGACCAAGCCTGCAATTTGCTCGCGCACCCATTGGTATCGGTGCTTGGTTTCAAACAAAGGAATCTTGCAACCAGCCGTAGAGAGCCTCTCTCGAGCGCTTTCAATTTCATCGAGCAAGCCAGGCAATTCGAGCTTGGCCATCTTCTGCTGGAAGTGACCATCTTTATCGATCAAGATTCGATCAACTTCCACTGCAGGAACAGGGTGCTGTAACTCCGCGAGCTTCTGACGAAGCGAAGCGGATTCTTTCTTGAACACCTCGGGAAACTGTTCTCGCGGTGAATGCTTGGGTGCATAAGAAGTGCTATTCGGTGCAACCAATTGTTGAATCGCCTTGCGAACGGCGATAACCCCGTCGCGCCGGCTAGCGGTCGTGCAAAGAATCGATACACCGAGCCGTTGCGAAAGCGTCTCCACATCGACGCGATGCTTTTCTTCCACAACTCGATCCCACATATTCAGGACAACCAATGTGGGAAGCGACAGATCGAGCACTTGGCTCAACAAATAGAAGTTACGTTCGATATTGGTGGCGTCGACAATGACAACGACCGCGTCAGGGCGAGGAACACCAGGCTGCACCCCGCAGAGAACGTCGATCGTAACCGCTTCGTCTGCCGACCGAGCCGCGAGAGAATAGGTGCCTGGCAAATCGATAACGTCGATGGGATCGGGAGAGTCGAGGAGCGAACCAATCTTTTGCTCGACAGTAACTCCTGGATAATTCCCAACGCGCGCAGACATCCCGCAGAGAGCATTGAATAAGCTGCTTTTGCCGGTGTTGGGATTACCGATCAGCGCGACCGATTTCTTGGAAGGTTTCATTGCGAAGCAGCTGGGGAGGTTAAAGAGACTTCGACTCGATCGGACTCATTGCGTCGCAAACTGATTCGGTAACCTCGCAGGGCATACTCGGTGGGATCTCCCATCGGAGCTCGGCCGATGACTTCGATCGGTTCACCGTCGAGCAACCCCATCTCCATTAATCGGCTTGCTAAAGCGTCCTCCCCGATGATTTGGTCGATGATGCCGGATTGACCTGGGGCAAGCTGAGAGAGTTTCACGGAGGCTCAAGCGATAGTTAGAGACGCGATCTACGACTGTGATTCGTCGTCCGGCGCGACGAAGATCTCTGCTTTCTCATCCAATCGCAGACTCAATCGCCGGCCCTCAACGCAGATCATGCACGGCTTGCCAGGACATACCATGCGAACATTGCAACCGACCTGCAACCCGATCTCCTGAAGACGCTTGAGATGGCATGGGTCTCCAGACATGTCGACAACGACCCCGCGATCTTCGGGTTTCATGTACTCAAGAGGAACGGGGTTCGCGGACATAATCGCTCAGCTGGTCTGTCGAAAACACCAAACACCACACTGCCTTCAACTATATCCGTCATCGACCTAAATGAGAAGCGGTCTCAATAACGAGACGAAGATTTTCGAGGATTTTGCACACCTTGCGGTGAGAAAAAATCGATTCGATTCCGTGGGCCCCTCAAAGCGGCAATTTCCTTGCCACACTGCTCTTCGAGCAGAACTCCCCAAACTGCCTTGTTTGCCAAATCAAGGCTCGATCCGCGGATTCTTCGCAAGTCCCGGTTTTCAAACTGTCGATGCAAGGGAGACTTTAGTACACTACTGAGGCTGTTAGGGACGACGGCGATAGCCAGGCTAAGGACAATTCTGGCAGGTGACCAAAGGGGCAAAGCGTGCGGCAGAGTAAACTCGGCGGTAAGACATTCTACGATCGATTCGGATGGTTGCTTCTCATCCTTTGCTTTGCTGGCATTCCATTTGCCTTCTTCGGGGCCGGAAAAGCGGTCCAAAGCAACGTCAATAAAGTCGAGGACTGGCTCCCCAAGACATACGAAGAGACCGGTGAGCTTGCTTGGTTTCGCAAGAATTTCCCATCCGATCAGTTCATTATCGTCAGCTGGAACGGATGTTTGCTAAGCGACGATCCCAACGGGGATCCTTCCAAAGATGACCCGCGGATTGCGAAGCTTGCGGCACTCGTCAATCCCGAAACGGTCGACCCGAACGATGTCGATGCGGTTGAAGCCCAAAAGTACTTCAAAGGGGTAGAGACGGGCCGAACGCTCATTGAGCAGATGACTAAGGGAAAGCATGCCCTGAGTTATGCGGAAGCGGTCGAGCGTCTCAAGGGATCCGCTATCGGACCGGACGGCCGCCAAACCTGCGTTATCGTTTCCCTCGATCCCGCCACCAGCGGCAAGATGAAGCCGATCTTGGGGCACGGGCAGATGCGGATCTTCCGTCCGAATGTTCCGCCTGGGGTCTTGCGACGCTTGATCGCGAAGGCCGGCATCGAAGACTCCGAGCTCCATTTGGGCGGTCCACCGGTCGACAACATCGCGATCGATGAGGAAGGGGAGAAGACCCTTGTTCGCCTTGCAGGCCTTTCTGGCTTGCTCGGACTGTTTTTAGCGTGGTGGTCCCTTCGCAGCATCATTCTGACTTGGATCGTCTTCTCTTGCTCCGTCACCAGCGCCGCAGCAGCACTTGCCATCATTTGGGCATGCGGCGAAACGGTCGATGCGATCGTCCTATCCATGCCATCGCTCGTCTACGTCTTAGCGATGTCCGGCTCGGTGCACTTCATCAATTACTACAAAGATGCCGTTCGCCACGGTGGCTTGCATCGCGCAACAGAGCGAGCGGTCCTTCATGCGATCAAGCCGGCAATTCTCTGCTCGGTAACCACGGCACTCGGGCTTTTTTCGCTTTGTGCTAGCGAGCTGGTCCCCATCCAGAAGTTCGGTTTCTTTTCAGCGACCGGCGTGCTGGTTTTGAACTTGATCCTCTTCCTGATTCTGCCCGCAGCCCTTCACGTGATCGGATTTGCTAAGAACTGGGTAGGGGAAAAGCCTGATGAGAAACGCCCCATCGACGACGACACGCGCAGCGAGCGAATGTGGGCAACCATTGCCAGCTTCATTGTTCGCAATCACTACGGCGTCGCAACTGCCTGCGTTCTCTTTGTTGCTTTCATTGGATTTGGACTGAGCCATACAAAGACGAGCATCAATCTGCTTGAATTGTTCGACTCGCAAGCCCGCATCCTGCGCGACTATCGTTGGCTCGAAGAGAAGCTCGGCATGCTCGTCCCTCTCGAGATCGTGATCGAGTTCGACAAGGAAAGCATGGCGGTCGCGGCAGAGCCAAAGACAACCGAACCAGCAGCTAGCACCGACGAAGCCGCGTTAGCCGAAGATTTGTCCCGCCTGACCTTCCTCGAGCGCATGGAAACGATCGTTCGTATCCAAGACGTTATTAAGAAGCGGTTTGGCGAAGAGGGAACTCAAATTGTTGGCCGGAGCATGTCCGCAGCGACCTTCGCCTCGAGCCTTCCGTCCAAAGGTACCAGCACGCAGACCTATCTGATCCGAAAGGGCTACAACCAGCAGCTGGAGAATAGCCGCGACGATCTCATCAAGTCGGGATTTCTTCGCGTTGATCCGGATACAGGAAGCGAACTTTGGCGTATCAGTCTGCGTGTAGCAGCCTTCCAAGGGGTCGACTACGGTCAATTCGTACAGGAAATGCGAGACTCCCTCTACCCGATCATTCAAGCTCAACAAGATCGCGTTCGCATCCTTCGCCAAATGACCGCTTGGACGGGCGAAGCCAAGATGGCAGGCCGCGATATCGCTCTTTGGGACCCCGTGAGCGATGACCTGGCCCCAGAGGATTTGCAGAAGTCGAAGCTTCGATCCGAGGAGCTCTCGAATCTACTGGCCAAATCCCGCGTCAAAATCGCGCGTATCAGCGCCCCCCCTGCGGATGTCCCCTATGTTCAGCTGCAAAAACTTAACGACTTGGACGCCGTCGTTCTCGCCGGTGCGTTTTCCAACGCGGAAATAAACGTTCTCGATGTTGCCCTGCAACGTGTCATCGACCTCGAGTCCGACGATCCCAAAGTTCCCAAGGAATGGGTTCGATCGGTTTACACCGGCGTGGTTCCCATCGTTTACAAGGCTCAACGAGCCTTGCTCGCGAGCTTGATCGAAAGCACCATGTGGTCGTTTCTCACGATCACTCCCCTCATGATTTTCGTTTCGAGAAGCGTCCGTGCCGGCATGGTCGCAATGATTCCTAACGTCCTACCAGTTCTCGCAATCTTCGGCGGAATGGGATGGCTGGGGATTCCGATCGACATCGGTTCGATGATGACTGCAAGTATCGCGCTGGGTGTCGCCGTCGACGATACGATCCACTTCCTCGCCTGGTATCGCGAAGATCTGCATGTCGTTCGCGATCGCAGGAAGGCTATCGTCTCCTGCTACAAGCGATGCGCTACACCAACCTTGCAAGCAGCCTGCATCAGCGGTCTTGGACTGTCGGTGTTCGCATTCAGCACGTTCACTCCGACCCAACGTTTTGGCTGGCTGATGTTGGCGATCCTGATCGCGGGTGTTGTCGCAGAGTTGATACTACTCCCTGCGATTTTGGCTGGACCACTAGGAAAAGTCTTCGAGCCGCGTCGCAAAAGCGAAACGATGGCAGGTCGATTCTTTTTGATCTTCCGCTATCAACTTCGCAAGCGATTTGACATCGGTGGGAAAGCGATCGAGGATCGCAATTCCACCGAACTTCGCAACGCAGCTTGAATGGATGCCTCGCTGGTTTCCGAGGTGAACGGTTAACGTCAAGGATGGCTTTCTCTCCGATCCCTGAATGGTTCCCTCATGAACAATCCAGCCCCCACTCCGCTCGGCGATGAAACTCCCTCAATTGGACGTCGCCGATGGCTTCAGAATGCCGGTGCCATCGCCGGTGGTACGCTTCTCGCATCGAGCAACGCCCAGAATGCGAACGCGATGACAGCCGCACTCCAGGAGCCAACCACTCCGTTCTCCGATCAATTTCGGGTCACCCATCGACGAATCCGGCAGTCGGTCATGGGCTGGTGCTTCAAACCGATGACCGAGTCGCAACTCATCCAACATTGCGTCGAGATCGGAATCGAAGGGATCGAGGGGATCGACTCCAAGTATTACCCCGAGGCTGTGCAGAAGGGCCTCAAGATCGCTTTGGTTAGCAGCCACGGATTCGGCGATGGACCAACGGATCGAGCAAACCACCCCAGGTGCATCGAAAAGTTAAAAACAGGAATCGACACAGCCGTCAAGTTCGGGGCACCGTCGGTGATCACCTTCACTGGGATGCGTGTTCCGGGCATGCTTGATTCCACCGCCGATCAAAACTGCTTAGACTGCTGGAAGCAAGTGATCGAGTACGCAGAAAAGAGCAACGTGACTTTGGTCTTAGAACATCTCAATTCCCGCGATAACAGCCATCCGATGAAAGGGCATCCAGGCTACTACGGCGACGATGTCGATCACTGCATCGAACTGGTAAAGCAGATGAACTCGCCTCGTTTCAAGCTTTTGTTCGATATCTATCATGTTCAGATTATGAATGGCGATATCATCCGCCGCATCCGCTCCTACCATCCTTGGATTGGGCACTACCACACGGCAGGAAACCCCGGTCGCTGCGAGATGGATGAGCACCAGGAGATATTCTATCCGCCCATCCTCAAAGAGATCTTGGCCACGGGCTATCAAGGCTTCGTGGCCCAAGAATTCATTCCCAACTGGAAAGACACCGTTCGCTCCCTGCGCCATGGAGCGTGGGTCATGGATGTCGCTGGGTAACCTCGTTTCTTCTGGCCCCAAGCCCTTTCCAATACCTTTGGCTTTCATCGAGTTCACTCCCGGATGGGTCGGCTGGAACCTGACATATTTCGGGTTTCTCAACTATAATCCGCCCATCTTTTGAGTCCTTTCCACTCCATCTTTGATTGAGAACTGATCATGCAATACGGAATGAATCTTCTTCTTTGGTCCGGCGAACTTCAAGACAGCATGCTGCCCAACTTGGAGAAGCTCAAGAAGATGGGATTCGACGGAGTCGAGATTCCACTGTTCAATCTGGATCTCGATTACGCAGCTTGGGGCAAGCGATTGGATGATCTGGGTCTGCGACGCACAGGCGTTACAGTTCGAGGGGTAGAAGACAACCCAATCAGTCCCGATGCAGCAGCGAGAAAGAAAGGGGTCGAGCTCAACAAGAAGACATTGGACTGCTGTGCAGCCGCGGGAGTCGAAACGTTGGTTGGGCCCTATCATTCCGCGATCGGCCACTTCACCGGCGCTGGTCGCACCGAACAAGAGTGGGCTTGGGGAATCGAGAGCATGAAGCAGACCGCCGAGCATGCAGGGAAAGTCGGCGTGATGCTCGGAGTCGAACCGCTCAATCGATTCGAAGTCTACTTCCTCAACGGCCAAGCGGATGCGGCTGAGTTCTGCCGCCAAGTCAATCATCCGAACTGCCGAATGATGTACGACACGTTCCACGCGAACATCGAAGAAAAGAGTATCACCAAGGCGATACACGCGATCAAAGACATGATGTGCCATGTGCACATCAGCGAAAACGATCGCAGCACCCCCGGCTTGGGCGATATCCGATGGGACGAGACATTCGACGCGCTCGCATCGGTGAACTACGACGGATGGCTGGTTATCGAAGCGTTCGGATTGGCATTGCCCGAGCTAGCCGCCGCGACCCGAATCTGGAGACGCATGTTCGACGATGAACTGCAACTGGCCGAGCAAGGCCTCAAGTTCATGAAAGAACAAGTCGCCAAACGCAAAAAGTAAGCGTCTGAACCGCGCGCACAAGATCAAAAAGGGTAGTGTATCTTGTTAAAGATCCCGTCAGGCAAGTAGTGGATCTTGTTAAAGATCCCGTCAGGCAAGTAGTGGATCTTGTTAAAGATCCCGTCGCGCAAGTAGTGGATCTTGTTAAAGATCCTGCACGCAATGACGCTCTAATACGTAGGTTAGCCACCCCTGCGCGTCAGACGCGACAACCGGGGGCTATCGCCCTGCGGCTGATGGGTTCGTCAGTTTTAGCCGGCACCGTATCAGCCGGAACGCGCTAGCGTCCGGTTACCATCACTTCGACGTGCGAGTGGATGCATTACCCGACGACGAGTCATCTTCGTCGGACGAATCAAGCTCGATATCTTCGTACTCGCTCTCGTCATCCGATTCATCCGCTAGGTCAAGATCTGCATCGTCTACGACATCGAGATCTGCTTCCGCTGACTCCGCGTCGTCGTCGAATCCTTCAGCAAGCTCTTCATCCTCCGATTCGAGATCACCCTCGAGTTCCCCTTCGAACTCGCCATCTAACTCACACTCTACCTCACTGGCGAAGTCATCCTCGTAGGAGTCTTCGAATTCCTCTTCGTACGAATCGTCGTCGCTTTCGTCAACGACGGGGAGGAGATTCTTGCTCGAAGTCGTGTCGCCAATTTCATCGCGTTGGTCATCGCGAGCTCGTGGCTGCAAGTAGAGTTTGATCGGGATCTCACCGAACGGAAGATGATCCCGCAGGAAGCCTAGCAAGTAACGTTGATAAGGAGCGGTAAATCCCTGCGGTTGATTGCAGACCAACACAATGGCAGGTGGCGCTTCGCTGACTTGCGTTGCGTAGTAAATCTTCGGTCTCTTCAGTTGGTACAACGGTGGCTCATGCCGTTCCACAGCGGCTTTGATCAGGCGATTCAATTGACCGGTTGGGATTCGTTCCTGAGCTTGCTTGAACAGCATCTGCGCATGATTCAGCAACGCCTTCACATTCTTTCCCGTTTGGCCCGTGACGAAACCGATAGGGCAATAAGCCATTGTCGGGAACATTTCACGCACGTACCGAACCCAACGCTCGGTCGGCATACGACCGGCCAATTGATCCCATTTGTTGACAACAAAGATACAAGGCTTGTATTGCTCAGCGATGTAGTGCGCAAGCTGTTTATCCACTCTGCTCATCTGCTGCATGCAGTCGAAGAAGAGCAACACGACATCTGCACGACGGATGCTTCGCTGGGCGCGGTGAACGCCGTACCAGTCGATGTCCGTTTTCACCGACTTGTTGCGACGAAGCCCGGGAGTATCGATCGCCATGAATTTGTGGCCATCCAACTCAAACATGACGTCGACGCTATCGCGCGTGGTGCCGGGCACTTCACTAACGATGACGCGATCTTCTTTCGCGAGCGAGTTGACGAACGTGCTCTTGCCGACGTTTCGACGCCCGACGATCGCTACCTTCATCACCGGTGGCTCGATATCGTCCGGTTCTTCCCGTAAATCGGGGAGACGCTGAACGATTAGATCTAAGAGCACATCCTTGTTGCGATTTTGTTGCACGCTGACCAAGGTAAGCCAGCCTCGCCCTAGTTTCCGGAACTCTTGGGCGTTGGGATCGAGCGTCGGACTGTCGGTCTTGTTCGCAACCAGCAGAATCGGCTTGTCGACCTTCCGCAGTCGGAGCGCAACTTCTTCGTCGAGCGGGACCAATCCGGAACGGGTATCAACGATGAACAAGAGGATGTCCGCCTCCTCGATGGCAGCCGTAATTTGGCCTTCCACCTGCTCGGTCAGGTTGTCGACATCTTCGATCCCCATCCCGCCGGTATCGATCAGCTCAAAGTGACGGCCATTGTGCTCGATGAGCGTGGTCAATCGGTCGCGAGTCACACCCGCGGTATCCTCGACGATCGCTAAGCGACGACCTGCGATCCAGTTGAAGATGGAACTTTTGCCGACATTGGGTCTGCCGACGATTGCGACGCGGGGGATTGGCATTATGAAGAGGTTGGTTGGACCGGACTGGAAAACCTGTTATCGTAGTCTCGATAGCGGAATCGCGGGAGGGATTTTCCTTGGCAAACCCAAGCGATTCCAGCGATGCAATCCTAATGCCTAGGTTTGAAATCACTCACTTCTAGAACAAACCACATGAATTCCTGGGCTTCTCTAGCCGCGAAACAACTCTTCCAAGCTTGGGCTCACAGCGGGGTTACGCATATCCCAAACCCACGTGAAGAAGGTGTCCGAGCGGCGGAAAAGTGGCTGGAACAGTGGAGCGTCGATTCTGGCGTGGAGGTCGCGAAAAGCTTGGGCGTCTTCCCTGGCGAATCCGCGGCTTCCCTCAATAAAACAGCCCCGGCAACTTCGCCAGCCCTGCCTCCCGCAGCACCTAGCCCTGCTAGCATCTCTCCCGCCCCAGCACCCAGCACTCCGGCACCCAGCATCCCGGCCGCTCCGATGCGAAGCAGCAGTCCGCTGCCAAGCTTGGTCGACGGACAAACCCATTGGAGCGAGCGACCGCTCGAACTTGCCGCTCGCAACGAACGATTCCGGTTGCTGCAAGCAGAAGTCGCCGCTTGTCGTAAATGCACCGAAATCGTCTGCCGTCGACAGAAGACGGTTTTCGGGGTCGGGCCATCGAACGCGAGAATCGTCATGTTCGGAGAAGCCCCCGGGGCCGACGAGGACCGCGTGGGCGAACCGTTCGTCGGTGCAGCCGGCCAACTGCTGGATAAGATCCTCGTCGCCTCCGGTTTGAGCCGGGAAGAGGTCTACATCATGAACGCACTTCGTTGCAGACCACCTAACAATCGAACTCCCACTGAAGCCGAAATCGAGAACTGCAGACCCTTCTTCGAAACGCAGCTAGAAACGATTCAACCCGAGTACATCGTCTGCTGGGGCGCTGTCGCTGTTCGCGCCGTTCTCCGTTCGACGGAAAGCGTGGGGCGATTGCGGGGTAAGTTTCATACCTATCGTGGCGCGAAAGTCATGGTGACTTATCACCCCGCCTATCTACTGCGCAATCCGGAAGCCAAGCGATTGACTTGGGATGATATGAAGATGCTTATGCGTGAGCTGGGAATCCCTATTCCGCCCCCCAAGCGGGCTTAAG
>JALOQZ010000115.1 GCA_025459245.1 Pirellula sp.
CGCTGCTCTGTCCGTGGTGGTTTTGCAAGGCTACTCCATCTGGACAACCGTGCTTGCGAACGCAAAGGAGGGAGGTGCATCCGACCCTTTTTCGCTGCACGCTTGGACCTCCAAGTGGAATGGTCTCACGCCCAATAGCTCGGAGGCGGAGAAGCCTTCCGGACCTGCAGCCTTGCATGCGAGCCTCGAAGCGACTCTCTTACTTGATGGAGAGGATAACCCCATCGATGACATCGCAGATGACTCTCTGGGGTCGAGCATTGAACACATCGATGCGCCAGACAATCAGCATACGGTCTCCGAAATTACCGACAGCGAGCTAACAAGGCTCGGGGGGGAGACCGTCGCTGCAAGCAGTCGAACGCTGTCCGGCCAGGATTCTGTTACCGAGATTACGTTACCTACAGCCACTCAGTCTGTTCGCATTGGCAAGCGTTATTCACCGACCTCGCTTCGGGCAGTCTATCGGTAGTGGGAGTTTCAAAAATCGGTTAGGATGATGCGGCAAAGGGACCGCCCCTGAGTGCACAGGAGATTGATATTCACGACAGGTGATATTCCATCTGCAGCAGGATTGACCGCGTAGCGGAGGGGCGGCAATGTCGACTCGAAGCAAGGTGGAAACGAATGTTGCACGGGAATTTGACTACGGATGAAATCTCCCAGATCGACGCGTACTGGCGAGCCGCCAACTACTTGTCCGTCGGCCAAATTTATCTTCTCGACAATCCTCTGCTGCGCGAGCCACTTCGCGCGGAGCATGTGAAGCCACGACTGCTTGGACATTGGGGCACGACCCCTGGCTTGAATTTCATACATGCTCATTTAAACCGAGTCATCCGACGATTTGACTCCAACATGATCTACATTTGCGGGCCCGGGCACGGTGGTCCTGCGATGGTGGCGAATGCGTATCTCGAGGGGACATACACCGAAACCTATCCCGAGATCTCGATGGATTTGGATGGCGTTCGAAAGCTCTTTCGCCAATTTAGTTTCCCCGGCGGAATTCCTTCCCACGTCGCACCTGAGACACCCGGTTCGATTCATGAAGGTGGAGAGCTTGGGTATGCCCTCTCGCACGCATTCGGAGCAGCATTCGATAATCCCGATCTGATTGTCACTGCAATCGTGGGTGACGGAGAAGCGGAAACGGGTCCTTTGGCCACAGGGTGGCATGGGAACAAGTTTCTGAACCCTAGGAGAGATGGAGCTGTTCTGCCCATTCTCCATCTCAACGGCTACAAGATTGCGAACCCAACGATCCTATCCATCATCCCCGAAAAGGAGCTTGAATCCCTGTTTCGTGGACTTGGGTACGATCCGATTTTTGTGAGCGGTCACGATCCCGATGAAATGCACCCCAAAATGGCCAACGCTCTCGACAGAGCCATCAGCACCATTCATCAAGTTTGGAGGGTGGCGCGAGACGGAACTGCCGCGCGCGTCGAGCGTCCCATGTGGCCCGTCATCATTCTGCGGACCCCCAAAGGCTGGACTTGCCCGCCATCGATCGACGGAAAGGTTACCGAGGATTCTTGGCGTTCGCACCAAGTTCCGATGGGGGATGCGAGAAAGGAAAGCCACGTTCGCGTCCTAGAGGGGTGGCTGAAAAGCTATCGGCCGGAAGAACTCTTTGACTCCACAGGGGCGGTCAACGCATCGCTCCGCTCGCTCGCTCCGCAAGGTGCACGTCGCATGAGCGCCAATCCTCATGCGAATGGCGGACTTCTTTGCCGCGATCTTGAACTGCCCGAGCTGTCCGAATTCGCGATCGACGTGCCATCTCCGGGAACTGGGAGTATCGAGTCGACTCGTATTCAGGGGAATTACATCGCCGAGGTGATGAAACGGAATTTGTCTGCGGCCAACTTTCGCGTTTTCAGTCCGGACGAAAACGCATCCAATCGGTGGGATGCGTTGTTCGAAGTGACCGGTCGATGTTTGATCGATCCTGTTCCTGCCAACGCGGATCACATCTCTCAAGATGGCCGGGTGTTGGAGGTCTTGAGTGAGCATCAGTGCCAAGGTTGGTTAGAGGGGTATTTGCTTACCGGACGCCACGGATTTTTCAATTGCTACGAAGCCTTTATTCATATTGTCGACAGCATGTTTAATCAGCATGCCAAATGGCTCAAGGTTTGTCGCGAGATTCCGTGGCGCAAGTCGATCCCCTCCCTCAATTACTTGCTTACGTCGCACGTATGGAGACAAGACCACAATGGGTTCTCCCATCAGGATCCTGGCTTCATCGATCACGTGGCGAATAAAAAAGCGGAGGTGATTCGCATCTACTTGCCACCTGATGCCAATACACTTCTTTGCGTTACCGAGCACTGTCTGAAGAGCAGGGATTACGTCAATGTGTTGGTCGCAGGCAAACAACCCGCGCTTCAGTATTTCGATCTTGAGGCCGCTAGACAGCATTGCCGCGATGGGCTTGGAATTCTGAAATGGGCCAGCACCGATAACGGAGACAAGCCCGATGTCGTGCTGGGGTGCTGCGGTGATGTTCCGACCATGGAGACCCTCGCAGCTGCTCATATTCTATTGCGGCAATCGCCCGACATCCGAATTCGAGTCGTCAACGTCGTCGACTTGATGCGCCTTGAATCGCACACTGAGCATCCTCATGGTTTGACCGATGAGCAGTTTGACTCCTATTTTCCGTCGCACATCCCGACGATCTTCGCTTTTCACGGTTACCCCTCGTTGATTCATCAATTAACCTACCGTCGGAAAGGCCATGGAAATCTTCATGTCCGCGGTTACAAAGAAGAAGGTACCACGACGACTCCATTCGATATGACCGTCCTGAATGACTTAGATCGCTACCGACTCGTCATGGACGTTTTGAAACGGACCCCAGGTGCAATGGATCGTTATGGACAGTTGCACGAAGAGATGTTGGAAGCGAGAAGACAACACCGAGCGTACATTCTCGAGCAAGGTGAAGATCCAGTGGAGATTCGAAACTGGTCTTGGGTCAATTGTCGCTGAACTTGGGCGGGAATTCCTGGGACCGCGGCGGCGTTGTTGGGTTTCCTGGGTTCGACAGAGGAAAGGACGGATCTTCTTCGTCTTGACTGCCCAAATAGGACATCAAGATTTCGTATCTAGCGACGATGTTAGTCTCGCCGAGCAAGCGGAGTTTGACATCGCTCGGCAGGCTCACTGCGTAGCCGACGATGTCGGTTAAGATCCCCAAAGGAAGTTGGCGAGTGAGCAGTTCGCCAAAGGTCTTGGAGCCCGACGCATCGTGCGGGATCAAAGAGCGAAACACACCTAAGAGCGAGTCTCGGTATTGTTCTACAAGCCCCTCTGAATCGGGGGGGACGTAATCGTAAAGCAATTCAACTCTCGCTTGCCGAAACGGTGTTTCCGTGTCGAGCTCCGATACGATCCGCGCGCGGTGGATACCTGCAAGCAGAATATTGTGTCGACCGTCGTCCGTTGGAGTGTGCGACACGATGCGACCGATGCAAACGACATCCCCGATAGCCGGGTTTCGATCCACGTGCATTTCCCAACCTGGGGTCAGCAATGCCATGGTGATCAAGTGGTCAGACTCCAGCGAATCGCTGAGCATTTCGCAGTAGCGAGGCTCGAATATGTGAAGGGCTTGGATCACGTGCGGGAAGAGGACGAGGTTTGGCAGTGGAAAAAGCCGAACCAAGCCATCGAAATCGTCCGGCAGACCGGCATTCTCCCAATGTCCCATACCCACAGAGCACCTCTCAGTACAAGTTTGGCGACTCAACGCAGCGCGGGGCTGCTTGACTTGAATGCCACGGATTTCGTCGTCTCAATCGACAGCGAATTGTTGCAAGTCGTCTAGGTCGACAAATTCGAGCGTCGAAATATGGGTTGCCCCTAATACAACTTGAGGGGCCACGCCAGCCTCAAACGCCTCTTTCCATCTTAGCACACACAAACACCAGCGATCTCCAGGAACCAGGCCAGGGAAATCATATTCCGGGACAGGTGTGGTGAGGTCGTTGCCACGGCTCTTGGAGAATGCCAAGAATTCTTCAGTGACGATGGAGCAGACTAGGTGTAGACCGTAGTCTTCCGCTCCTGCCCTGCAGCAGCCATCTCGGTAGAATCCTGTCATCGGGTCCGTCGAGCAAGGCTGCAGCGGTTGTCTCAATACGTTCTTGGCTTCTGGCATTTTAGTCTTATTCGTCTGCTACGTTCACATACACTTTGAGAGCGCTGTTGTCTTCGACGAGAAGCCGCATCATCTCTTTGTAGTTGCTCAAGCCCTCGACAGGGTTCGTCAAGATCTTGCCGATGACGCCGGGGAACATCACTTCGGACATCGCGAGATCCTTGATTCCCGACTCGAAATGCTCGCGGTTTGCGTTCACGGAGCCAACGAGAAGCTTGTTGCCGAGAACCCATTCCAAGTTGATCTTGTCGGAGGAGATTTGCGTCACGTGCTTGCCACCCGTGATGCTCGTCCAAACCAGAACTCCATTGTGCCCGAGAGCTTCCATGGCGTTGAAGGCGATGGAGGAGGAGCCTGTCGCATCGATGATGAGGTCCGCTTTGCCTACTTTTTTGGCCAGCTCTTCGAGACTGGTTTCCGATGTTGCGACATAGGTTGCTTCCAGGCCCTCGACGATGGAGCTCTTCAAATGAGGCCCTTTTGCCCGAGCAAGCGTGTAGACTTCGAGTCCCTTCAAACGCAGGACCAGCGTGGAGAGCAACCCAATCTGACCCGCTCCGAGGACGAAGGCACGTTTGGGGCTCCAAACTTTCATCCGCCGTTGTGCTTCGTAAGCCTGCTGGATTGCTTTCGCTGCACAGCTCATCGGCTCCATCAAAACGTGGAGATGTTTCAATCCCTTTGGTACGCGAACGATGTAGTCCTCATGGTCCACAAATCGCTCGGTCAAATAACCGTGCAGTAGATTGATGCCCCGTTCGTAGTACGTTTCTTCGCTCGTCATATCGTAGGTTCCGATCTTGTCGTAGATCGAACCACCAGGGCGGCGCACCGTTGCCGTTACGTAGTCACCGGGTTTAACCGAGCGAACATTCGGTCCGACAGCCTCGACAACGCCAAAAGACTCGTGCCCGAGGACCAAGTAATCGTCTCCTGGAGGCGCATTGCCATACAACGCGTCGTTGATTTCGCGATCGGTTGCGTCGACCCCCACCTTGAGAACTTTGACCAGAATACCTTTACCGTCCGGAATCTTGTCCAGCGAAGGAGCAGGAATATCTCGTTCATGAACACTGTTGGGAGTACCGGGACGGACAGCGATGGCTTTCATGTTTGGTTCAGAAAAAGGTAAGGAATCGATAGGCTTGGCGTTGCGGGAAGTATAGCGATTTTGTCCGCGACGTCATGTCGAGCCCGCCGCAATTCCCTCGCGAACTTCGTAAAATGCGTTTCTGCGTCCCTCCATTCCTTCCTCGCCATCCCCACAGGTTCCTCCCCATGAAACTTCATCGACGCGATGTTATCCAGCGTATCAGCTTGTCTTGTCTCGGGGGTGCACTCTTGCCTCTCGTGCCACTTGCCCCAACGTTGACCGCAAGCGAAGGACCGATCGAAATTCAAGATCTTCGTGTGATCAGCTGGAAAGCTCCCCTCTACCACGGTTGGCCAACTCTCGCTCGACGTGCCAATGGCGAGCTGTTGCTCGCATTCTCCGGTGGGAGGGAAACGCATGTTTGCCCCTTCGGCCGAGTGGAATGGATGCGATCCAAAGATCACGGGGCAACTTGGAGTTGGCCTCAAGTCCTTTACGACGGGCCTATCGATGATCGAGATGCGGGTGTCGTCGAAACCTCCCAAGGGAGTTTGCTGGTCACTACATTCACTTCTCTCGCGTACGAGCCGATCCTTCTCAAAGCAGAAAAGGCAAAACCGGGGGAGCCCGGCGCCTTTGCTGACCCAAAGCTGGTTCAAGAATGGCAGGCTGTTCACCATCGTATCGACGGCGATGCCCGCAAAAAAGAACTCGGCTGCTATATGCTCCGTTCCACCGATGGCGGAGTCACTTGGTCAAACCGCTATCGAGTTCCATGCAACAGTCCCCACGGCCCCACCCCTCTAGCCGATGGTCGGCTACTTTATGCAGGGAAGGCCCTTTGGGGGGACGAACAAGTCGGGGTATGGGAATCTCGCGACGATGGATTGAGCTGGAATTTATTGGCTCCTATCCCGGTCCGGCCCGGCGATACCGCCGACAACTATCACGAACTGCACGCTGTCCAAGCGGCCGATGGTTCGATCGTTTGCCACGTCCGAAACCATAACAAAACGAATGCGAATGAAACCCTTCAATGTGAATCCACCGATGGTGGAAAGACTTGGACCATGCTCCACAGCATCGGCGTGTGGGGGCTCCCTTCTCACTTAATGAAGATGAAATCAGGCCGGCTGGTGATGACCTATGGCCATCGTCGCAAACCTCTCGGGAATCAAATGCGTTTTAGCGATGACCATGGCAAGACATGGAGCGATGCAGCGATTCTTTCGGGAGATGGGGTCTCGGGCGATCTGGGATATCCATCCACGGTCGAATGCGATGACGGAACCATGGTGACCATTTGGTATGAAAAGCTCGCCGATTCGCCTCTAGCACAACTTCGACAAGCTCGCTGGAAATGGCGGTAAGGCTCGAACACCTTCGCTAGCATTCATGCCGAGGTTCCGCCGGGTGTTCGCGTTATGCTCCGAATCCGTCTTGCGTCGGTTCATAAAGAATTCCGACAATTCGGGCGGAGAAGTGTAATGGATTGCACTTCGAATTCCTCTTGGTCGCCTTTCACCTCAGGGCATGATGGCCGCTGCGCAAACGTCCGGAAATTCGGTCCTATACGACGGTTCGCGAACCGTCTACCGCGAACGACCGGACCGCTGGGACCATCCGATGGATCCCGACATGCTCGGTCGAGATCTCTCCTGGGTCGTTGCGACTCCACCCTTTGACCGACTCAATCCGGATTTTTTTGCTACCGTTGGGTCGCTCGAACAAATCCTTCAGCACGATTCTCGCATTTCGAGATACGAGCCCGGGGATCTGATTCTTCGTGAAGGCAACTACGGAAGCAGTGCATTTTTGGTGCTGCGAGGCTCTGTTCGGGCCTTTCTCGTTTCGCTCTGGGACGACTCTTCGCTGCAAGGGACACCGAAGGAATCTTGGTGGGGAAAGGTCCGAAAAGCGTTCGGGCGAAATTTTCCAGGAGAGTCAATTGCACCAGCGGAACAAACTGGCAGTGACAAACGATCTCATTCGAGGGAAAACGTTCGCCCCGCAGTCGTTCGAGCGATATCCCCACCTTCGGAATCCTTTGTTGTTCGCGATGGAGTGAATCGAGTATTCCTTCAAGATATTGAAGGTGTTTTGAACGACTACCAATCGGAATCGCTCGGTGCTGGGACTCTTTTTGGTGAAATGGCCGCAATCACTCGGACTCCCCATCGATTTTCCGTCGTGGCAGATACTCCGACGGTGGTATTGGAAATCCGCTGGCAAGGGCTTCGGCTTCTTCGTCGTGACCCCGGTTTTAGAAACTTCCTTGACGAACGGTATCGCACATCCGGTTTGCATCGCCATCTTCGCGAAACACCTTTGTTTCGATTCGTGGATGATGATTCCATCGCAGCCATCGTTGCCGAAACGAAACTGGAATCGTTCGGGGATATGGAATGGTTTGCGGACTACAAAGATCTCGCGGGCCGCGATCTCAACGACAGAATCGACCGAGAGCCGTTGATTGCGAAAGAAAATAAACCTGCCAGCGATCTCTATCTCATACGAGCTGGATTCGCAAGGGTCAGCTTTGAGCGAGGCAATGGTCACCAAACGCTCGCCTACCTGGGACGCGGTCAGATGTTTGGACTCGAGGAGCTAAGCCATCGATTCCAAAATCCAACATTGACTCCTCTGCCATATCAAACATCGCTTCGGGCGTTAGGGTTTGTCGACGTATTAAGAATACCCGCGGAAAGATTCTTAGCTTCGGTGCTTTCACGTGTTCGTAAATCGGAATTGCCTGCGTCCATCTTGAAGCCTCGCTACGACCATCGCGGTCGGGTGGTTCCGGAGTTGCATCATCTTCAATCGGATCGTCATGTCGATTCTTCTTTGATGGAGTTTCTTGTCGACGAGCGAATCATGAATGGTCAAAAAACGATGACCATCGATTTGAGCTGTTGCACTGGATGCGATGAATGCGTCAAAGCTTGTGCTGCTACTCACCAAGGCATACCTCGTTTTCTACGATCGGGGCCTCAGTTCGGTAGATTTCAATTTCCTCATGCCTGCATGCATTGCGTGGATCCTGTCTGCATGATCGGCTGTCCGACGGGGGCGATCCATCGAAACCCATCCACCGGTGTCGTTTCGATCAAAGAGGATATCTGCATCGGTTGCAAAACATGTGCTGAGAGCTGCCCTTACAACAATATCGAGATGCTGGAGCGGAAAGAGAAGGATGGCAGAACGATTCTCGATCAAGCGAACGGTCTGCCGATTCTGAAGGCTTCGAAATGCGACCTCTGTCAATCGCTCCCCACGGGACCAGCATGCCAACAAGCATGTCCGCATCAAGCTCTCTTCCGTCTCGATACCAGCGACGTACGCTCGCTCGCACGTCTTTCCACGGAAAGGCCATCGTAGTATGTCGGCATATGGTGTGAGTTCCGATTCGGCAATTCCGAAAGCCGATCCGATTGCCCGAGTCGCCTCCAATCCGATTCGGGATTGGGTTTTTAGAGCTTCACTACTAGTTCTGTCGGTTGCCGTTCTCCTGGCGTATCGATACTGGCGAGAATCGCAGCTTGGAAACGAATCGTTTGCGACGGGCTATATCTTGAGCGCGATATGCTTGGCATTGCTTTCCCTCGGGCTCCGAAAGAGAGTTTACGGAGTGGCGCTAGGCCCGGTCGCGTCATGGCAACAGGCGCATCACTTTTTAGGAACGCTCTGCCTGATTGCTTATGTTCTCCATGCAGGATTTCTTACCAACGGTTGGCTCGAGTCCCTTCTCGCGATTTTGTTCTGGTGCATTCTGACGAGCGGATTTGTGAGTTGGTATGTCAACAAACGAAGTCCTCGATTGTTGCAAGCTGCCGGGAAAGCCATTTTGTCGAGTGAAATCCCCTCGGCCAAACAAGAACTGCGCGACCAGGCGTATCACATCGCACTGCGCGCCGCCGGCAATACGCGATGGAGCGCGGTCGCCGATCTGTATCGTTCGAGGCTGGAGCCTTTCTTTCAAAAGCCTCGATCTATCTGGTATCGAATCTCCCCTAATGGCAGGCGACGTCGTGCTTTGCTGGCCGAGCTGGATGCATCGGCTCGCTACTTGGATGCAGCAGGCCTGAAGCTTCAACAAGAGATGCGCCGGTGCATTGAACGCCGAGATGATCTCGATTTTCAGCTAGCCATTCAACAACGGATTCGCTTTTGGGCAGCATTTCATAGCTGTCTGATGGGGGCCTTTTTTGTGGTTGCAATATTTCACATCCTCATCGCTCACCTCTTCTCGAGCCATTGGTAACCCCCCGCGTCTCCCATGAACAACTCAGCACCAGTGAACGTGGCTTGGAATAGATGGGTTCAAATCGGTACCACCGCAATTGCTGCTCTTGTCGTCATTTCACTTTTACCATCTTGGCGTCAGCAAACGGTGTTGGCGCCAGGGCCCTTGTCCCACTCTCATGCGCAATTGTTATCCTCCGGCGACAGCGATGGGAAACATCGAATCGATGCCGAGTCGCGATGCGCCGCTTGCCATCCGAATGCGATCACGGACAACGATCAATCCCTTTTGCGAGCCGTGCATTCGGTGGAGCATCCGATCGGAGTTGGTGCGCAATCCCAACTCTGCTTGCAGTGCCATGCGGAAACGATGCCAAATGCGATCGCGGGGACCCCTCACGATCTGATCGGGGGCGACCTTAAATCTCTGTTGCAATCAATCTCATCCCCCGCTCCAAAAAGCCGGGCGAGCGAGACACTGGAATGTTCCCAATGCCACCGCGAGCATCGAGGTCCCAACGAGGATTTGCAAAGCATCACGTCGGCGCGATGTCAGTCGTGTCACCGAAAGACATTCGAGTCCTTTTCGAATGGACACCCTGAGTTCGTGGACTATCCGTCGCCAGCTCCTCGCAGCATCCCGTTTGATCATCAGAAACATAAAAGCGAATACTTTGCGAAGAAACAAACGAGTTTTGATTGCAAGGTATGTCACCAAACAGAAGATAAGTCGGGGGTGGTCGGGAATATCTATCGAAGTGTCTCGTTTGAAAGAGCCTGCGCTTCCTGCCATACCGAACCGCTGCAAAGCGCTAGCAGCGAAGGGACCGTGGTGCTTCAGCTACCGAGCTTGGATCGCAAGATGATTGCGGGTGCTGGATTCAACTTGGGGGCTTGGCCTGAATCCGCGAGCCAGATGATGGACGGCGAAGTCTCACCTCTGTGGCAAGCGTTAATCCAGCAGCAACCGGGGGGAAGCGAGTTGCTTCAGTCGCTACCAAACAGCAAACGAATGCAAGATGTCGATCCAAATGATAAGAAACAACTCGAAAACGTCGTCCTGCTCGCGGATCTGATGCGGAAATCGCTTCAAGAATGGCACGACGAGGGGCAATCCGCATTTCGCAACACCATCGGTGCCGATACTGCTTCCTTCTTTTCGCAGCCGATTTCCTACCGTGCGCGATCGGCAACCGTTTCATCGAGCGTGGCTCCATCGACAATCGCTTCGCTCACCTTCAACAATCCGGAGTCGACAGCCCAGGATCGATGGTTGGACCGTGTCTCGTCGGGAATACCGATCGATCTGGTACGTGAAGCTTATCGCCGCTGGTTCCTATCTGCTTCGACCACCGAACTGAGTCGTCAGAGAATCAAGCAGCCTCAATCCCGTTTGGCGAATACGCGTTCACAGCCTCCTGCGAGTGACGATGATCTATTGAGTCCTGGCGATGGTTCGTTGTTGTCCGATGAAAACGATTTGCTAAACGCCCCGACAGTCGACGGACTCGATCCCAGATCGAACAGAAAAGCAGCTACGAACGAGGCATTGAAACCTTGGAAACATATGCCATTTGGTGGATGGATGCTCGATGATTCTCGTGTTGCTATGGTCTACATCCCTCAACCGCACGCCGATCCATGGCTTAGTCGATGGTTGGAATGGCAAACAATTCGTCGTCGCATCAGTGCATCGGATCCACACTCCCC
Source organism: Pirellula sp. (assembly GCA_025459245.1). GTDB lineage: Bacteria > Planctomycetota > Planctomycetia > Pirellulales > Pirellulaceae > JBKCUI01. The sequence continues at coordinate 11,217 of JALOQZ010000115.1, forward strand.
ACCAAGATCTATACCCGACTTCAGTGCAACGATGCGCTTAGAAAAGCAATGTTTGCAGTGTCACAATCTCGGTGTCGGCGAATTATTGGAAAATGCAGATGTCCCAAATACTGCTTGGACGATTCGGCAGCGATCGGCTGCGGTCAAGCAGCTCACTCGTTTTAATCACACTCCTCACTTAACGCTCACGAGTTTGAGGAATTGTGAAAGCTGCCATGTGCTGGCTGGAGGTGCGAATTCCAGCGAGTTTGTCGGTTCCCAAGGCTGGTCGGAACATGGAAGGACCGTGCACCACGAGTTCCTTACTATGAAGAAGTCCGATTGTTCCGGTTGCCATCATCGTCAATCGGCGGGAGATCAATGTACCCAGTGCCACAACTACCACGTGCATGAGTTTCCAAAATCGGACGGATTGACGATACCACTACCCAACATCGGTGCGAGAGAACTCCCCATTCGGCTTCGTTAGTAGCCTATCCGAAAACCAGCGAAAACCGCGGCTAATGGTTTTCGGATCGGCTTTCAGTCCGAGAGTGCGATTGACCCCGAGCACGAGATAGACGCCGCCATGCCCCGCCGGTCACGAGCGCGAGCGATAGGAGAATCATCGCGTTGGGCTCTGGGACTGCGGTGATTTGCCAAGCCAATCCGAATCGCGTTGCGATGTCTGACGAAATCTCCAACGCGTATCTCCCGGCGGACAAGTTTCTCAGATAGATGTGTTCGACGTTATCCACCGGGCTGTCGCTCAGCGCGACCATGGAACCAAGTGCTGCACCGTTTGCCTCGTAAAGCCGCATGCTCATATTCGCGACGGTGAACTGATTCAGGTCAAAGTTTCCTTGAACATCTTCG
>JALOQZ010000389.1 GCA_025459245.1 Pirellula sp.
CCAAGCTCTGCGGAACGTATCGTCTGGTCTGCCATTTGATTGTCTTGCGCGGGAGCTTTGACCCCTACACCCGTTGGCAATGCCTTTGCGATTTCTTCGCGAATACGATCTCGATCCGCATCTTCAGCCACCAAAACTTCAATCCGGTCTAGCTTCTGGCGGATACGAAACTGGTTCTGCACCGTTCGCAAGGGACCGTAAAGTACTCCTCCTTGAGACAGGCTGCTAGCCCCTTGATGCCGCAGCAATGCCCCTACCGTCCAAGCCTGCAACCCAGATCGGGTGAGTAACTTTACCTCTGCCCCCAGCTCCAATCCCATCGACTTGGCGAACCGTTCGTCCAATGCCAAGGTCGAACCACCCGCCGGCATCTCGCCCGAAACCACCTCGTAATCACGGACCAAACGATCGACTTCGGTATCGATACCCAAAATCTGTGTCTTCGCTCGCTTGTCGCCGACATAGAGCAGTGTCGATCGCTGCGCCGTAGGGACTGCCGCTCGCACCCCGGAAACTTGAGCTATGGCCTGGAGCAACTCGGCATCGAAGCTGGCGCCCCCCTCCGCTGTGATCAAGAAATCTGTTTTGCCGACCAAGGCTGCGAACATGGACGACTGCGCCATGCGAACGGTGGACGACGTCAAGGCGACGGAGATTACAGCGGCGGTACCTAATGCAACGCTCAGCACGGTGAGGCAAGTCCTCACCGCGCGATGCTGAATTTCACGCAGCGTCATACGCCAAAACGACATCAATTTCTCCTATCCAAGCACTCTTACGAGGGAAACATGCTTTCGGCTCCACATTGTACTCGAAAGTAGCCAATCCCACCCTCCCGATTGGGGTATCTTATAGGTGACTCTTTCCTCTCCCCGCAGTGCATTTACCATCATGAAAACAACCATTCTGCTCTCATTGACTCTGTCAATCTTGTGTCTCCCCGCACTTCACGCGGATACATCGACCGATTCAGAGACTCTACTGTTTCAAGATGATTTTGAACGAACGGAATCCCAAGAGAAAATCGACGAGCCAGGAAACGGTTGGAAAACCAACAGCAAGAGTCGGGCAAAGGGTAACAAACAAGTCGATTTACGCGGCGGAGCAATGTACGTCTACACGCATCCCGAAGCGGATCACGGTGCATCGGTCACTCACGAAGCTGAGTTTACGAATGGCAAAGTCAAACTTCGTTTCATGTTGGAAGATAAACGAGACACGCTCGGGCTAAACTTTGCTGACTTGCAATGCAAAGAGGTCCATGCAGGACATCTTTGTGCTGTGCGGATTGGTGTCAAAGATGTGCAGCTGCAGGACTTGAAAACAGGCAACATGCGATTGGATATCCGAGAAGCGAAACAGGCGAAAAAGGAGCTCAACGCAGAACAACAGGCTGCACTAAAAGGTAAGAATCAAACCACGGCAAATCCCATTGAAGTGGGGAAGTGGTACGAAGCCGAAGCGACGATCCATGGGGACGAGCTAAGCGTTTCGATCGATGGCAAACAAATCGCAAAGATGAAGTCGCCAGGAATCGCTCATCCTACCAAACGCATGCTCCGGCTCGCAGTCCAACGCAATGCGGTCGTGGACGATGTTCAGATTTGGCGAACCAAGTAAGGAGATAGGAAATTGACGATGAGATTTATCCTTGCACTGGTCGCTCTGGTTGCGATCGAAGCTGAGCGATCGCTAGGGGGCGAAGAGGCTACCCCATCGGCGTTTCCCAATGTCATTTTGATCGTTGCTGACGATATGGGATATGCCGACCTTGGCATTCAAGGAGCAATCGGCTTCAAAACACCAGCCCTGGATCGGCTTGCTCAAGAAGGAACTCGATTCACGGACTTTTACGTTGCGCAAGCGGTTTGCACTGCATCGCGAGCCGCATTGATGACCGGTTGCTATCCAAACCGATTGGATATGCACGGAGCGTACAACCATACCAGCCGCGATGGGATCGCTGATGAAGAGTGGTTGTTACCGGAGATGTTTCGCGATCGAGGGTATGCGACAGCCGGAATGGGCAAGTGGCATCTCGGGACGCGTCTCAAATTTCACCCTTGTCGTCATGGTTTTGATGAGTGGCTTGGTATTCCCTATTCCAACGACAATACCAAGTACCATCCGACCCTCGCGTCCGAAATGCCCCCTTTGCCATTGTACGATGGTGAAAAGATTGTGGAGCAAGATCCCGACCAATCGTTATTTACAAAAAGATTCACCGAACGTGCGATCGACTTCATAGAGCGGAATAAGTCTCAGCCCTTTTTTCTCTATCTTCCTCACGTGATGCCTCACGTCCCAATCTTTGCGTCGGATGCTTTTCGCGGTCGTAGTAGCAGAGGGCTCTACGGCGACGTCATGGAGGAACTTGATTGGTCGGTCGGGGAAATCCTTGCGACGCTCAAGCGTTTGGAGCTCGAAGAAAACACTTTGGTCATGTTCATTTCGGACAATGGGCCATTTCTCTCTTACGGGGAGCATGCGGGTTCGGCCAAGCCGCTTCGAGAGGGGAAACTTACCACGTTTGAAGGAGGGGTCCGAGTCCCTTGCTTGATGCGATGGAAAGGGACAATTCCTGCGAATCGTATATGTTCAGAACCTTTTATGGGAATCGATCTGCTGCCAACCCTTATCGAAATCGTAGGTGGAAAAGCGTCATCGCGAACCATCGACGGCCGTTCGGTCAAAGGGCTGCTCCTCGGTGATGCGAATGCGAGATCCCCTCACGATGCGTACTATTTCTACTCGGGGACGGCGTTGCAAGCGGTTCGGAGCGGACGCTGGAAATTGCATCTGCCACATCCCTACATCACGCCAGCCGGTGAGCCGGGGCGAGGTGGTAAACCCTCCAATTTTGGAAAGCTTGCACCAGCCTCCATCCAGCAATCGGGTGTTGAAGGTATTGCAACACGTCACGGCTATCGCATTAAGCAGCTGGAACTATCGCTGTTTGATCTGGAGTCAGATCCTGGGGAGACGAAGAATGTCGCTTCGGCGCATCCGGATGTTGTGAAGCAACTTACAGCTTACGCCGAGCGGGCAAGACAGGAATTAGGCGATTCACTTACCAATGCGAAAGGCACAGGCCTTCGCGCCCCTGGAATCGATTTACCTTGAGATCGATGCTGCAGGATTTCGGAAACTGCTTTGAAACCAAAAAGCTAGTTCTGACCGTAGCTAACAAAAGCCCCTTTGGTAGCGATGACGATCAATGCGTTTTGAGGCGGCATGTCCATCGGCGGAAAATATCGCAGAAGTCGGTAGATGCGGCCAAGACTGTGGACTTCATCGTACCGACATCAATACGATGTAAGGATCCGTCATCGCAACCGACGAAGAGGGTAGGTGACGGGGGGCTGGGGGTGTTTTCCGCTCCTTTCGCGAACGCCTCCATCGCGCTGACGCCACTGGGGAATTTGGCAAATCGAACGAGCCTGCCGAGTTGCGGTTGCCAAAGCCGAACCGTTCGGTCTTCGCTCGCCGAAAGGATTGTCCCCCGTGCGGGATCGCTTGCAGACGGTCCTTGGATCAAGCATCGAACCGGCGCTGTGTGGTTGTCGAGCACGCGAATTCCTTCACCTGTTTCCAAGCTCCACAAGTGGATCGTTTGATCGATTGCGCCCGAAACGACGGTTCGATCGTCTTGCATGACAGAAATCGTCGTCACCCCGGATGAGTGTCCTTTGTATTGCACAACCTCGGTCTTTCCTTCAACGTCGAAGACTGAACAAACTCCAATCGCGCTTGCGGCAGCCAGCCTTCGGTTGTTTCCGCTCCAGTCGATTTGATAAACCACATCCCCCTCGAGCTCCCAACGATGAAGAAGTTGTTGATCTCGAATCCGCCATACCTCCAGCATCCCCGACTCTCCAGGTTTTCCACCGGCTATTGCGATCCATTCTTGATTGGGGCTTCGTTTCAAGTCAAAAACGCGTTCGACTTGGGAGTTGAAACGAGCCTTAGACGGGGTTGCGAAAAGCGTAGTCGTTGTAGTGCCCAATCCATCAGGCATATGCCACTCGAAGAGTCCGGCTTCCGAAGCTAAGAGAAGACCTCCACTGTCATTGATCCATTCGGCAGTTGTGTATGGAGCAAGCGTTCCTGTCGGATAGGGAATGTTCACCGTACTGGCTTGAACCTCCTCTTGACCGGCTGCACGCGATAAAAACATGCCATTGCACCCAGCTAAGATCGCGTGCGCAGCGAGAGCCACGACAGAAAGCCTTCTACATATAAGAGCGAAAAGAGTGATAACCGCTAAGCGAGCTGTGGTATCCATTTTCCGCCTTGTACCAAGGGAATGGGACGTCCATCTGGTGTCACTAGTTCTTGATCGGGATCGATACCGAGCAATCGATAAATGGAATAAGCCAAATCAGCAGGCGTAACAGGCTGGTCGCGAGGGCTCTCTCCAATCCTGTCGCTGGACCCGATTGTTTGCCCGCCTACCACACCTCCACCTGCAAGCGCGACACTGAAGACTCGAGGCCAGTGATCTCGCCCCCCGCGTGTATTGAGCTTGGGAGTTCGGCCAAACTCTCCCATGACAACGACAAGGGTTTCTTCTAGCAGCCCGGTTCGATCAAGGTCTTCAATCAATGCCGAGTAGCCTTGATCAAACGTCGGTAAGAGGCCGACTCCCTCTTTGGCTCCGCTATAGCCGTCGCGCAGTGCCAGCTTCAAGTTGTCGTGTGTGTCCCAACCTGGAAACTGGACCGTCACAAACGAAACACCTTGTTGCACCAAACGTCGAGCCAGCAAACAGCTTTGACCAAACGTTCGCGAACCGTAGCGAGCACGAATATCCGCCGGTTCCTTCGACAGATCGAAAGCATCTTGAGCGGCACCTGAGAGCATCAGAGAAAAAGCTTCTTGCATCGCAGGTGCCAGTGAACTACCCCCATTGGATTCATGGCTTGTTTCTACGGCTTGCAGGAATTCACGACGGCGTTCCAGCCTCTCTGGAGTGATGTTTTGGGAGAGGTTTAAGTCTTTCACTTGAAAGTCCCCCTTTGCTGGGTCCCCTCCGGTGGCAAACGGTTCAAAACGGCTACCAAGAAATCCGGCCCCCGCAGAGCGAATCTCGGGAATGGCGATGTGGGGTGGCAGCCCGCGACCCTCGGCTTTCTGATGCTGAACGACCGAACCGATGCTTGGATATTCCACCAGGGAGGGTTTGTAACCCGTGAGCATATATCGATTTGCCAGGCCGTGCTCACCCAAGGGAGAAGTCACGGATCGAATAATCGACAGCTTGTCGCATATCCGGCTCGTCTTGGGTAGCCATTCGCCGATTTTGATACCTGGCACATTGGTTTCGATCGCTTGATAGGCCCCTCTGATTTCCACAGGAGCTTCTGGTTTCGGATCGAACATCTCCAAGTGACTTGGTCCGCCATCTAGCCAAAGCAAGATGCACGCTTTGGCGCGCTTGGCCGGCTTTCTCGCTGCGAGAGCCGACTCCTCCGCTACGAGAGACTGTCGCGCTAACGCGGAGAAGGCCCCTAAGCCGAGTGCACCGACTTGCACCCAAGAAGCTGCGGCCGTCTGCAAGAGTGTCCGTCGCGATAA
>JALOQZ010000116.1 GCA_025459245.1 Pirellula sp.
TTCGCCATTGAGAAAATCGATGAACAGCCGTTGGCCCAACGCTTCCACTTGCATTCCCGGCGCAAGCAGCTTCATCCATTGCGATCGATCCGAAGGTGTCTTTCCGAGAGCTCCTACCGCGGTGAGTTTATCGAGTTTCCAAGGCGATGCTTTGCGAGGTTCTGGCGTTGGAGGTTGGGTGGCTGTCTCATGAAACCCGATTTGCAAGGTCAGGTCTTCACAGTCGAAGGTGTCGACAGGCAAACCTTCGACGCGATGCTCCATCTGGACACCGCCTCGCAACATCGCTTCGGATTGTCGAAAGTTAAACGTAAAGCGACCACCGCATTTCAGAATGGCATGTGCGGGGCGCGCTTCTGCATCCGTCACTTTATCGCTTGGCCATAATCCACCGTTCTTAAGTCCGATGCGAACGCGATCGACGTAGGTTAGCTCCATGCTCTCCAAGCCATCGAATGGAGTTTTGGGGCCAGGGGGAGCTGGCTCTTCGGCACTGAGGAGCTTTTGTTCCAAATTGATGGTGAGAAAGTGCCCTTCGATGAGCGAGTCCCCCATCTGCATTTTGATCCCCTTGTCCGTCCAAATCTGACGCTTCTCGATCCGCACTTCACTTGTTTCGATCAAGAGGCCATTGTTGCTCGCGCCGTCGACAGGGGGAGAATAGATTTGGATTTGTCCCAGCAGTCGTCCTGTCTCGACAGGAGGAGGCTCTGAGGTCCAGTCAGGGCGACTCTGAAATTGGATCTCCGCCCCTTCTGGGTTGGAGATGAAGATCGCGCGTTTGGAAGCTCCCGAGCTTCGCTGCGGAATGAGGATCGTCAGCGGCTTGATATGCCAACGTGTTTCACTGATCTCAACGCGTTCGCGATAAAGGAGCGTCCCGCTTTCGGTCGTGAGGACCTGAGGTGATTTCCTCTGCCACGAATCCTCCTTAAAGAAACCGTCCCACCATTCTTTCGTCGTTGGTAAGACGGCGGTAGACCACCGCCGCTCGGTGCTTCGTGTTTTGTGATTGATCCAAGGTACAAACGTGAGGTGATAGACTGCAAAGCAGATCGCAAGTGGAACGAAGACTCGAAGATACTCGCGCGAGAAGATCATGAGACTCGATTCGGGATGCATTCATCCCACAATCCCTTCGCTTTTAGCAATCGCTCGACGAGTTCGCGTATGGCTCCGCGACCACCTACAGAGTTCATCACCCATTTTGCATGCTCACGCACTTCGGGTGCACCATCCTGGACGGTTGCGCTCAAGCCGACTTCGTACATGACGGAGAGATCGGGCAAATCGTCACCGATGTAGCAGACTTCATGCGGTTCGCATCCCGCTTGTTGGATCATTTCTCGAGCTGCAGGTAGCTTCGTCTCGAAGCCTTGACGAACCAGCGTGATACCTAGCTCGGCGGCGCGTATCTTTACGATTTGGGAATTGCGAGCGGTGAGCAGTCCAAACTGAAACCCCGCCTTGCACCAAAGCCGAATAGCGTGACCATCCCGAACATGAAACGTCTTGCTTTCGATCCCAGCGTTATCGATCGTGATCGAGCCATCGGTCAATACACCGTCAACATCGGACAAGATCAATTTGATCGGCTTCGCTATTTCGTTGTCTTTGGATGCCACTCTGGTTGCTTTCTGCTAGGAAGATTGACTAGTGCTTTCGCCCAAAGATTCGAAGGGAGGTGGCGGGAGCATCCCAGTCCTCTTCGATTCGATCTTGTTCCTCGATCACGGAGGCGGGAGGATCTGTTATCACTTCGGATTTGGTCGTCGATGGCGAGAATGCAATATTTTGAAGATGTTCGATCTCGAGAACATCGGTGATATCGATCATACCGATAGGTTTGTCATCTCGGTTGACGACGGGTAGTTCGCTGATTTTACGAGCGACCATCACATCGACGGCATCGCTAAGGCGTGCGCCCGTTTGAATGGCCGAGAACGAACGAGTCATTCTTTCTGAGATAGGTCGATCGAGATCTTGATCCTTTCTCTGCTCCATAAGCTTAGCCAAATCGCTGTCGGTAAAGATTCCTTCCAGGACCCCGTTTTCGTCTACGAGCATGACGGCACCGGTGCGCCGACCCGGCTTGGCCGCATCGACCAAGATTTGGCGAATGGTATGAGAGGAGAGCGCAAGCCTGCATTCAGATTGGGGACGCATCGCTTCGTCGACGCTGGCCAATCGTTTTCCGAGAGCGCCAGCCGGATGAAGTTCAGCAAAGTCCTGCATTCCGAATCCCCTCGCTTCGCTAACAACGAGAGCGAGCGCATCCCCCATCGCCAGCATCGAGGTCGTGCTGGTGCTCGGTGCCAAATTGTGTTGGCACGCTTCTCTGCATGGTGGGAGGATGAGTGCGATATCAGCGGCTCGAGCTAAAGGGCTATTCCCAGCGCTGGTGATCGCAATGAGTCCAGCCGCCCGTCGACCGACGAAGGGGAGGATACGCACGATCTCTTCGGTTGTGCCGCTGTTCGAAAGCATCAGCATGACATCGTTTGGGCCGACGCTGCCCAGGTCGCCATGCACCGCTTCAGAGGGGTGTAGGAAATGAGAGCGAGTCCCTGTGGAAGCGAATGTGGCGGAAATTTTCCTGCCTACCAAGCCTGCTTTGCCGATGCCACAGACGATGACGCTCCCCCGAGTGGTGAGGATCTTATCGACTGCTACCAAGAAATCTTCATCGAGAGATTCCGAGGTAGCTTGAATCGCCGATGCAGCTTGTTGAAGCACGTTCTTGCCGCGGGCTAATCTGCTTTTTCGAGTGCTCGGCGAAACAGCTTGCTTGCGAGCGGGAAGTCCCATGGTCGGTAGCCATCCTTGGCGTAATTGAAAACAAACCAATCCATTCGATATCCCAAGCCAGGGAGCTTGGTTGTACAGACCGCTCCGATGGTCTGCATCTGGCAGCTTAGCAAACCGCGTCGCCACAAGACAACAGAGATATGAATGGATCTACCGAACGTTGAATTCGCTATCACTCCTTGGGATTGCGGATCCATCAACGAAAAAAGGTGAGCTGGCAGGCTCACCTTTTGATGGTTCAATTGGATGTTCTATCCATCGGCGATCTAGAAGATCGAATATCCAACAAACGCTGGCAAATTCCATTGCCTTTTGATTCGAACACCTGTGATGCAGATTCTCACAGGTGTGCCCGGTCGACTTTCGAAGGAAATCGAGCAGTCCCACTTGGGCGGCAAAAAATGCCGGTGGACTACTTCTTCTTTTTCTTCTTGTCGTCTCCCTCGTCCTCCTTCTTGACCTTCTTCTTTTTCTTCAAAGAGATCTTGGGGACGCGGACCTTGGCCATGCCAACCACGATGCTATCTTCGGACCACTTGTCGATGTCCTGCAATCGCTTGATTCGCTCAGCACGGGTGAGCACATTTCGGGTCTTGATCGATCCTGCGCGGACCTTCAAGCTCTTATCGAGGGTCATGGAAATCAACTCCTAGTGGACTTAGCTGAGTACGAAGGGTGAGGATTGTAGCGAGGGGGGATTTTCCCGACAAGCCGCAATTGCTGCCACTTTTCGTACAGCCGTTTTTCCTGAGCCCCCGAAAACGCCTATAATCACCGGTGCGGGTGAATTCTGGAACGCCGGGTGTACGAGAATTACCGCTATCGGCGTTTGTTTCATGCTGATTGACCTTTTCCCGAAAGTAATGCACCGCGAGGTGGCTAGAACGTGTCCAAAAAAGCTTCCGACCCGGCGTTGCTCCCCTCGCTACTCCCAGGTCAGCCACCCGCTGTCCCCCCCTTGCCTCCAGCCTCCTCGTCTCCTGCCCCGCCGCCGCTTGCTCCACCTACGTACGGCGCTCCCCCCAAGCACGGCGCTCCGGCTTCAGGGAGCGTTCCGCAGCAGGCCGTCAATTCGGAGGAATCAGATGGAGATGGCGAGCCAAGGACTTGGTGGGAGCGGGTTTGGATCCGATTTGGGCTTCGAGAGACGCCATCCTGGCTCACCAGTTTGATCGTTCACTTGGCGATCATTCTCCTGTTGGCGATTGTCCCTATTGCAGAAAAGATCGGCGACTCGATTACGATTCTTTCGGGGCCTGCCTCGGAAACCGATGGACTGGATGATGTGACGGCTTTCGAGGTCAACCCTTCGGCGGAGGACTCCGAGATGCTGGAGAATCTTCCGGAGGCAATCAGTCTCGATAGTCTCAATCTTGATCTTGCCACACCTGCTTTGCCATCCGATGTGGCCGACAGCAGTCTCGCCTTGGATTCGCCGATCTTGGGGGGGCTGAAAGGTAGAACTGGTGTGCTCAAGGAGACGCTGCTGAAGGCATATGGCGGGACTCAAGGGACAGAAGATGCCGTTGCTGCGGGGCTCGAGTGGCTTGCAAAGCAGCAGCGTTCGGATGGTTCTTGGTCCTTGGTAGGGCCTTATAAAGGGGGAGCCACCACCGAGAATAAGCCGGCGGCGACGGCGATGGCGATGCTTGCGTTTCTCGGGGCTGGCAACACGCATCAAGCCGGGGAGTACCAATTCCAGGTCAAGCGAGGACTGGATTTCCTTATCGCGCAGCAGGACGAAGATGGTTACTTTGCGAAGCGGGCTTCCGGCAATCAACGGACTTACGCGCAAGCCCAATGCAGCATCGCTATTTGCGAGTTGTACGGGATGACGGGCGATCCAAAGCTGGAGGCGATCGCAATGCGGGCGATCGAGTATGCTCAGATGGCACAGGCCAAAGATGGCGGATGGCGTTATAACCCCAAAGAGCCTGGCGATATGAGCGTGACCGGTTGGTATGTCATGGCACTGATGAGCGCCCGCATGGGTGGGTTAATCGTAGATAGTGGCACGCTTGAAAACGTTCATAACTTTCTCGATTCCGTCCAGCGTTCCGCACGAGGGACCACGAAGGACCCGGATGGAGAGCGTTACGCCTATCAGCGCTATTCGGTCGGTACTCCAGCGATGACCGCGGAGGGGATGTTGTGCCGACTTTATTTGGGGTGGTCTGCAACCGACAAACGAATCCAAGAGGGGTGCGAGCTGCTGTGCAGCAATCCGATTGCACAAGCACCCGACCGACGTTCGTTTTACTACTGGTACTATGCGACTACGGCTCTTCATCACGTGGGGGGGAACTATTGGCGTCGTTGGAACGAAGCCATGAAAGTAGAATTACCAGCCTTGCAAGAAAAGTCGGGGCCCAATCGCGGGAGTTGGTCCGCCCAGGATGACCCTCACGAAGGAGGGGGTGGGCGCCTCTATTCGACTTGCTTCTCCATTTATTGTTTGGAGACTTACTACAGGCACTTACCACTGAATCGAATGAGCGGAGAATGACGAAGATTTATCAAGGGATCGGTGTTCGGTGCATGTATCCCGAAAACTGGAACCTGATTGAAGACACCGAGGATGGCCAAACAACTGGCTTCACCTTAGAAAGCCCCACTTCGGCGTTCATGACCGTCAGCGAGTATCCTTGGAATGTATCGCCACGTTCTGCGGTCGAGAGCAGCGCTGCGGCCATGACCGCGGAATATGAAGAAGTTGAGCAGCTGGAGTTCGAGCCGCAGCTTTCTTATCGCGGCCAAGTTTTGCAAGATTGCCGCGGTATCGACTTGCAGTTTTACTATCTTGATCTGCTCGTCACATCGCGCGTGATCGCATTTACCGTCGAACGTAAAACGTACTTGATTCAAATTCAGGCGGAGGATCGAGACTTTACGACCTTAGAGCAAGTCTTTCAGGCAATGATCATCAGCATGCTTCAGTCGCTCGAGTAGAGTCAGCCTTTTTGTCTAGCTGTCGTCCTCGACAGCTTCTTCAGTGCCTGACGCTTCGCGCGGGTGCAGAACCCTCCCCCCGATTGCTTAGGGGGATGGTGGCTTGGTCGATAGAGCGGTGGTCTTCAGTGCTCAACGGTCGAGGACGACCGCTGAACACTACACACAGCACTTGTATCTACGCGTTTAGATGTAGAGATTGAAAATGTTTTCAAGCATCTCTTGGCGGCCGCTTTCGTTGGCGTCTGGCTCGCCCTTTTGAAGCATGTATTTCTCCAACGATTCGAAGTCTGCTTTGCCCGCTTCGATGTCGGCGCCGATACCGCTGTCCCAGCTACGGTAGCGATTCTTCACGAAGGAATCGAGCAAGCCTTCCTTGCGGATCTCTGCTGCGATTCGAAGCCCGCGTGCGAATGCGTCCATGCCACCGACGTGTGCATGGAAGAGGTCGATTGGTTCGAAGCTTTCACGGCGCACCTTCGCGTCGAAGTTCACACCGCCGGTGGTGAATCCACCGTACTTGAGGACCATGAGCATGGTCTGTGCGGTCAAGTAATAATCGGTTGGGAATTGGTCGGTGTCCCAGCCCAAGAGCAAATCGCCCGTGTTGGCATCGAGCGAGCCTAGCACTCCTTGCATACCCGAGTAATCCATCTCGTGCATCATGGTGTGGCCGGCCAGCGTTGCGTGGTTGGTCTCCAAGTTCAGCTTGAAATAGGGGAGCAAGTCATAGGCTCGAAGGAAGTTGAGGCAGGCGGCCGCATCGCTGTCGTACTGGTGCTTGGTTGGCTCCTTAGGCTTTGGTTCGATCAGGAACTGGCCTTTGAAGCCAATCTTCTTGGCGTAATCGACCGCCATATGCAGGAGTTTGGCGAGGTGATCAAGCTCTCGTTTCATGTCGGTGTTGTATAGGCACTGATAACCTTCGCGACCGCCCCAGAAAACGTAGTTTTCACCTCCGAGTCGGTGGGTGACTTCCATGGCCTTTTTGACTTGTGCGGCTGAGTAAGCGAAGACATCCGCATTGCAGCTGGTGCCAGCGCCGTGCATGAACCGGGGGTTGCTAAACATGTTGGCCGTACCCCAAAGTAGCTTGACCCCGGTCGCTTTTTGGTGTTCCAGGAGGGAGTCCGCAATCTTGTCGAGGTTTGCATTTGACGCTTTGAGTGTCTCCCCTTCCGGGGCCACATCTCGGTCGTGGAATGCGTAAAACGGTGCATCAAGCTTTTGGAAAAGTTCGAATGCGACCTCTACTCGCTTCAAAGCATTCTCGACGGAGTTCGATCCGTCATCCCAAGGCCGAACGGCGGTGCCCGGGCCGAATGGATCCGAGCCAGTACCTCGCATCGTGTGCCAATAAACAATGCTGAACCGGAGGTGGTCCTTCATCGTTTTTCCTTCGATGATTTCTTCGGGGTTGTACCATCGAAATGCGAGAGGATTTCGGCTTTTGGGGCCTTCGTATTGGATCTTGGAAATTTCGGGAAAGTAAGCCATGGCGATGCTTTCTGAAGCTGCTTTTCGCGAGCAAATTCGGGAGAGTTGAACCCCAAAACCGAAGCGGGATTCGAGACGAGGCGTAAAGTTTACCTCTGGAGGCCATTTGTGGGAGTAGGTATCCAAGAGACATCCGCCCCGTGGAGCGCGTTTTCAGCGGCGGTCTGGGGACGCTTCCCGGGGATTTTCGAGGCCTGCCAAGTTGAATTCGCGGAGAAAAGTTCCCCTAGCGAGACCTCGTCTCGATTTCCATCGCCCATTTTTCCAGTAAACTTAGAGGTGCACTCCTCTCAATCGATCGCACGCCGCCAAGTAGGTTCAGGGCATGACGCAAATAACTGCAGAGCGAATACAAGAGCTGATCGAAAAAAGTCGACTGGTCGATGCGGCTCCTCTTCAGGAAGCGTTTGATAAGATCCGCGAGAAGCATTCGGGTAACCTCCCGTCGGATCCAGTCGCGGTGTGCAAAGAGTTGGAGGATCTTGGGCTAGTTACCCGATGGCAAAGCGAAAAAATCCTACAAGGCAAGTACAAGGGATTTTTCCTTGGACGTCATAAGCTGCTTGGACACCTTGGAAGCGGTGGGATGAGCAGTGTCTATTTGGCAGAACACCTTGGGATGAAGCACAAGCGTGCGATCAAGGTTTTGCCAAAGTCAAAGCTTGGGAACAACAGCTACCTTGAGCGGTTTCAACGCGAAGCCAAAGCGATCGCTTCGTTGAATCACCCAAACATAGTCCGCGCGTATGACATCGATAATGAAAAGGACACTCATTATCTAGTGATGGAGTATGTGGAGGGTGCTGACATGCAGACCTTGGTTCGAAAGCACGGACCGCTCCCCTACGCAGTCGCTGCTCATTACATCGCCCAAGCTGCTCGAGGGTTGCAGCATGCTCACGACGCGGGCTTGATTCACCGCGACGTGAAACCCGCGAACTTGCTCGTGGATAAGCGAGGGATGGTGAAGGTGTTGGATCTGGGGTTGGCTCTTTTCGCGGAGGACACCGATGCCTCTTTGACGATGGAGTACAACGATAAAGTACTCGGCACGGCAGATTACTTGGCGCCCGAGCAAGCGATCAACAGCCACAAAGTCGATCATCGCGCCGATATGTACAGTCTCGGCTGCACCCTTTATTTCTTGCTCACGGGCCATCCACCTTTCCCCGAAGGTTCGATCGCGAGCCGGATCATCAAGCACCAGAACAACACGCCGGAAGATATCCGCAAAGATCGTCCCGATATCCCCGGAGAGCTCGAGGGTGTTTGCGTCAAGATGATGCAAAAGGATCCCAAGTTCCGATACGCATCCTGTGACCAAGTCGCGCAAGTCCTGGAGGCGTGGCTCGAAAAGTACAAGAAGGAAGTCAAAGAGACCGCTTCGATCTTGGCCAACTTCTCCGTCGCCGACGTCTTGAACGACAAGCTTAAATCCAATCGGGACTTGGACACCGTGTCCAATCGCAACGAAGGCACGATGGGCGGAAAGAGTTCGGCGATTGTCAAACTGTCCACTTCGGACAGCGGTGTCTTGAGAGCGATTGCCAAAAGCGACGGTTCCTCGATCGACAGCCAAATCGATTTGATGCATGACACGAGTGCTCCAAACCCGTCGAAATCCAAGAGCCAGGCCATTGCGAGGGCTCAATCCCCACTGGAGGGAGGCAGCAAAGCCGGCGGTAGCGGCTCCCCGCTCGTGAAACCGATGGCAGGGCGTCCGGCAGGCTCCGTGGGCGGGAAAAGCAATTTGGGATCGAGTGCCGGGGGCAGGCCCGGTTCCGGAACGACCGCCAAGCCGACTGCAGGCGGAAAAGCTCCAGGACCAAGCTCCACCAATGCAAGCAAGCAAAGCGGTGCTAGGCAGAACGCTGGCAGTGCACCGATGTCTCAAGCGTCTAAATCGGAAAGACCGGGTAATTCGTCCCAGTCCAAGCGGGCGAATCTCTGGATTTTGCTAGGTGTAGCGGGAGTTGTCGCAGTACTATTTGGGCTGATCGTCGCTATTCTCATGCTGCGTTCGTAAACGGATCGGCCCGCCTGACTCGGTTGGGACCGCCGGCTAGAGTCCTCCCTTTCGGTCTCGCCGCCGCAGCCGTTTTACCTGGATAGTTGTCGTTATCGCTCGGGAGCTTTCGCCATGCTACGAAACCGTCGTTCCTGTACCTCACTTCTTCTCTGCGCGATCGCGTGTGTCTGTGCGTGGAGAATGGGTATCGAGGTTACTTCGGTCGCCGTGGCGCACCCCCAGGAAGCCACTTTGCCTGTACTGAAAGACAAAGTGGCTGCGGCCAAAGCAGCCTTGGACTCAAAAAAGCTAGAGGAAGCGTTGGAGGCGACCGAGGCGAGCGCCAAACTTTTGATGACTCTCGCCCCCGTCTCGACCGGCCGCGATCGTGGGGAGCTTCAAAAACTCCATCAGCAGATTGAGGGATTGCAGGAGTTGCTTGCCATCGAGGGGGCCGATTTAGAGCCTCTGCCCGATTGGAAAACGTTGATCGCAAAGAGCCCGAACCCGTCGCCAACTCCCCCGGCACCGAAAACGACTGGCAGCGATACGGTCCTTTTTGAAAAGGACGTCGCTCCCTGGCTGGTCGAACAATGCGGAAGGTGTCATATCCAAAAATCGAACGGCGGGTTCAGCATGGCGACAGTGGAAGCCTTAATGAAGGGTGCGAAAGGGGCTGTTGTTTTGTTCCCCGGCGATCCCGTCGCAAGCCGGCTTGTCGAAACAATTGAAACCGGCGATATGCCTCGTGGCGGCGGCAAGGTGTCTCCTGAGAATCTGGCGAAGCTTAAGAAATGGATTGAGCAGGGAGCCAAGACCGATGGAATTGCTCCCCAAGCCCCATTGGCATCGCTTGCTCGGTCGTCCACCCCGACTCGTCCAGGTGAGATGGACATGGCAGCCTCAGACAAATCATTACAAACGGCTGCACCTACAGGTAAGGAGACGGTCAGTTTTTCGAGGGATGTCGCTCCCATTCTCACGTCCAATTGCAACGGATGCCATTACGCCGGCATGCGTCCCATGGGAGGGCTCGCTTTTAACAACTTCAACCAACTCTTGAGAGGTGGAGATAGCGGTGCGATCGTCACGCCAGGGAAGGGGGCGGATAGTTTGTTGGTGAAGAAACTTCGCGGCATGGCTGGGCAAAGAATGCCAGCTGGCGGTCGTCCGGCGTTGTCCGAGGAGAACATTCGCTTAGTCTCCACTTGGATTGATGAAGGAGCGACTTTCGATGGCGAGAACAAAGAGGCGAGGCTCGATTCGGTTATCTCTCAGGCTTGGGCTTCGAAAGCCACTCACGAAGAACTCATGGAGCGACGGATAACCAGGGCACGTGAAAAATGGCAAATTGTTGCACCTAAGTCGGAGCCTGATGAGGCTCAGGATGACCGGGTGCATGTCATCGGGAATGTTGGTGCCGACGGTGCGAAGCGACTTCTTGGGGCGATGAAAAACGCTGAAAAGGAAGTGAAGAGATTGTTTGCTGTTCGGAGCAAGGATCCGTTGATCAAAGGTGGCGTTACCGTTTTTGCTTTCAAGCAACGATATGATTACAGCGAGTTTGGAACGATGTTAGAGAATCGCTCCCTGCCTGCGGATTGGTCGGGGCATTGGCGAGCCGATGTTCTGGATGCGTATATCACTATTGTGTACGACTCAAGCGAGCCCAAGATTTTGGAGTCGTCGCTGGTTCAACAATTGACCAGTCTTTGGATTGGCTCTCAGGAGGGTACGCCCAAATGGTTTGCCGACGGGGCGGGTAGGCAAGCGCTCGCACAGCTTTCCGGTGTTCAGGACGCGCGTGTGAAGGCATGGACGAGCCGTCTCCCGGAGTCGATGAAGCAGCTCGATAATGTGAAACGGTTTCTGGACGGTGGGCTCAACGACGAAGACTCGGCAACGATCGGATTTGGAGTCGTTCGCTTCATGAATGACGGCAATAGAAAGCGGCAATACGACTCCGTGATTCGATCGCTGGCTGCCGGCGTGCCGTTTGATCAAGCGATGCTTAAGAACGTCGGGCCGATCGATGGGTTCCTAAAACAAGTACTTGGACGAAAATAACGGTATTCATGGCCATTCAAACAGCGGCGCTTCCTGACTCAATTCCCTTTCCAGCGCGGAGCTTGGCGAATGTCGTGAAGATATTGTTCAAGCTGCAGCCGGCCCAGGTCGATGGGTTATTGGAGCAAGGCTACGTGTCCGTTAACGGACGTGTGAAGCGGCAAGGCTGGTTTCGTTGCGATACTGGAGATGAAATCTCGGTTGATTTGGTACCGCAAGCGATCGTCGCTCCGATCAAACAAACAAAGCGAAAGCAGTCTTCGCGGACGATCGAGTTCCTTTACGACGACGACGACATCTCGCTGGTCAACAAACCAGCGAACTTGTTGACGGTGCCGACCAAGCATCGCGAAGCGCATACCCTCCTCTCTTTGGTCGAGAGGCGATATCGGACCAACGATAGAAATGCACAGGCCTTCTGCGTCCACCGACTCGATCGCGGCGTCTCTGGAGTGTTGGTCATCGCGAAGTCGCTGGAAATGGCGGAGCGACTGAGGGATCAATTCGCAGAGCGAAAACCGCATCGAAAGTATGTCGCGATCGTAGCAGGCGTTCCGAAAGAACCGGAAGGGCGTCTCGTGAACTACCTGTCCACCGACGCCGATCTGAATCGAATTTTGGTTGAGGATGAGACGCAAGGGGAGATTGCGATCACCAATTACAAATTGCAGACCACTTTATCGGATGCCGCTGTATTGGAGGTTAAGCTCG
>JALOQZ010000117.1 GCA_025459245.1 Pirellula sp.
AATTGCCAATCCTACTGATCTTGAATCTTTTCTGAAAAAAAGAGAAGCTTCCTCCAAGTTTATTCAAACGCTTGATTGGCAAGGAAGCCGAACAAATGCATGCACCTCACTGGTTCGAAGTGTTGGCGGGTAGCTATCCCTGGGTTATTCCATTCGTAGCAGTCACTTCGCTGTGGCTTGCGAGAGGAACCGAAGATGCCGGCTTCAGGCGGATTGCGGAACGCCTCTTCTTCGGCGCATTGCTGCTCGTCGCCTGGGGAACCTTGCGAACGATTCTTTCGAACGAAGGATGCTGGATCGTCCACACCTCGTCCATGGCTGCGATGATCGTCGGCGCGATCTTCCCATCGCAAATCGAACAGACGATCGAACAAACGACCGAACAAAGCATTAGCTAAAAGCTTTGCTCTTAGCGGTCGAAGATCCGCCAGCGACGTGTCGCTGACTTGCTCGATCCATTAGGGGGACCTTGACGCGACGACTCTTTGTTAGGTGCAGCTGTTTGTTTTGAGGCTTGCGGTACTTTTTCGTTGCCTTGCAATACCACGGTGGCGGGATGGGCCCTGAGAAGGCGAGACCAATTTGCCTCAAGCAATCTTAGGGCTGGATCACCATTCCCCTCGCTCCAAGCTCGTTTGGCGGCAAAGATACGGTTTCTCAAGTCCGCTCTCTCCGCCTCGACTAGGAAATCGCCGCTGGCGCGAATGGAATCAACTACGATCGCCCCTTTTCCTGCGACGTCGATCTGCAATTTGAATATGCGAGCGGTACCGTCGCTCCACTTTCCTGCAAGCTCGCTGGTGAAGTCGGCCGACCATTCTCTCCACCCCCATTCCCTCTGTCTATCGTCGGCAAAATCGCTCCTCGGGACGATGGCTTTCGTCGGGCCTGGTTCAAATCGAGTGGTGTTTGGGTTCCAAACAAGCAACGTTGCCGAGGCTTTTCCCACTTCCCCGTTCGATTCGGCAATAAGCATCTGAAGTCGCAGTCGATTGCGATCCGATTCAAAAGTGTCGGACTGCAACCAAGCTGCTTCATTTTCCGTCTGAAACTCGATCTTCAGACCGCTCCCCCCCGCGAATCCGATTCCAGGCTGCCATGACACAACGGCCTTGGGATTCATCGAGGCTACCCATCCAGCTGCGATCTCGTTCCCTCGCGAATTCGACGGCAGTTCGAGATCTTCATTCTCGAGCAGACCAGCCGATATCCCCGCGGAACTTAGATTGGTTACCGATTGATCCAAGGAACGGAGCATCAGGTCCATCCGCTCGATTGCACCTTCCTGCTTTGCACGCCACTGAACGATGGAGGCTTGACTGCCAGTCCATCGCAGAACCCAAGCCGAGTAAGGTGACAGTCGCAGTTCGCTCCCGTCTTCAGAGGCGATACTCTCCACGTTTGGTTCGAAACGATTCCCGTCAACGGGAATCGTCTGCAAATCGCGCGGGACTCCCCGCCACGTGGGCGTCAAGAGGCAAGGCCAAGGCGAGGCATTGATCAAGAACGCTTCATGGTGCTCCCCGGCTTCATCGCTTTTTTGCCAAATCTTGACCCGCTCGAGAGAAGGTTGCCCGACCAGTCGCGGAGCGATTTTCGCAGAAGCAAACCATCCCAAGGCTGGAACCGCAGGATGTCCCAGGATATAGCGACGTTCCAGATTGCCAAACGCTGGCGGACGGAATGACTTGCTGGTCGGGCCGGATAGCCACCATTCGGCGAGCATGTCGCGTCCTGACAAGTCGTTGCCTTGCTCTATCGTGGCCACTTCAAGCCTCTTCGTCTTCAAACCACCGATCGACGCCGACGGGGGAAGGTAGACGCGACTCAAGTGCCGACCAAGTCCCTCGAGATGGGAGATTACTTGCTGAAGCTGCCACGCCTCAAACGTTTTCTCGTTGATCGTCTCGAACACTTGAAGACGTTCCGTTCGCGAACGCGGCACCTTGCCGCTCAAACTCGAAGCGAGCAAATCGAGAATTGGATCTGCGAGCAAGCTCCAGTCGCGAGGGATCGATAAATGACTCGCGGAATCGATCACCACGGCATAGCCCATGTATCCGGGTTCGCCTTGATACTCATTCTCGAACTCGAGCCACAGTTCCTGCAAACATCGCGTAGAGGCGGCGGAGAGCGGGTTGCGACGCGCGGAGACCGGGTCCCCATTTCCTCCAATAAAGAGCAATGACTCAAGATCATCTCGTTTGAAATGCTGAAACTGCCCCAACGGAAAATTCAATTCGAACAGCGGCAGGAACTCGATTCCAAATTCATCACTGAGTCGATACAGATAACGCACCACATCCTTGTCGATGGGATCCAATCCCTTTTCTGAAAAGAGACCTGTTTGCAACCAAGGCTTGGAAACCAGTTTTCTGGTTGGATAAAGAGTAGATCCTTTGGAGAGAACCGGGATGGAGACTTGCTGTACCCCTCGCTGCTTCGCAGAGGAAAACCACGATCGCAATGCGGTATCGATCGAATCCCAGCTATCTGCGGCATTTCCTTTATTTCTCTTGCCGAATTCGAGGATCTCCCTCCAATCCTGGACGCTCCAGACTTCCGTGATGTACGTAGAACGACCTGAATTCGCATCCAAGCTCTGAGGTGAAATGCTTGCAGGTCCGTTTTCCGTCCGGATTGCTGGCTCGGAGGGGGAGTGCGAACTCGCAATGGCGCTTCCAATGCGGAGCGACTCCGTCAAAGACCGATTGGCTATCTCCACAATGACTTCTTTTGTCGAAGGCAGGAAAGCGACCGAGCGAATCCATTCGTCATCGTTGGATACGGGACTGGTTTCGATGATTCGGACCAGTTCATCGATGCGAGGTCGCCACTGTCGATCCACAAGCAATCTCGCATTCTCAGACGAATCCCATACTCTCACTTGAGCCTGCTGCCACCATCCATCGATCCCGAATTGGATCGAAACGGTCCTCCCGATAGCATCGCACTTCAACGGAATGCGAATCGATTCATTAGGCGGGATCAAGAACGGTTCCAGGCTACTTCCAGCCCCGCGAGAGAACCATTTTCTCGTCGCCTTCCAGCGTTCGGTTGCTTTCACTCGAATCGGATCCGAGTGCTCTACAACACGAAGGGTCGATGTTTGGACAGGGATCCGTTGAAGCCAGTCCCATGCCGGGGGCGTGTCGGATTCTGATTGCCCCAGCGTCGAGCCACCGATCTTTTTGTCATCGAACACCACAAATTGAACAACTCGATGAACCTGAGATTTTCCGTCGGTCCAATTAGATAGAAAACGTTTGGGCGTTAGCGTGCACCGAAACTCGTAAACGCCGGCAAGGTCGGGGGCTATCGTTTTTACAGCGATCGAATCGGCCGAACCGACATGATTCAAGGAAACGGAGTGCGATGATTCCCAAAGCGCTTCGTCGCTTCCTAATCGAACCAGCTTCACATCCAATTTCCCAATCTGGTCACGCCAAGGGAGCGCAGTGGGAGCGATAGCAAAGTCCAAAAGCGATCCCGATGGGACTACCCAAGACTTCTGATTGCTGACGATCAGTAGCGAGTCACCTGGGATTCGATCGATCCGGAGCGTGGCCCCATCCTGCAGTGGCAAGTCGATCGGGCCGCTTACAAGCTGATCGATGATGGCAAGAAAATCCCATTCAAACTCCTTCACCACCGGAGCTTGCTTGTCCCTGTCGATCGATCGTTGGCTGCGGACCGTAATCTTCATCGATGCAGCCGGCGTGGATTTCCACCGAACATCCCCACCGCCGAAGCGTGTATCCCGATCAGTTACTCGAAGCGAATTAGGATTCGTAGAACGCCATTCACCGGAGTCGTCAGGTTCGATCCCCAGTTGGCGTATCGGTTCAATAGGGCTATTGGTAGATGCAAATTCGACGTCGAAATCAAATCGCTGGGGCGCCCCCCAAGTGATTCGCAAGCCCACTTCGTCGTTGGGCGCTGCAGATTTGATCGACCCTACATTGGGGCGAGCCTCTGTCGACGGACCGAGTTGTTCCAAGGCCTGGCCGAACAACGAGGGATGCTCGAACGCGGGAATGATGCTTAACCAAAGGAGCAAACAGCAAAGAACGAACCGACACGTCTTCGCAAAAAGACGTGCAGCTGCATCCTGAGCAAGCCGCTTTAGCCAATGATCCATCATTGCCAGTTCGGATAAAGTCCCACTATCGAACCAAAGTACGATGCTAAGATACATTCCCGAGGGGGCTGCATCCTACTGCAATTCTCCGATTCCAACGTCCATTTGGAGGAATTTCGGGCAACCACGTTGGAATCAGGAACCGCGAATTCCCGGACTGAAAAAGCCTTAGGCAATAGGCGTTAGGCATTCGGAAAGCCAAACCAGAGTCGCCTTTCGCTCCCGCGCAAGCAAGCCGGCTCCTCGATAACAAACAATCTTAAATCATCAATCAAAAATCTAGAATTCCCTCCCCTGAATGCTAGCCTTAGTGCCTATCCGAAAACCATTAGCCGCTCTAGCGCTCGCCGCGGTTTCCGATGGTCTTCGGATAGGACCCTTATTATCGAATGACGTTTTAAGCTAAATCGACTATGCATATTCCACATTACTGGGCGGAGGCGAAGACGACCGTCACGGCAGGCAAGTCGACCGCGACACTCCGGCGTTTTGGTTGGTCTGACAGCAGCTATGAAGAGGCCTTAGCGCATGCCGAACAAAGGCTCAGCGTTGCGGCCACCGAGTGGCATCTCAAACCCAAAGCCGTTTTACGACGCGAAAGGAAAGTTCCCTACAACGGCGCGGATGGTATGCCTATTCGAGAAGAGATCCTCGACGAAGGCATCGGGTATGTCATTACACGCAACAGCTACGGAGCTCTTTGTCTCAACACACCCGACGTATTGATCGCAGACGTCGATCTCCCCAACGAGGTCAGTTTGACTGGCTGCTTGGGAAAGCTCTTCGGATGGGGCCGAGTGAATGCAAACTCCAATCGCTTGGCAGAGTCCGAAAAAGAACGCAGCGAGGGGTACAGCGATCGCCACAATGTCGTTCGGCAGCGAGTGCTAGCATTCTTAGAAAGGCGTCCAGACTGGGGGATTCGACTTTATGAAACACCAGAGGGATTCCGGCTGATTGCAACCCAGTCGGTTATGAACCCGAGCCACTCCGAAGTAGCAGCTTTCTTTCAAGCGGTGAGAGCAGATCCGGTCTATGTTCGAATGTGCACGAATCAAGCCTGCTTTCGAGCCAGGCTCACCGCCAAGCCTTGGAGGTGCGGGTTGAGCGAAAGGATGCACCCGAGGTCCGTGTGGCCTTTGTCCGAAAGCCAGTTACCGATTCGAGAAAAGTGGGTGGAACATTACGAATCGGTCGCTCGTAAATTTGCTTCCTGTCGGTGGTTGGAAACGATAGGGCCCCAACCGAACGACCCTTATATCGCAGGGGTTCTCGACGTTCACGACCGGTTGAGCCAGGCGATGAGCCAACTGCCGATGGCTTAAAAAAGTTTTGCTATCCTTTCGATTCGGGGGCGATTGGTATTCCCACTTGCAGGCCGGCTTGGACTATACTACCACCCCAGCCTCCCCCTCCCCAGCCAATCACCTACCTAGGGCGAGAAGATAGATGCCAAACTTAGTCAGGAAGATTATTGCATCGTTCGCGGCAGTGGTTCCCTCTTTTGGGATACCTTTTGTCGAGAGTGCTCCCGTAGCTTTTGGCCAGCCAGCCAACGAGCTAATTGTTGCACCGGAGCTAACTGTTTCATCGCGAGTTATTCCGCGATTGGAGACCGAGGCGGTCGACAGCCGTATGGAGCAAGTTCTCCGCGGTCGCATTCTGCTTTGCGGTGGAGGTGTACTCCCGAACCAGATTCGAGAAGTCTTTCACCAAGAGGGGCAAGGTCGCGAAGGTAGTTTGGTACTGATCCCGACCGCGTCAGCGTTGTCCGATTTGGGAGATTTCACCCATTGGGTCGACTATTGGCGAGGATTCCATTGGAAGAGTGTGGAGATTGTTCATGCGCCGGATCGCCAATCTGCTTTGAACGATTCGAAATCTGTCGCGCGATTGCAGAACGCTTCTGCGGTCTGGATCAGCGGAGGCGATCAAAGCCGACTCGCGGAACGCTATGCAGGTACTCCGATTGAATCGGCTCTCCTTTCGGTCGTCTCGCGAGGTGGGATTGTCGGCGGTACCAGCGCAGGTGCCGCGATCGCATCGAGTTTGATGATCGCCGGGGGATGGGCCGAGCCCAAGATGTCCCATGGGTTCCCTATGCTCCCTAAAGCGATCGTGGATCAGCACTTCTCACAAAAGAAGCGATTTCAGCGATTGGCCAAGGCCGTTCAATCGAATCCAGACCGGACCGGAATCGGAATCGATGAAGGGACAGGAGTTCTGCTCGGTGGCCGCAAAGCAAAGGTGGTTGGTGACGGCTCGGTCTATGTTTACAAGACCCAAAAGCTAAAGCCGAATGAGCAGCTGATTTCCACTGCTTCCTTTGTCCAAGGTGCGTTGGCGTCGATCGAGACGTCGCAACTGCAGCCAGGAGATGAAATCGATTTGCGAGATCTGGATCTTTTCGGTAACTGAGTCGACAATCGGGTCCTATGATCGAAATCACACAGGACCCGATACCGGTCGGGAAATTATTAGAGTTGTCGCTCGATGAAAGCTGCGGAGCCACCGTCGCCTTCGTCGGCACCACTCGCCGCTGGACAAACGGGACCGAAACAGCCTATCTGGAGTACGAGGCCTACGCAGAGATGGCGTTAGCCAAGCTGGAGGAATTGTCCCGGGAAGCCCACTCGCTCTGGCCGATCAAGCAGCTGTGCTTGGTTCATCGCATCGGGATCGTCGAGATCAAGGAACCGAGCGTCGCCGTGGTCGTCAGCACACCGCATCGCGCCGAAGCGTTCGAGGCGGGACGTTGGCTTATCGACGAACTCAAAAAACGAGTTCCCATTTGGAAGAAAGAGTGGTTCGCAGCCCAGTCACCTCAATGGGTTCATCCGTCGCCGCCGCAGGATCGTGCGTCATGAATCCAACATTCTCACCGTTGGTGGATTCCTTCGGACGACTCCATCAATCCCTGCGCATCAGCGTCACGGACGCTTGCAATATTCGATGCCGTTACTGCATGCCTGAGCAAGTAGCGGGGTTCCTCCCTCAGCATCGTCTCATGTCGTTCGAGCATGTAGCTCGGGTTGTCGACGCTTTAGCGCGATCCAGCATTCGAAAGCTTCGGATCACCGGAGGCGAACCTCTCATGCGCCCGCGACTGCCCAATCTAGTCTCCCTGTTGCGATCGATTCCACAAATCGAAAAGATTGCCATCACTACCAACGGCATGATGTTGGCCGACTGTGCAAACGATCTTGTGGATGCCGGCCTTACCCATATCAACATCTCGCTCGATACTTTGAGCGAAGAAACTTTCCGGCGGTTAACCCGGCGAGAAGGGGTCGATCGCGTTATCGCCGGAATCGATGCCGCAATCCAGACGAAAGCGGCGATCCGATTGAATGCGCTCGTTATGCGAGACATCAATCTGGAGGATTGTGTACCGCTGGTCGAATTCGCGTTGAACCGAGGCCTCGTCCTCCGATTCATCGAGTTCATGCCACTCGATGCCGATCGGCTTTGGAGTCGGCAGCAAGTTGTCACTGGGAGCGAACTGCGAGAGAGACTCTCAAAGCGATTTGGTCCCATGCATCTCGTCGAACGAAGTGATTCCTCGCAGCCTTCCACCGACTATCGATTCGAAGGCCATGCAGGGACGGTCGGCTTCATCGACCCGGTTTCCAAGCCCTTTTGCGATCAGTGCGATCGGCTTCGACTCACGGCAGACGGCAAGTTTCGCAATTGCCTCTTCGGCAAAGAGGAGTGGGACGTGCGAAGCTTATGCGAAGAGAATGCTTCCTGTGAACAAATCGTTGCACTGGCGCTGCAGAGCGTTCGAGCCAAGTATGCTTCCCACGGAATCTCCGATTCGCAATTCAAGCAACCCGAACGAGCCATGTACCAAATTGGCGGTTAAATTCGAGTGCGTACCAAGTGCAACGCCCTCGCTCGATCGGACTCGGGGAGTTCCAGACTGAGAGGACCTGCCAAACAGAGAAGTGGGCGGATTCGAGCGAGCGACGGATCATCGATCACCATGAGCGCCTCGAGCCAATCCTCAAGTCCAACGAAGTCGAATTGGAGTATCTCGGCTACGCAGAGCGCATTTCGTACCGAAGTTCCTTGTGCATGAGGTTTGAGGAATCGAAGCAATTCAGGAGTCTTTGGCAATCGACTTCTGCGCAACACATCGATGCTCCGAAGCTG
This sequence comes from Pirellula sp., assembly GCA_025459245.1. Taxonomy (GTDB): domain Bacteria; phylum Planctomycetota; class Planctomycetia; order Pirellulales; family Pirellulaceae; genus JBKCUI01. The sequence goes on from JALOQZ010000117.1 coordinate 8,297, forward strand.
TCCCGACTTGGAATAGCCTGCGAAACGGTCTGCTATGAGCGAGAGAACAAGATCGTTCCTGCATCGCGAAAGAGCGATAGCCGAGGCGTCTGCGATAGCCGTATTCTCGTTGTTGAGACCATCCGCAAACCAAGCTTCGTAGCCTAGAAGGCGATAGCGAGAAGCGAGCTCGAAGCATGCCTCAAGCACAAACGCTTTTGGATTCTCGCTGTTCAATTGTTCAAACCCCAGCCGCAACGCCTCGTCCGCTTGGCCTCGCAGATAGCCTGCTTCCAAATGCGGGTAAATGCCGTAAGGAAGATCGGGTGCGGTCTCTTTTTGGAACCAAACCGTCAAGGGCTCGTAGGCCGGATCTCGCTCCAACAGCTCCGCACGATGCTTCATCCGCTCGACGTCGACACGGAAAAAGATCTTGGAGGTGGCTTTGAGTTCGGCGATTCGATCGAGATGATCGATGAAGTGGTTCGGACTGGAGACAGAGATGGCCTCGATCAATTTTCCGGCCGAGCGGCAACCGCGATCGATGATAGGCTTGCCATCGACCATCTTCGCCGCCCGCATAATCGCTTCGCCGGTGCGATCGATCGGGATTTCAAGATGTGTGAGCAAGGGAAATTCGGGGAACGCCTCTGTCGGGCCAAAGCGGTCCCAAGCGTGAAAGATGGCTTCGCACCATCGCGAATTCGTGCTGAAACTGCCGCTCAAAAGCTCCAGTGCAGCGGTGCGAATCGGTGTCTGCTCATGTTCAAGCCATTGAACGCATTGATTATCCGTTACTGACATTTGCTACCAACTTCTATCCTGCTCTGCTGTGGGAAACGCTGAACCATACCGAGGATTGCGGGGCAAGAAAAGGGACATCCTCGAAACCACCTTGTCATTCACTGGATATCTGTTTGAATACAGCCATCTCATTTTTGAACCAGGCATCTCACTTTCTTGACCTCCCAAGGGATCCGATCCATGAATATGCACGATCTGACACGTGAACTTCAACTGAGCAACGATAGCAAGATCGTGATGCTGGTCGCAGACGGTTTGGGGGGGCTGCCTATGACCCCAGGTGGCAAAACCGAACTGGAATCGGCTAATACGCCGAATCTCTCCGCGCTGGCGAAGGTCGGGGTCCAAGGAGCGAGCATTCCAGTCAAGCCCGGAATCGCTCCCGGAAGCGGCCCCGGGCACCTTGGTCTCTTCGGTTACGATCCACTCGCCTATCAAATCGGTCGAGGCGCACTTGAAGCGACCGGAATCGGGTTTGAACTGCAAGACGGCGATGTCGCCATTCGATGCAACTTCTGCACCCTCGATGCGGCCGGAAACATTTCCGATCGCCGCGCTGGTCGCATCAGCTCGGAAGAAAGCGCTCCGCTCGCTGTTTCCCTTAGGCAGATCAAAATCCCGGGGATCGAAGTGTTCGTCGAGCCGGTCAAAGAGCATCGTTTCGTCGTGGTTCTTCGCGGAGCAGGCTTGAGCGGCAATGTCGCCGATACCGACCCGCAGAAGACGGGTGTTCCTCCCTTGGACCCACGCGCAAACGACGAAGCCAGCAAGAAGACCGCGGAAGTCGCCAAAGAGTTTCTTGCGCAAGCACGCAAAATTCTCGCAGGGCACCCCAAAGCGAACTTCCACACCATGCGTGGTTTCGCAAGCAAACCCGCTCTCCCTTCCTATCAAGAAGTCTACGGTCTCAAGGCGGCAGCGATCGCCGTTTACCCGATGTACAAAGGCTTGGCTCGCCTCGTGGGCATGGATGTAATCGGACAAGCTCAAACGCTGGCGGAACAAATCGATACCCTTGAAAAGGCTTGGCAAGACTACGACTTCTTCTTCATCCACTTCAAGTACACCGATAGCACCGGTGAAGATGGCAATTTCAATGAAAAGGTGAAGCGAATCGAGGAACTCGACGGGATCTTGCCACGCATTCAAAAGCTTGGTCCGACCGTCATGATCGTCACGGGAGATCACAGCACACCAAGCTACCTCAAGAGCCACTCGTGGCACCCGGTCCCGACTTTGCTAGTCTCCGACTGCTGCCGCCCTGACCCTCACTCCACCTTCAACGAGTCGACCTGCATCACCGGTGGGCTCGGGCACTTCGAGGCCCAGTACCTTATGACACTGGCTCTTTCCAACGCAGGGCGGCTTGGCAAATTCGGCGCATAGTCGCCGGGTGGATAAAGGCGAGATTGGCGACGATCATCATCGTTCCGAAGGTGATCATGCCGAGGTAAATGGCAATTCCACCATGGACCATCCAAGCCATCGCGAGAGCGAAGGGGCGGGTCCATTTCGGCCAAACAATCGCGAAGTATCCCACCTCCCAAAAGAGGGTGAGGTGGGTCAGGAACGCCCCCAGTAGGGCGTAATTGCCAATCCACGTCATGTTCATGGATTGGTACTCGTAAGCTGCCGCAGAGTGCCACATCGCACTTCCGTCCCACCACATCTCGCCCCGCAGCTTCCCGAGACCACCAAAAAGATAGATGATGCAAAGGTGCAATTGAATCAGACGCGTCGCCAGCTGGTTCTTCCAACTCATCGCTTGCGAGTCAGCGTTGTCACCGAACCAGCCGGTGAGCCAACGAACGGGAACGCTCAACGCAATTTTCGGGCAACGCATCACCAAGATGCGATCGAGGCTTGCGACCCGATTCGATTGGGCTACGCACAAGTAGGTGGTTAGCATGACGACAATCTGATCGAGACCGAAGAGAAAGCCCGTCAGGCGATGCACCGTGATCAATGTCAGGAACCACGCGAGGAGCAGCGACAGTCGAGTGAAAAGTCCCAGTGCGACGAGTACTCCGGCTACCAACGCAGCCGATTCATGAATCCTCGCAACCAGCAGGCTGTCTGTCATCGTGAGGTAACTCCACTTCCAATCCGGGATAGCTCCTCGGTGGAGGGAATTCCAAACTTCGGTCTTCAGAATGGCATTGGGGCCGAAGAAATCGGCGCTTCCCAGCAACCAAATTGCATGGCTATAAGCGAGCATGAGACCTGTGGCGATACGAATGACCGCAAGGGTGTCCGCTGCGCGCGGCTCGAAGAAGAACGAATCGATGCTTTGCAACACAGGAGATTCTCGGCGCTGGCTCACTTGATTTCCTCCGGTGCGCCTGTAGGAGCGGCGTCAGGGGGGATGGGCCCCAAGTCCATGGACTCGGGGAGAACCGATAGCCAGCGCGGGTCGGTCAAACGGATGTTCTGTTTTAAGACCGATTGGATATCAGGCAGCGCTCTTTCCACGCGGTCGATTCGAAGAAACGGCACAGAGTACTTCTCTTTGAGATGCTCTTCGAGCGATTGTCGCAATTCCACGTAAATCAATCGATCTTGATTCCATCGAGCTTCAAAAGCGCGATCCGTTGCGAGCTCTCGCGAAATCTCACGCGGCGCGTATCGTGAATAATAGAACTCCGAGAGCATAAAGTAGCGGTGATAGAGAAGACGCGGCCAATGATTCGTTCGATCTGGCAAATAGAGTATCGATCGGTTCTCTCCGTCGATACGATTCACTTCGGAGAGCGGAGTCGACCGCCGGTCGTCGGGGAGTGGAGGGACAGGGTCGTCTGATTGAACGACTCGAATCAAATGCCCCGGGCCAGGGTTGGGAGCGAAGAAAAAATAACCATGATCAAGGAACATCCACTGAGAATACGGTCGCAGCAAGTTTCGAACGGCGGTCGCATCCGAGGCCGTCTGGATCTCGCTTCGGCTGAAGAAATAAAACG
>JALOQZ010000390.1 GCA_025459245.1 Pirellula sp.
GGAACACTCGAAGCCTTCGCATCCTATCGGACCAATCGCTCGATCGAAGCGTTGATTCGACTGCGGCCGAGCACCGCCAATCGCCTGATCTCCTCGTCGCAATCGACAAGCGTTCAACAAGAAGAATCGGTTCCTATCGAATCGCTTCTCCTAAAGGATCGTGTTCGCGTCCGTCCCGGAGAGCGATACCCCGTCGACGGAAAGATTGTCGATGGCGAGACCTGGGTTGATGAGTCGACACTGACGGGCGAGAGTCGTCCCATTGAGAAGCAAATCGGTTCCGAAGTGTATGCGGGGACGATGAATGGGGCCGGGACTGTTGTTGTAGAGATGCTCAAAGAAATCGGCGATTCCACCTTAGAGCGAATCGTCGCGATGGTGCACGAAGCGCAAACGAAGAAGACAGCAACAGAACGATTCGTCGATACTTGGCAGCAGCCGTACGTCATCGCGGTGATCATCGGAGCGTCGGTAACCTTCATCGCGACGTTGTTATGGAATCGCGCCGATTGGAACGACGCGTTTTATCATGCGATGGTATTGCTCGTAGCAGCGTCACCCTGTGCCGTCGTGCTGAGTTCTCCGTCGGTCATGTTGTCCGCGATCGCGCTGGCCGGTAGGCATGGAGTGCTCGTCAAGGGAGGTACACACATCGAGCACTTGGGAACCATCGATGTTCTCGCAATGGACAAGACGGGAACCATCACCTTGGGACGTCCCACCGTGCAGGAGATATGGACTCCCCCAGGATGCTCCGAGAACCAACTGCTCGCTTATGCGGCGCTCGTCGAGACACAAAGCGAACATCCTCTTGCACAGCCGATTCTGGATGAGCTGGCAAAGCGACAGGAAACGGTCCCTGACGTCGAATTGCAAGAATTCCACAGCCACACGGGTCTTGGGGTCCATGCCAGTATCGGCGGCGTGTGGGTCGGCATTGGAAAGGAATCGCTGTTCGAGAGCCACGAACATCCCTTTCCACCTGCGATTCAAGAGCACATTAGCCGGATGCGAGAGAGGGGTGAAACGGCTTTGCCTGTGATCACCTCCACACCGGGTCTCTACGGAATCATCAGCGTCACCGACCCCTTGCGACCGGATACCGAATCGACCTTGGCAACTCTGAAAAGCTTGGGAGTCCCCAAAATCGTTTTACTTACCGGGGATCACCCGCGTGTTGCCCAAGCGATCGCAGGCAAACTCCCCCTCGATGAAATCGTCGCCGGTTTGCTACCGGACGAAAAGGTAAAACAACTGGTCCGGCTTCGAGAAGGGCAAAAGTGCATTGCCATGGTTGGCGACGGGGTCAATGACGCTCCCGCGCTGGCGACAGCGGATGTCGGAATTGCGATGGGAGGGGTCGGTTCCGATGTCGCGCTCGAAGTCGCCGACGTCGTGCTCATGCGAGACAATCTCAGCGCGCTACCTATCGCCATCTGGATCGGGCGCGTGGCGAATCGTCGCGTCCGACAAAACCTGTTCTTTTCATTTGGAATGATCGGGCTGCTGGTAGCCTCCTCCTTCTTCAATCTTCCTATGTGGATGGGAGTTTTAGGCCACGAAGGAAGCACCTTACTGGTCGTTTTCAACGGCATTCGGCTCTTGTGGGCGAGAATCCCCGATCCCGTTCGAGGGGATTCGACCAATCGTGCTACTGGATAATAATGGCACACTTTTTCCTAACCGGTCTGCAGGATTCGCAGCAAGTGAACTAAACTGTTGAATCTGACGCGAGACTTCGGGCGTAGAACTACATCGTCCCCGTTAGAGGAGTCCTCGCCAAGATGTCGACGTTATCGCTCCGGGATGCCTTCTCCGTTTCCCGGCCCCACCGCAGTCAAAAAACGCAATCAGCTAGACAGTCCGTCACCCTGCCTATCGAAATGTCCAACGCTTCAATCCTTCAACGCATCGCGATGCGCGAGGAAGCCGCCTTCGAGGAGTGCGTCCATCGCTACGGTGCGCTCGTCTGGTCGCTGGCCAAACGATTCACCACAACGCATGCCGATGCAGAAGATGCGGTCCAGGAGATTTTTGTCGAGATTTGGCAGAAAGCGCATCGTTGGGAGGCAGAGAAGTCGGCCGAAACAACCTTCATCACCATGATCGCTCGACGAAAGCTGATCGATCGATTCCGCAAGAGCAACCGATCCTTAGAGGTTGCGAGCATCGGCTCCGAGGCGGAATTGCCCGCAACGGATTCCAGTATCCAGATCGAGATCAAAGACGAATCCGAAAAAGCGCTGGAGTGCATGCAGAAGCTAAATTCGGTGCATCGAGATGTTCTTCGACTTTCCATTCAAGCTGGCGACTCACATTCGCGGATCGCGGAGCAGCTCGGGCTTCCTTTGGGAACGGTCAAAACCTACGCCCGTCGCAGCCTGATCCAGCTTAGGGAGTGCATGGAACGCAAGTTGCTCAGGCAGGGAGTGTCATCATGAAAGCAACCTTCAATCAAGACCAAAGGTTCGACGAGTTGGTAGCGGGCTATGTTATCGGTGATCTCAGCGATCGCGAGCTTGCAGAATTGGAGTCTTACGATCCAGAGACCGTAGCCTCCGCGATTGAGCGCACGGAGCTAGCGGCAGCCCGAACTCTTCTCGCACTGGAATCTCAGTCAGCACACTTGGAATCGATGCCAGACGATCTGGTTCAAAAACTCACACAACGAACGCGCAGTCCATTCATTCTCCGGAACGATCTTCGACTTTTCGAGAGCGCCGAGCCTTCGGCTTCTACTATCCCTCACCTGGATCGAAGCGTCGAACAGCCCAAGCCCTCCATGGAGCTTCGGGAAATGATCGGATGGTTTGCCGCGATCGCAGCGACGGCGTTGGCTATCGCCGGCTGGATTCCAAGCCAGAACGAGAATAGCGATCCGGGAACTCAGCGTGTCGGTCTGGCCCAGCAAACGGCGTTGGACAGAGCAGCTCTCTTGGCATCGGCGGATGATCTGGTTCGAGTAGCTTGGACCCGTCCTGGAGAAACGTCCCCCTCTCCATCCGCCAGCGATTTAGGGGATGTCGTCTGGAGTCCAAAATTCCAAAAGGGATACATGCGTATCCAAGGGCTCGATCGAAACGACCCGACAGTCGAACAATATCAACTTTGGATTTTGGACCCAAGCCGTGATAGCAAACCGGTTGATGGTGGGGTATTCAATATCGATCAAGAGGGCGAAGTCATCTTACCAATCCACGCGAAGTTGAACGTGGGAGAGCCAACGCTCTTTGCGATCACGGTTGAAAAACCAGGTGGGGT
>JALOQZ010000118.1 GCA_025459245.1 Pirellula sp.
GGTCATCCAACGCGAGATCCGAGATAGATGGGCTGAGGCTCCCTACGGAATGATTGATTACGTCCCGCAATGGCAATCGGTTGCCTTTCGACAGCATCGACTACCGTCGCTTCGCCCAGAGCAGCAACAGGCTCTCGATGCGTGGGGCCATCGGGAGGTTGGAATCGTTGTTATGCCAACCGGAACCGGTAAAACGGAGGTCGCGTTGCATGCAATCCAGAAGAGTCGATGTAGCACTCTGATTGTCGCTCCGATTCGCGACTTGATGTATCAGTGGCATCGTCGTATCTCACATGCTCTCGATTACGACGCAGGTGTCATCGGTGACAATTCATTTCGAGTCAAGCCGATCTCGGTCACGACCTACGATAGCGCTTGTATTCACATGCCGGCGCTAGGAGACCGATTTAAGTTCATTATCTTTGATGATGGGCTCACCGCCACACTCGACCGAGGAACGACACGTTTTGCTACTCTCTGCGAACTGGTAGGTCCAGTTGTTTACGAACTATCGATCGGAGAGGTGCGTGGAAAAAGTTTGGCCGATTACGATGTCTTTCGCATACGTGTTCGATTGCAGCCGGATGAGCGAAGCCGATACGATCAGCTCGCGAAGACAGTGGCGATGTTCGTTTACGAACGGCAGCAGGAAGATGAGCAGTTCCAATGGCAGCAGCTCTTCACCGAAGCCATCGATGACCCGCGGGCACACCGTATTTTACTTGCGCATCGCGAAAAGCAATCGATCGAAGATAGGGCTGTCGAGAAGCTTCGAGTGATTGACGATCTACTTCGACTTCATCGCGGAACCCCAATGATCATTTTCGCTGGCTCCAACGCCATGGCCAGAGAGGTCTCGCTGAAGTTCCTGATCCCTTGTTTGCTAAGCCATTGCGGTAAGAAAGAACGACTTGACTACTTAGATGGATTGCGAGATGGTCTTTATCCCGCGATAGTAGCCAATCAGATATTAGACGAAGGGGTCGATATTCCTGCCGTCAAGATTGCTGTTGTCATTGGTGGAATGGCATCGAGTCGGCAGTCCCAGCAAAGGCTTGGACGGATTCTTCGGAAAACCGGGAATGAGAAGGCGATCCTCTACGAAGTCGTCTGCGAAGATACCAACGAGATTAAGAAGTCCAGAACACGTCGAAAGAACGATGCTTACGCGCGAACTCGCCATCTCAAGAATCGTTCAAGGTGAAATCCAGCCTGACCGATTGACCCGGACCACTCATTCGGAATACCTAGCCCTGGCACCGAAGTTGCTGTCGGTCTACGAAACCGGAAGTGGCGTCTCGCGCCGCTCGCTTCATGCTCGCATTCGTGATTTGCTCATGCAAGCCCCCAATTGCCCACCTAAAAGAATTGGTGCTTTTTGCAAGCTGCTCGACGAACGCTCGGAGTTTGAAACCGACGCTCGAGGAGAGTCTGCGAAGCTTCGCCAAAAAGTCTTCCGCCTCGCAGCAGAATATCATCCGATCACGGAAGAACTCAGTCCAAAGTCAAACTCGCTGGGAGGAACGCTTGCTTCCACCGCAAAAGAGCGTATCGCCGAATCGCTTCAATTGACATGGAGAGAGATTGAGTCGAAGCTCTTTCTTGATTTACCGGAAAATCATCTTTTGAAAGCTTTTCGGACTTATGAAGATCCATCCGGTTTGTTGGCAAAGTACAACGTCGCGCAAACACAGGCGATTCTCTACGACGCATTAGGTCTCACTGTTTACGCAAATGACAGTCTGAAGGAAATTCTGCGCTACGCGAAGCTGGCAAGACTAATGCATCGAATCGAGCGTCAGGGAGACCAGTATCGTATTCATTTCGATGGCCCCGCTTCGCTATTGCAACGCACGACTCGATACGGGGTTGCCATGGCGAAGTTCTTGCCAGGGCTGCTTGCGTGTCACGCCTGGCACGCGGAAGCTTGGATACAAAAACCCAAGTGGGGCAAGCTTCTGTGGCGCATCGACTCGCATTGCAAATTGAAGTCAGATACCGAGCCTACAAACGAGTTCGACTCGAGACTCGAAGAGAGGTTCTTTAGAGATTGGGCGCGGTCGGAAACGAACGGGTGGAGTCTGAAACGTGAATCCCAAGTTCTTCACCGCGGTCAGCATGTCTTCGTACCCGATTTCGAAGTGATACACACGTCGGGGGAACGTGTGCATCTCGAAATTGTTGGATTCTGGACACCAGAGTACTTGGTACACAAACAAAAGATGATCGATCTGTTTCCCGATCAGCGGATTGTACTTTTGGTTCAGTCGAGCATCGCTTCGAAGTTGGAGCCTGCACCGAAGCACCATGTGCTGGAGTTTAAATCGAAAATCCAAATGTCGAAGGTGATGGGAGTTTTGGAGTCATTGCGTCGATGCGGGAGTACGCCTGACGGCTGACTGTTAAACGAGTGCGCCTGTCGGAGACTGTTAGACGAGTACGCCTGTCGGAGACTGTTAGACGAGTACGCCTGACGGCTGACTGTTAGACGAGTACGCCTGACGGCTGACTGTTAGACGAGTACGCCTGGCGGCTGACTGTTAAACGAGTACGCCTGTCGGCTGACTATGAACCAAAGAAGATTGTGGGGTAGGTGGTTTGGGTTAGCGAAGCGGCCAAGCGTCGACCCAATCTGTGGAGATCGGCTTCGCTTGGAAGTCTTTGAGCAGTCGATCATGCATATCGTTCAAGTGGGCTGCTCCATAAAACACAGCTAACTTTCGCTTACCCCCTTCCAGTTCGGACTGCAGTACTTCGAATGCTTTTCGATTTCGCTCTGTCACCAACGTGCTCTTTCCGTCCTTATCGGCCAAGCCTGCCATTTGACCTTCCATGGATTCGAATTGCTCGGCCATTACTCGACGGAGTCGAATCGGGTCTTTTGACACCATAGCAGCCATCATTTCTGCTTGCTGTTGCTGCCCTTTCTTGCTCGCTTGAACGGCTATCCCCGCCCCCATCATTCGGGCGAACATACCGATGAACCCATCGTTTCGTTTCTTCATGTCTTCGCCGAATTCGCCTGGGCTCATGTCGGCGTGTACAAAGTTCGCTGGCGAGTAGTCAACCTCGTCTAACTGAAAGCTCAATTCGAGGGCTTCCTTCATGCCTGTTTGAAGTCCGCTGATGGGGTTAAAGCCACCCTGAGCTCGTTGATTCGGTTTGTTTACTTCTGGATCCGCTACCAATTCGTAGAGGACTGAATCGTAGTTGCGGAATCGCTGATTCAAGTCGCTGTAGTATTGCTTGGTACCCACGTGCACTGCGCCAATCAAATCCACCGTGGCTCCTTGGAAGGGGCCTGAGACGATTTCATATTTGGCGATGGCAACTTGCAATGCGCGAGGCTCTTTCCCTTCTCGGTCGACCCTCAGAAAGAGAGGGGATGATTTGGTCTCCTCGCCCTTTTTATCGGAGGCAACCGCCGAATCGGGCTTTTTGCCAGGCTTCTTCTCTTGGGCTTGAACCGTTCCAACACAACTTACCAACGAGGCCGCAAACAGGACCGTATACCAAAATCGCATTGCCCAATCTCGCTCACATTAAGGGGGTGACCGGCCCGATACGGCCGATCTTCGTCCGACTCTCCTATTCCTTCCAAGGCCTAGCATACGCATGAGCCTGTCTGGATTACACGAAATTCTAGCCCTCGCTCAAGCCCTTGGTCCAAATCTGCCGAAAAATCCATTGACTTTTGTGACGGAGCGTCAAAAAATGACATCATGGTCGAATTAACAAGAAAACAGCGGGAAATAGAGCGTCGCACGGCGGAAATCCTTAGGGTTTCTCGCCCGATCCTGCTTCGGGAAGGGTTTCACGCCCTTAGCATGGATCGGGTTGCGGCCCAGATGGAGTATGCCAAGGGGACGATCTACAACCATTTTCCCAATAAGGAGGAAATCGTTTTGGCCTTGGCGGTCGAAGCGATGCAATTGCGGCGAAGATTGTTCGAGCGAGCGATTGCTGCGACCGGAAGCAGCCGGGTCCGCATGATGGCGGTGGGAGCCGCGTGTGAGTTTTTTACCGAGCATTGCAGCGATGATTTTGTCGTGGAGCAGTGGATTCGGAATAACAACATCTGGGACAAGACATCGGAGCAGCGACAAACGTTGATTCGCGAGTGCGAAGGGAACTGTATGGCTCTCGTTTCGTCCGTGGTCGCCGACGGGGTTTCGGCCGGCGAGTTGACGGTGCCTGCTCCTCTTTCACCGCCCGAGTTCGTCTTCGGGCTCTGGGCCCTTGTTTACGGTAGCCAGATCCTCACCCGATCGAGCCCCTCTCTCGCGTCGATCGGCATTTATGACCCGGTGATTGCTATCCGCGCCCATTGTCTGAATCTCTTGAATGGCTTTGCTTGGCAGCCGCTCATGAGTTGGGACGAGTATCAATCGCAAATGCAGTCGTTGCAAGAACGGCTCATTCCCGAGTTTCGATCCATACAAGCGGAAAGACAAACAGTTGCACCATGAGATTCCATCGTAAACGAATATTCTCGATCGCTTTGGGGGTTATGGTTAGTGGAATGGGTGCGGCCTTTGCCTATCACAACTTCAGTCATGGCGATCATCGTGTGCCTACGAAGTTCATTCATGAGCTAGACCAAAATGGAACGGAGTTGGTCGTCCGGGCCTACCGCATTCCGTTCGACCTCCATTCGGACTCTCGAATTTCGTTCACCGGCTCCGTTCAGCCACGCTATCAAACACCTGTCGGCTTTCGCGTTGCTGGCAAAATTGCCCAGCGGCATGTGGAGTTAGGGGATTGCGTCAAGCAAGGGGATTTGTTGTTTACGCTAGATCCCACCGACTACGATTTGAATTTGCGAGTCGCCGAATCCGATCTCATCTCCGCTCGCTCGACGTTGACACAAGCGGCAGCCGAAGAAAAGCGTCTTGCTCAATTGCGAAATTCGGGTGCAGTCAGTCTGTCGGAGTACGATTTAAGCCTCGCAGCTCGAGATGTCGCGCAAGCTCGCTTGGACTCCGCGATGAAACGCTTAGAGCTGGCTAAAAACCAACGCGAGTACTGTGAGCTTCGCGCGGATTTCGACGGGCTGATCACGGCGATCCAAGGTGAGTCAGGGCAAGTTGTGAACATCGGTCAAACGGTTGTCCAGCTCATGCAGGGCAAGGAGTTGGAGGCGGTGATCAGCATTCCCGAAAATCGCCTTGCCATGGTTCGCGATTTGAAGCCAACGATTTCTTTTTGGTCAAACCCAAACGCAAGTGTTGCTGCAAAGCTTCGCGAAGTGTCGCCAATCGCAGATCCGATATCTCGTACATACGATGCCAAGTTTACTTTTCTGGACGATGCTTCCCACCTTTCGATCGGGATGACAGCTACGGTGCATCTAGTTGCTCCGAATCAGAGTGAGATACCTATCCCCGTATCCGCGGTTGCAAACAATCTGGACGAAACCGTCGTTTGGAGAATCGATGAAAATAGGGGAAGCGTGCAGGCCATTCCTGTCGAAGTGGTCCAAATGCGAAATGAGACTGTAATGGTTCGCGGTCCTCTCCAGCCAGGTGATTTACTTGTTAGCGCTGGGGTTCAGCGCATCGATGAAAAGGTGAGTGTTCGGGTCTGGAACTCGAATTAATATCATGACCATTTCCGACGACACAAAGCGCCCGGGGTTATTCAATCTATCCCATTGGGCGGTCACGCACCCAGCATTTGTTTCCTTTCTGATGCTGGCGTTTAGCGTTGCAGGCCTTCAAGCTTACTTGGGTATGGGGCGAGCTGAGGACCCTTCGTTCACGATTAAAACGGGGGTTGTTACGGCTTACTGGCCGGGCGCAACTTCGAAAGAGATGCAGGAGCAAGTCGCTGAGGAAGTAGAAGATAAGCTTCGCGAGACGCCTTATCTTGATTTCCTGCAAACGTATTGTTTGCCCGACCGCATGCAGACGTTGGTGCAGCTCAAGGATTACACGCCACCTAAGCAGGTAGCTGACATCTGGTACCAGGTGCGAAAAAAGCTAGGCGATATCGAATCGCGGATGCCTCAAGGTGTGGTGGGGCCTTATGTGAATGACGAATATGGAGACGTTTACTCGGCAATCTACGCCTTTTCTGGCGATGACTTCTCCTATGCGGAGTTGAAGAGAGTGGCCGAATCAACTCGCAAGCGTCTGTTGCGGGTGGCGGATGTTGAAAAGGTAGATCTCGTCGGTGATCAAGATGAGCGAATTTACATTGAGTTCTCCCACCACAAGCTTGCCAATCTCGGTGTTTCGCCTCAAGCGATCTTTGATAGCATCCAAAAACAAAATGCCCTAGTCCGTTCAGGCAGCATCGACACTTCCAATGATCGAATCCATGTTCGGGTCGCTAGAGATTTTGACGGAGTCTCTCAGATTCAAGATGTCCCTGTACAAGGGAACGGTCGGGTCTTTCGCTTGAAAGACATCGCCGAAGTTAAACGAGGTTATGAAGATCCATCGCTGTTCAAGCTTCGGTTCAATGGCAGACCCGCAGTGGCCGTCGGTGTTGTCATGTCCAAGGGTGGCAACGTTCTATCCCTCGGCAAGCAGTTGGAAGCGACGATGAAGGAAGTCCGAGAGGAGCTTCCTGTTGGTATCGAATTGGGCAATATTGCTTTCCAGCCACACGTCGTCGAAGAGTCGGTCGGTGAGTTTATCCAATCCTTTGTCGAAGCTTTAGTGATTGTGCTCATTGTCAGCTTCCTCAGTTTGGGGCTTCGAACTGGAATCGTGGTTGCCCTTAGTGTACCGCTGGTGCTGGCAATCTCCTTGATGGTCATGTACGCCATCGGTATGAATCTGGATCGGATTTCGCTCGGTGCATTGATCTTGGCTCTCGGTCTCCTCGTCGACGATGCGATCATTGCGGTAGAAATGATGGCGGTCAAAATGGAAGAGGGATGGAATAGGATCGATGCAGCAGGGTTTGCTTGGCGATCGACCGCTTTTCCGATGTTATCCGGAACCCTTATCACGATGGCGGGCTTCCTACCTGTTGGCTTCGCTCGTTCTGCAGCTGGCGAGTATGCAGGCGGAATCTTTTGGGTGGTTGGCATCACTTTGATAGTCTCTTGGTTTGTAGCAGTCATTTTTACCCCTCATCTTGGAGTGAAGCTCTTACCCGACTTCAAAAAAGGGGAGGGCCATGGAGAGCACGTCCCCTTTCAGACTCCGTTTCATCGAGCATTGCGATGGTTGATTCGCGGATGTGTGAAGCGTCCCTACGCGGTAGTGTCGATCACCTTCGCCATGTTTGTGGCTGCGATGTTTGGATTCACGCGATTGCAGCAACAATTCTTTCCGCTTTCTTCGCGTACCGAATTGATGGTCGATGTTCGGTTGCATGAAGGTTCCTCCATTCAAGCGACAGAGAATATGGTTCGAATGGTCGAGGAGCGAATACGACCTTTTTTAGAAGAACCTGGAATGGATCACGAGCCATTGATCCAACATTTCACCAGTTACATTGGCGCAGGGTCTGCCCGATTCTTTTTGGCCCTCAATCCCGATCTTCCGAACCCAAGCTTTGGGAAGATCGTTATTCAAACCTCCAGCGTGTATGCACGAGAAGAGTTGCGTGCGAGGCTAAAGAAACTATTCGAGCAAGACGGCCAGTTCGCGGATGCTTCCATGCGAGTACTCCGCTTGGAATTTGGTCCACCAACGGGATATCCAGTACAGTTTCGGGTTATCGGTCCGGACCCATCGACAGTTCGACGCATCGCAAAAGATGTACGACAAATCATGCGAACCGACCCAGCCGCAATCGATGTCAATCTCGAATGGGATGAGCCCGCCAAATCGGTGGCGGTGGACATTGATCAAGACCGAGCGCGGTTGATGGGTTTAACGCCACAAGAGGTTGAGCTAGGACTGGAGACCTTATTATCGGGGACAACCGTTTCCCAGTTTCGCGATGGCACTGAAACGATACCTGTTGTTGCGAGAGCGATCGAATCGGAGCGAGTTTCCGTCGGGAGTTTGGGCAATCTCACTCTGTTTACCCCTTCTGGCAAAGTCGTTCCGATTGAACAGGTTGGAAAGATCCGCCCCACCTTTGAGGAGCCCATCGTATGGCGTCGCAATCAAGAGCGCATGCTTTCTGTGCGATGTGACGTTGCTGACGGCTATCAAGCACCCGATGTCACGAATCGAATCGAAACGAATTTGACGGAGCTGAAGAGATCATTGCCCCCTGGCTACCGCATTGAAGCAGGTGGTGCTGCTGAAGAAAGCGTCAAGGCCAACAAGGCGCTCTTTGCCATGTTCCCACCGATGATTCTCATCATGTTGACGTTGCTTATGTCCCAAGTTCACTCGTTCAAGAAAATGATTTTGATCTTCGGGATCGCACCGCTCGGGTTGATCGGTGCCGTTGCATCGCTCCACCTCTTTAATGCACCGTTCGGTTTCGTCGCCTTGTTGGGGGTTATTGCACTTGCAGGAATGGATATGCGAAATTCGGTGATCCTAGTCGATCAGATCGAGCAAGACATCGCGGGTGGATTGAGCGAATGGGACGCAGTGATCGAGTCTTCTGTCCGTCGCGCGCGACCTGTGATTCTTACTGCTGCAACGGCGATTTTGGCGATGATTCCGCTGACACGCAGCGTGTTTTGGGGGCCGATGGCCATGGCCATCATGGGCGGGCTCTCCATTGCGACGTTTCTTACCCTAGTAAATCTTCCCGCATTGTACGTCATCTTCTTTCGCGTGAAGCCTTCTCTCGCATCGGCCACTCAAGCTGCAGAAAGCGGAGCTGTCCATCCGCCAGCCACGCACGACGACGAGCCCAAAGGGAGTAGCGGACCCGGAAAGAGGCCCAATCAACCAGCTCCAGCTTTTGGTTGATTCAGGTATGATTGGAGAGTGCTGGCTCGGTGTTTCTTGGGGATCGACCGGCTTCATTCGTCATTGATCACATGTCTATTCATCCTTCGAAGGAGCTTCGCCGTCATGCGACGCCGTATAGTCCAACTGTTAGCCGCTGCTACTTTGCTACCTGCAGTCCCAGCATTCGCCCAAGATTCGCTTCGCCCCGAGTTAGTTCCGCCAACCAAGATTCGTTTTACATCCATGACCAATTCCAATCCATTGATGGTTCCTAGCTCTCTTCCACTCTTGGCACCGGAGTTCGGGAAGATTCAGGACGAACATTTTCTTCCTGCATTTGATGCAGGTATGAAGGAGCAGATACAGCAGGTCCAAGCGATCGCAGATTCCAAGCTTCCACCCAGTTTCGAGAACACCTTGGTCGCACTCGAAAAGACCGGTGAGACGCTCCGCCGAGTTCAAGCGATCTTCTTCAACTTGGCCTCCGCGCACACCAATGAAAAGATCCAAGCCATCGAAGAAGAAATCGCTCCGAAGCTGGCCTCTCATTACGATGATATTTATCTCAACCGCGCATTGTTTGCCCGCGTGGAGGTTCTTTGGGAGAAGCGTCAGTCTTTTAGCGATTGGAGTGAGGAGCAGCAACGACTATTGAAGGAGTATTACGAGAGCTTCGTTCGTGCAGGGGCCAAGTTAAATGAGGGAGAGCAAAAGCGAATTCGCGAGATCAATGAGCGACTGTCGACGCTGACAACTCAGTTTCAAAATAATCTTCTCGCGCTTACGAAAGAACGCTCTGTCCTGATCAACGATGCTTCTGAGTTGTCAGGAATGTCGAGCGCAGATATTGCCGCGGCAGCGGAAGCAGCAAAAGCCAAAGGGCAGGACGGGAAGTACTTGTTGACGATCACGAATACCACGCGGCAGCCCGTGTTGATCAATCTGAAGAATCGAGATACGAGAAAGAAAGTGTGGGAGGCTTCGGCCAATCGTGGGTTGGGTGAGAACGGAGGGCTGGACAATCGCCCGCTTGTTTTGGAGCTTGCCAAACTGCGAGCCGAGCGAGCGAAGATTCTCGGCTATTCAAGCCACGCAGCCTTCACGCTTGAAAATCAGATGGCAGCTACGCCGGAAGCTGCTTTCAAGATGCTTCAGGATTTAGTGCCAGGAGTTGTGTCGAAGGCCAAGGTGGAAGCAACCGAGATTGCGGCTGCGATGAAAAAGGATGGAATCGTCGACGATGTTCAGCCATGGGATTGGGAACACTATGCGGAGAAGGTGAGAGCGGAGAAGTATCAAGTTGACGAAAGTCTGATCAAGCCCTACTTCGAGCTAGAAAACGTTCTTCACAAAGGTGTCTTCTATACCTTTGGAAAACTCTATGGGGTTGAGTTCCGAGAGCGAAAGGACTTGCCTGTTTATCATCCGTCGGTGCGTGTATTTGATGTACTCTCGAAGGATGGTAAGCAGATTGGGCTCTTCTATGCTGACTATTACCAGCGCGACTCGAAGCGAGGTGGTGCTTGGATGGACGCCTTCGTCAATCAGTCGAAGCTTTTGCATCAGTTGCCGGTCGTTGTGAATGTCATGAATATTCCACAACCCGCCGCAGGGGAACCCACTTTGTTGAGTTTGGACCATGTCATGACGATGTTCCATGAACTGGGACATGGAGTGCATGGTCTCTTTTCCAACGTTGAGTATCCGACTCTTTCTGGAACATCGGTACCTCGGGATTATGTTGAATTCCCATCGACGTTTCATGAGGACTGGGCCATCGACCCTGAGGTGCTAGCGAACTACGCGAAGCACTACAAAACCGGAGAGTCTCTACCAACGGACTTGCTCAATAAGAGCATCGTGGCGAACAAGTTTAATAAAGGCTACGAAACGCTCGAATATTTGTCGGCCGCCCTGCTCGATCTCGGATGGCATTCCGTCGGTCTCGATGCCAAGATTCAGGACGTGGAGTCCTTCGAGCGAGAGTTGCTAGCTCGCTATGGAGTCGACTACAAACCGGTTCCTCCACGTTATCGGACTTCTTATTTTGCCCACGTATGGTCCGGTGGATATTCGGCGGGCTACTACGCTTATCTTTGGAGCGAAGTGTTGGCGGCGGATGCTTTTGCTCACATGAGAGCCAATGGTGGTCTTACTCCGGAAAATGGACGCAAGCTTCGAGAGACCGTTTTGTCCAAGGGTGGTACTCGGGAGGTCATGAAGCAGTACGTCGACTTCCGAGGAAAAGAACCCTCTGTCGAAGCATTGCTTGAGCGGCGTGGCCTCAAGTAATTTACGTCAATCGGCGTTGATCTTGTCAAAAATGCAGAACCAAACAACGCAGCGGGATGTACAGTCAGATAGACCATCTACCTGATCCCGCGGCTGGGTGGGAGCTGGATGATTGGTAACGATTGTCGGATCCATACAGGTTGCTCCGGCAGCGATGGCACGATGTTCCGTTGAGGTTTTTATGCGTACCCGATCGATTCCATTGGCAGCGAAGCTTATCACTGCGGCGATCGCATTTTCGAGTTCCATTGCCAATCCCGCCAGCTCGATAGCTCAGAATCGTGTCTACTTCACGCTGAACAACGGTATCACGATTGGCCCGGCTCTTCGTTCGGACATTGATACGATCAAGAAAGAAGCTGCGATGAACAGCAGCGCGGGGGCGGGTGCCAAGGTTATCGTGGAGGCCGATGACGATCTCCGTCGCGTTTATTTTCATCGGATCCAGATCACCGATGGAAACAATGAGCGTTGGACGATTGCCAGGCCACAAGTCAAAATCGAGTTGCCGAATAAGGATCGCGCGGCAGATACACGGCGATCCCAGCCGATCACGGCGTTTGCTGAGTCTCCTCAACCCTTTGAGTTCAGCGACCTCGGGCGGCGTTACTATCGGTTTAGCGATGGGAAAATCGCAGTCCAAGGTATCACGGAAATCGCCCCTAGCTACGTTCGTGTCGAGGGTTTGCAAGGAGCCGAAGGGGACTTTGCATGGGATATGCGATTGTCTCTCAATGCGATCCCGCCTGAAACGCTTCGAGCGATCTTGTTGCGCAACGCGGATCCAACCAAAGCTAGGTCGTACCTCGATATTGTCGAGCTCTATGAAACTGCTAAACGGTACACCGAGGCTCGCGAAATGCTCGTGTATGCGATGCAGAAGTTTCCCGAACTAGAAAGCAACCGATCCAGTCTTAAGCGTTACGACCAACTCGCGGCTGATCAGCTTTTCACGATTGCAGATATCGCAAAGCGGAAGGCGGGGCAGCACGCGTTCGCCAAAAGAGTACTCGACAGCTTTGACTACGATCTACTTTCGCTGGAGACCAAACTCAAAGTGGAACGTCAAAAGGAATTGGCGGCGGAGGAAAAAAGCGAGCTTGATACGGTCATGCAGTGGATTCGTGAGGA
>JALOQZ010000119.1 GCA_025459245.1 Pirellula sp.
CAACGGCCGCTGGCTCGCGTACTGCATTGGTGAAGAAGAAAAAGAAACGAAAGCCGAAGTGGGTCGTTCCGGCGCTTGGCGTTGGTTCGATCGTCTTGCTAGGTGGGTTGATCGCTATTTTGATGCAGTCGAGTGGTAGACCAGTCCCACGCACGGAACCTGAAGTCAAGATAGTCGAAGTCCCGTCTGGCTCCGGTGCATCACCAAGTTCGAAGCCTGCGGAGAGCAACGCCGCAACGAACGATCCGCTAGGGGAGTTTTTTACCGTTGTAGCGGACGATGGCACTTCCTTATGGGCGCCTCCGCAAACGGGTATCCCGTATTCTCTTGACATGCTTCCACCTGGTCCAGAAACCCTGGTTTTCTTTTCCAAGGCTGCTTGGACCGGAGCGGATTCATTTCAGTCCATTCAGCCTTGGGTGTTGGAAACGCTCCCTGCTTGGAAGCAGTCGATCGACAGCGTACCGTTTGCTAAGGATCAACGGATTTCTCAGGTGGCGATGGGGCTTTACCCCTCTGGCGGGACAAGCGGTTTTGACCTTGCGATTCGGTTCACTTTAGAAGCTCCGACGACCATGGAGACGCTTCTCGAGAGCTTGCCGGGATTTTCTCCAGATCCTTCGGCGAGTGATTCGAAGCAAGGTTTGTGGAGTAACGACGCTTGGGCGATTGCCATTGATGAACTTTCTGTTGATAAGGCACAGGCGACAAGAAGACTAACGGTTGCACCGAAGAAACTAATGGAGACGCTTGTCGAGATCGGGGGACGCAGCGTGCCGCTGCGTAGGCAGATGGACATGTTGCTGCGATCGAGCGATAGTCGATCTGATTTATTTGTGTTGGCAGCCCCAAGCTTTTTGCTTGGTGAAGGTCGAGGACTCTTCAGCCAATCTCCGCGGTTTCAGCCACTTGCGAAGTCGCTTTGGGGAGATGATGTTCAAGCTGTAAGTTTTGCTTGCTCAGTATCACCCCGTTTTTATGGAGAATGGCGAGTTGCAATATCCGATACCACCATGTTGGGACGGAAAGCTGCGGAGTTGAAGCAAGCTTTGGAGAAAAGCCCTGATTACCTTGAGCAGCAATTAATCTCATCCCCACCGCCTGCCTATTGGCGGGCCATTGCGATGAGAATGCCCCAGATGGTGCGGGCTGTGGTAAAGAACACTCGATTTGGTCTGGAAGAAGGGCAGATTGTTAGCAACGTTTATCTACCCCCTGAGTCGCTCGGCAATCTCACTATCGGTGTTTGGATGAGTCTTCAGGAAGGAGGAGTGGCGCCGAGCGCGATCGCCGCGCAGCCCAAACCTGTAGAAAAGCCGAGTTCGGCCGAAGATCTTCTGGATCGCCCTATCTCGATCGCTTTCGAGCAAGAGTCATTAGAAATGGGGTTGGCAGCGATCGCGACGGAATTCAATGACTCGGTGCTCAAAGGTTCCCAGCCGCTTGCATTCACCATCAACGGTAGTGCATTTCAGAAGGAAGGGATCACGCAGAACCAGCAAGTCCGGGCTTTCAGTCAATCAAGCGTCCCATTGCGAAAGATACTCACCGATCTTGTTCGCCGTGCGAACCCAGTGACCACGGTACAATCACCCACCGAGAAGGACCAAAAGGTGGTTTGGGTTTTGATAGAGGACCCGAACTCGTCCGCGGGAAAACGCATCGAGCTCACCACACGAACTTGGGCCGAATCCAATGGGGTAGCATTGCCGAAGGAGTTTTTGCCTTAGAGCGCCTATCCGAGAACCAGGGGAAATCGCGGCTAGCGCGGATGCGGCTAATGGTTATCGGATTGGCTCTTAGTCCCGGCGGGACGGCTCGTCGAGCACCGGAGAATTGCCTTGGAACCGTACACCGGCTTGAACGGCGGGGTGTGAGAAATTCTTATGATTCGCTACTGAGATAAGGGGTATTCCGACTTGGTTCGTCCCGCCAACTCTTGCAGCGAAAAATGTTCTCATGACAATAGAAGGTGCAACGATGCCCCCCTGGTCAATAGGACACTCCCTTGCCATCCGATCCCGCTGCCGCACCACACCTTCCCCGAGTTAGTAGTCTCCTCCAAAAGCGAGATTTAGAGGCGTTTGGTCGAGCGCTCGAGATATATCGACCGTTGCTCCGAGAGCTGGTGCGAGAATTGGATGACCCTCGCCTCGCGGCTAAGATCGATGTCTCCGATATTGTACAGCAGACTTTTCAGGATGCAGTGACTGGGTTCGATCAGTTGCGAGCGGACCGAACATCGCAGTTCTTTGTGTGGATCCGGACTTTGCTCTTCAACAACGTCTACGCAGCAAAACGAAGATTTTTAGCGACTCAGAAACGCAATATCGCCGTTGAGCGTTCTATTTCGGACGACTCCGCACTCTTGAAAGCTATTGCGGACCCCACGGTAGATCCCGAGAGGGATATCATGACGGATGAGCTATTGCAGCGACTTGAGCAGGCCGTTCGCAATTTGCCTGAAGCGGTACAGACAGTATTGAAGTGGCGATACGAAGAGGGGCTCACCTTTAAAGAGATCGGTGAGCGAGTGAATCGCACCGAGGATTCTGTTCGAATGCTCGTTACTCGGTGCCAAAAGAATTTGAGAGCAACTTTGTTCGGTGGCGAAAGTGATCAGATAGCTCTAGGGTGAACCAATTGTTATGAGCCCCAATCCTCCGAATTGTGATTCCGAGATTATTCGTGAGATTCAATATTGGCTCGACACGCCCGATCGAGCCCTTCCATCTCGGAGTCTTGATGAGAAGGCTTGTTGGCAGGTTCTCGATCGATCGGTTGCTCTCTTGGAAAACTCTCAAAGTGAGCAAACGCCTAGCGGCATATCTGCATCGGATCCAACGGCGATCGATTCGGCTTGTTTGGAAACTGCGCTTTCCGGTTCTCGACTGAATCCATCGGATGGCGCTACCAAGGCTTCGAGACGATACGAACCGGGGCGGTACTTGGGGGCTGGCGGCTTTGGGGTTGTGATTCAAGCGCAAGACACGATGCTCGGGCGCGATGTTGCGATCAAGATGATTCGGCCTTCGTTGGGCAACCAGCCTCAGCTTCAGAGTCGATTCATTCGGGAAGCAAGAGCGGTTGCTTCGTTGAGCCATCCGGGGATTGTCCAAGTATATGAGACAGGCACTATTGATGGTCAACCGTTCATCGCGGGAGAGTTGGTCGATGGTCCAAATCTGGCTCAGTTCCTCGAACAAAAACCGAACGCACTTTCTCCTATGCAAGCTGCTTGGTTGGTGCAGCAGATTGCTTTAGCGGTTCAGTACGCTCATTCCCGCGGGATTCTTCACCGGGATCTCAAGCCGAGTAATGTCCTGCTGGCCTCCGCGGATAAAGAGAGCACTCAAGGGCTAGGATTCGTTCCGAAGCTTACTGACTTTGGGCTTGCGAAAAGATTTGGCGAAGCGAGCGAACTTACCGTCGATGTGAGTACCGAATCGGTCGCGGTGGGAACCATTCGTTACATGTCGCCCGAGCAAATTCGGGGGAAACATCAGGACGTTACCAACAAGTCGGATATCTTCTCGCTTGGCATCGTCTTGTATCAATTGGCGACAGGGCATATGCCATTTGATGGTGGTTCCTTTTTTGAAATCTCAGAAAAGATTTGCCGTCAAGCCCCGGAGAGACCGCGCAAATGGAATGCGCAAATCCCACGCGACTTGGATGCAGTCATTTTAAAGTGTTTGAACAAAGAACCGGAGGATCGGTACCAAACGGCAGGCGAGCTCGCCAATGACCTAGATCGTTTGATGAAAGGGTTTCCAGTTGAGGCTACGAAGCCATCGATTGCAAAGCTGATTCGGTATTGGGCCCGCACTTCTCCACGTACTTTGGCGGCAGCATCGATTGTGCTCATAACGATGCTTGCTGCATTAGTGGCCATAAACGCTTCATGGTTGCGAGAAAGAGTGGCCCATGAACGAGCTGAGAAGAGCCTTGAACTAACCCTCAATGCGATCAACGACATCCTCTTTCCGATGACGGAAAAATTTAACGAAGGCTTGACGATCACACGTAAAGACCATGAGGAGATGCTTTTAAACACGATTGCATTCAATGAAGCCTATGTAAAGGTGAACCCGAATGACTTTCGAGCACTGCACCGTTTGAGCATAACGCACCACTACTGCGCTCATGGCTATGCGCACATGGGAAGAGCGGAGGATGCTGTGAAGCATCGCAAGGAGTCTATCGAGATCCTAAAACGCTTGGTTGAGGTTGACAAAGACCCAAGGCATCAGAGCAAGTACCTGTTTCAGATTTGCTTCGGATATCTGCAGCTTTGTGACTTCTACAACAATTTGGAAGTTGAAGAGCACGTCAAGACTCGACGTGAGTTTCTGACTCTCGCGAAAGATTATCTATCGAGAAGTTTAGAGCTCGATCCAGATAATTTTGACTACCAAGAGGCGGAATTGGAGTTGAACTATAAGCTGTCTGCGATGGATCGGCATCAATCCCCAGCTGCGACAGCTATACTTAATGAGAACATCACCAAGTCGCTCGATCTTTGGAACAAGAAGCCTGAACAGCCGAGATACCTCAAGCATGCTCTTCTCGCGAAACGCGTATTCGCCATTCTCGCTTTTTATCGTAAGGACTATGAGCAAGCGGACAAGCTGCTGGCGGAGTCGCGTGATTTGGAGTTGAAGGCGTATCCACCCGATACGGAAGGGGTGTGGATACTTGATCACCGAATGACGCATAACTATTACCGATCCGCCGTAAGCTATTGCTTGGGTGATATGGAGGATTTCGTCCGGCACGCAAAGGAGTTAAGTAAGTACTACGATCAATGCATACGAGATTCCGTAGACAAAGAGGTTTATACCGCCTATCGTTTGGCAGTTCTCTATATGCTGCAAAAAGCATACGAACATACCGGTGACATCGAGGAGTTGAGCAGGATCAAAGCTCAGATTGATTCTATCGAACCGACGCTCGGTCCTGGACAAGAGCTTGATACTGCAGCTTGGGTACAAAAGATTCTGCTAACTGGAGCCCCTCCTGACGCATCACCTTATTGAGAGCCTATCCGAAACCATCGGCAATCGCGGTCATCGCCTGAGTGACTAATGGTTTTCGTATTGGAGCTAAGCTCGCTCACGCCAGAACTGATCGGCTAACGCCATAGACAACGTCATTCCCGTGCCCCCCGTAGCCGCAAATACGCACACACTTGGTTGTGGCTCCGAGAGTACCACCGGTTGATCCGGATGCTTGACATAAACACCGTGCCAACGTTCCCGAATACTCCAGTCGGGCAGTTGGACAATCTTGCGTAATTCACGCAGAATCAACTCATCGACGTATGTCTTGTCAAAGGGCGTAATGGATGCTCCGTACTCGTGCGAATCGCCGAGCACCACTTCGCCATCATCATTCTGTGCGATCATTACGTGTACACCGTACGCATCAAGCTCGGGAGTCTCTTGGGAAATTCTATTCTGCAAGGCAGGCAGGCTTGGGCAGCATTCAAAATTCCGGTAGTGACGGAGTGTCAAGCCGCCCGCGAGATGAGGTCCTACCGAAAAGGTTTTGGGCTGAGGAACCGTTTTGAGCATTTGAAGCTTGCAAGCCTTGGCGGGCGCATTCATGGCTTCTGGAAACAATCGCTCTATGTCGGCACCGGCGCAGACAATCACTTGATCGAACGAGTGCTTTAGGTGGCTCGACGACCGAAGTTCAACGGTATCGCTCTCTGACTGGATTGATTGAATGGAAGTACCAAAATGAAAGCGAACGCCATAGGTTCGCTCTAGCCAACTAGGCAGAGATGCAATCACTTTGCGAGGGTTTACACAGCACTCGTTGGGGCTCCACATTCCACCCAGCAATCCTCCTAGGTTTGCTGCGGGGCTTTTTGCCACGACCTCTTGTCTTGAGAGGAGTTTGCAATCGACCGCTAGCTCCTCACTTTGGCCGCAAAACTCTTCCAGCACCGCAAACTCATCGTCTCGATGAGCCAGATGAATGGACCCGCATTCTCGAATCCAGATACCGGCCTCGCGGCATAAATCCAGCCAAAGTCTCCGGCTTTCTAATGCCAAGCGATAGGTTTCGCCGACTCGCTGTCCGATTGGCCAGATCATTCCGAAGTTGCGAACCGATGCACCGATAGCAAAAGGGTCTTTTTCAAAAACAGTAACCTCAAAACCACGTTTGCTAGCTGCCCAAGCATTTGCAAGGCCGAAGATTCCGGCACCAAGAACTGCAACTCGTTTCTTACTCATCGTCCCTCGTTTAACTCTTTATCTTCATAGGTTGCTGAAGTTGTGCGTTATCGCGTCATGCTTTCCAGCCATCGTGGATAATCATGTTCCAGCAATCCAGGTAGCTCCGCAAGATTACGAATCGTTGCGTGTGCACCAGATCGTAAGAAATCGTTTTGGATATGATTTCTTTTTTCTTCTAACACTTCGGGCTCCAAACTCTGAAAGCTCTCTGTCGATAGTCCCATCGCGTTCGAGCTGTCGATTATTCCCACCGAGAAGGCGCCTGCGTTTAGTCCTTCTTCAATATCCGCCTTCGTATCTCCGATCTTGATCACGCGCGTCGCTGGATAGCATCCCGTCTTCTCCATCACACGAAAAAGCATCCACGGAGCCGGTCTACCTGCGGGGACTTCATCGGCACATACACTCACATCAGGACGGTAGCCAAAGCTCGCGGCCTCTGCACGTGCGGCATCGGCTGCTTCTTGAAAGTAGCCTGTAGTACCTGCGATCTTGACTCCTCGACGGCGAAGATACTCGACGCACTCAAGCACCCCGTCGATAGGTCGTCCAAGCCTCCCTGCAGCTTCAATCTGCATCGGTGTTACCCAGCGATAGATTTCGTCGACATCCGACTCGGTCCAACCCCTCCCTTTCATTTCGTTCCAACGCGATGAAATGGAGTGCATGGATAGCATCTGTCGGATATGTTCTTTTTTGGCCAGCCCCATGGGGCCGCGTGCTTCCTCCATAGTTACTGGAACGCCTACTTGCGCGAATCCATCGACGAATGCTTTTGCTGGTCCTTGGCAACCAAAGTCAACGACCGTTCCCGCCCAATCAAAAACAACGAGCCTGACACTTGGATTCGATTCCTTCACCATTTTGCCTTTGAAACCCCTCATTTTTCCGCGTGCGCTTATGAACGCTAACAACGCCGACACTTTACCAAACTTCTATTCGCAATGATGAATTTTTCGTGAATGCCGTTCCTCGTCGCTCATTTAGTTTCCTTTCGTTGCTTACGATTTGCGTCTCATTTTCCAAACAAAATTCAACGAAGAGAATCCTAGACGTGGAAGCATCGAAGAGGACAGATTCTCGCGGCACTTTCGTCTGGAATACGGCGATCTGGGCACTTGTCGCGGCGTTTGGGGCCTACTTCTGCATGTACGCATTTCGGAAGCCATTCACGGCGGCTCCATTCGCGGGTCTAGGCCCCTGGGGAATTGGATACAAGGAGTGGCTCGTTTCCTCGCAGGTCATCGGTTACACGATTTCGAAGTTTATCGGAATCAAGGTTGTCTCTGAATTGCCTGCTGCTCGACGAGCACTGGCAATTCTCTTATTGATTGGTTTCGCCGAGTTTGCATTGCTTCTTTTCGCCATCGTCCCGAAGCCGTGGGGCATTGTATGCCTCTTTTTGAATGGACTTCCTCTGGGTATGGTCTTCGGTTTGGTACTCGGATTTCTGGAAGGTCGGAACCTCACCGAATTCCTTGCCGCAGGGCTATGCGCGAGCTTTATTTTGGCTGACGGCTTCACCAAGTCGGCGGGGCGTACTTTGTTTGATGCAGGAGTCGGCGAGCATTGGATGCCATTCTTGACTGGCCTGTGCTTCTCCATTCCCTTGATCTCGTTTGTGGGAATGTTGGCTCGTATCCCACCCCCGAATCAATCGGATGTCCAATCGCGGGTCGAGCGTGTGGCAATGAGCCGGCAAGATCGAGTCTTGCTGTTTCGCAAATACGCTGTCGGGCTTTCATTCATTATCGCAATCTACCTGCTTCTAACGATCATTCGCAGCATCCGCGGCGACTTTGCAGATAGGATTTGGGGTGAACTGGGAGTCGAAATGGTGCCAAGCACATTTACCATTTCTGAGCTTTGGATCGCTCTCGGAGTCCTAGCAGCCAGTGGTTTGACCGTCCTTTTCAAAGACCACCGAGGGGTTTTCTTCTTGTCGTTGGCTATCTGCGCTCTTGGGTTTCTCGTCATGATTGGAGCGTTGGTGGGACGGCAGATGTCCATGCTCAGTCCCTTTGCTTATATGGTACTTATCGGCCTGGGTACTTATCTTCCTTACGTAATGATCCACACCACCGTGTTTGAGAGGTTGATCGCGATGAACCGGGAAACTGGTACTCTCGCCTTTTTGATGTATCTCGCCGATGCGTACGGATACTTGGGCTATGTTGCAGTCATGCTTACCAAGAATATGTGGCGCGAACAATTGAATGCGCTTTGGTTGTTGGAATCTGTTTGTTGGGTTGGTAGTCTATTCGCCTTGTTCGCCCTCAGCATTTCTGCATATTACTTCAGCAGAAAACGCCCTTCGAACCAACCAGACTATTCAACCTCACAAGCTTCGTTATGAATCGTTCTTCCGCTGCTGTTTTTTCGGGGATACCTTCCAAGGTTGAGCAGCAGTCTTTCGAGATTCCTTCGCTTGCGCCTGGCGAAGTATTGGCCAAAGTGATCGCAAGCACTATCTGCGGTAGCGATCTCCATAGTTTGGAGTGTCGCAGAAAAGTTCCGACCCCAACGGTGCTGGGGCATGAAATTGTTGGAGAAATTGTCGCGTTCGGTTCGTCAGATCCGATGTTTGACTTGAATGGAACGGCTCTGAGTATCGGTGATCGCATTGTATGGGGAGTCGTTGCCAATTGCGGTCGATGTTTCTACTGTGAACGGGATCTTCCGCAAAAGTGTGAGAACGCTGTCAAGTATGGCCACGAACCATTGCGACCGGGCAAGGAGTTGCTTGGGGGATTTGCAGAGCATTGCTTGCTGGTCCGAGGAACGAGCATCGTCCGATTACCCGAAGAGATTCCTTTGGAGGTCGCTTGCCCGACGAGCTGTGCGACCGCGACCATCGCAGCGGCTTTGAAGCCGATCACGCGATACGAGGGGCGATCGATGCTCATTCTTGGTGCTGGCATGCTTGGTTTGACGGCATGTGCGATGGCCAAGTCGCGCGGATGCGATTCAATCCTTTGCATCGATCTCGATCCGCAACGACGCGAGCTCGCTCTTGCTTTCGGTGCTAACCGAGCGATTCACCCTGCGGAGCTAAGTGAGCATACAAGAGAGTTAACCGACGGAAAAGGCTTTGATTACAGCTTTGAGTTAACCGGGGCCAACTCATCCTTCGTCGCTGCATTGGACGCAACTCGAATGGGGGGAACGATTGTTTCCGCGGGGGCGGTGTTCCCCTCCGATCCTATTGGTTTTGTGGTGGAGAGGATTACGCGCCGCAATCTAACGATTATAGGTATCCATAACTATGCCCCATCGGACTTGCTGGCTGCGGTTGAGTTCTTGGATGCGAATCATCGTTCCTTCCCATTCGCGACGTTAGTCACGAAATGGTACACACTCGCGAGCATTGCCAACGCGTTCAATGATGCCAGAGAGAAAGCCAACATTCGCGTCGGGATCAAGCTCTAGCATTCTTTCACGACGTTGAATACTTGTCGACATTTGCGATGCAGCTTTCGAGTAGTTCCTTGAAGCTAGCGATATCTGGCAGAGGCTTATTGGCAACTTTCGCGAGATCATCCCATTTTCGGAGTTGCAAAGCTTTCTGGTAGTAGGGTTCGCGTTCGAATGCTTGGAGTTCGTCTTCTGACATGGGACCACCTTGATCCAGATAGCTTTTGAAGGAGGTCGGGGACAATTGAGTGGAGTAGGATGGATCGCGTGTGCAAAGATAACGCTTTGCTGCGACGTGAAGTCTCACTGGGTCAGCCACCGCAGCACCAAACGTGCGTAAGAGCCAAGGGTAAGCCTTGTCTTCATGCGAATCGTTTAAGTTTCCTTCATCAGACTTAGGTAGATCAGCGTCGTCTAGGATATGACCAATATCGTGAAGCAATGCCGCAACGACTAAGCTTGCGCCCGCATCGCTCTCTTGGGCTAGCATCGCGCACTGGATAGCGTGCTCCAATTGTGAGACACATTCGCTGCCGTATTGTCCGGATCCTCGCTCGCCAAACACTTTCAAGATACCGTGGACTGTTTCGCTCATGATATTAGGCCTCCATGGGTAACGATATCGCTCCACCTCGATGCTTGCCAATTTTCAACAGCGTAGTAAGTTCTCTGACCATCGGTACCCCCAGTCTCACCGATTTGCTGTTGGCATCTATAATTTCAAAGCCCGAACAAATTGGGGAAATTTCAACTTGTTGTGTGGATTAGTCGAGATGGTATCGGTACACGGATGGTTCGCTCTTTGCCAGGCGACGCTAGAAGACTTACGGTAGGTCCCTAAGACGATCGGTCAAATTATGTTTCCCTTCAAATTCCTCAAGCTTGGTTGTAGTGGGCTGTTTGTTGCGTCCCTAGGGCTTTTCTATGGGGGTAGCGTAATAGCCCAGCCGAGCGTTGAGAAGAGATTCGAGCAACTCGATGGCAATCGGGACGGAAAAGTCACTCCTGATGAATTTCCGCAGGCAGCGGTGTTTAAGGCTCTAGATGTCGATGGCAGCGGGGGAATCACCCAGGAAGAAGCGAAGCGAGCCGCCCTGCGAGGTCGTTTGAGGAGCGTCCTTGGCGAAGCGCTAGGGCGGAACAATTCCGCCGACGACATTGTTCCGACCCAACCCACCAAGTCGTTTGAAGCTCCCGTTCGGCAAGGGCCGAAATTGCTCACTCCAGGTGAGCACGGTGTAGGCCGCTTTGTTGCCGATACGGAGTTCGAGCTTCTCGATAGAACCACAAAAAGAATTCACGGAGAGGACAAAAGTCATCTAACGGTCATCGCATTTACAAGCACCAGCTGCCCGCTGAGCAAAAAGTATTTGCCGACTTTGGTGGATATCCACAGTGACTTCAAAGCCCGAGGTGTTCGTTTCGTGCTGGTCAATTGTGTCGCGACAGATAGACCGGACGAAATGAAAGCAGCGCTAGAACGCTTCACCTCAAATGTGGAATACACATTCGACAAGGACTTGAAACTGACTAATCATCTTGGTGCGACCAGTACGACCGATGTCTTTGTGCTCGATCAATCCAACACCGTTATTTATCACGGTGCGATCGATGATCAGTATGGCTTTGGCTATTCCATTGACACGCCTCGCTATACCTATCTTCGCGACGCGTTGGAAGCTTCCCTGGAACATCGCCCAGTATTGGTATCAGCTACAGCTGCACCGGGATGTCTTCTGGAGACGAGGCAGACTGCGACCGCCAGCTCTGAGATTACCTACCACAATCAGATTTCGCGACTCTTGCAACGCCATTGTGTTGAATGTCACCGTGAAGGCGGTGTGGGGCCCTTTGCACTCGATACCTACGAAGATGCGATTGCGCATGCGCCTATGATTCGCGAGGTAGTCCATCGCGGCATCATGCCTCCTTGGTTCGCTGCTCCCGACAAGAATCATACGGCGTCCCCATGGATCAACGATCGATCCCTTTCTGTGTCGGAGAAACAACAGCTATTTGCTTGGCTGGACAATAAGATGCCGGCTGGCGAACCAAAGCTGATGGCCGGTCCCGGGACATACTCCCCGTTCACCAGCGAATACATCAGGCTTTGCCGATTCACGCTGATAAACGGTGCCTGGGAACCCGTCAGCGAACGCGGCAGGGCCGCCGTCGCCAGCACGCGGGCCGCCCGGGTGCTGTAGGTGTCCTCGGGCAATCCCACGATGGACTCGATCAGACCCCGATAGGAGAACGCGGCCACCTGATCGCTGAAGGGTTGCTGGAGGAGGCGCGTGACG
>JALOQZ010000120.1 GCA_025459245.1 Pirellula sp.
GAATTGGCCCCGAGCGGGATGTCTGTAAACGACCGGCCGGTTATGCAGTTGTCTGTGATCGACAAGTCAGAGAAAACGTTCGGATGCTTAACGCAATTAGACGATGCCGAGATCGAGTGGATCGCCTACGAACTCAATCGATCGCTCGAATTTTTGCCAGCGATAGAAGGAACGGTCCCCCCGCCCCTTGCGTGAACGGCCCGTGCACACGCACTCCACAGACAATAGGTCGTATGGGTCTCACAGGTCCTATGCCCGACGGACTTGGCCCGTTATCGATTCCACTATGCAGAGAGTCCGCTACGACGCGGTGCGGTCACGCCCGAGGATAACGAGGCACATGTCGTCCTCTTGATCGCAACCGACGATATGCTTCTTGACATGAGAAACAATTTCATTCCCCGTCGCGGCGATGTTTCCACCGTTCTGACGCACCTGTTGCCGAACTCGTTCGATCGAGTACTGAACACCTGCGGCATTAGGCGCCTCAAATATTCCATCGGTGTACAACGTGAGCGACTCGCCTGGAGCAAGATCGATTTCGACCGAATCAAACTCCAAACCGGGCATAATTCCCAATGGCGGACCGCCCGCACTCTCGCCGGGCTCTTGAATCTCTTTCTTGCTCGTCAGCAAGATAGGAGGCATATGCCCCGCGATTACTATGTTCGCTTTATGCGATGCGTAATCTAAGACAATTGCAGTCATCGTAATGAATCGCTCTGCTTCCAACGCCGTAATTCGATCGTTGAGAACGGCTATGGCCCGGCGTGGATCGTCGATCGTTGCAAAGGCGAAGCGAGTCTCGGCACTCAACTTTGCCATGAACATCGCCGCTGCAACCCCATGCCCGACCACGTCTGCCATGACGACCGCCAGTCGCTGATTGGAGAGTTCAATGTAGTCGAAGTAATCCCCCCCGATTTGATTGGCAGGATTATAGAATTGATAAAACGAGTAGCCGGGAATCTCTGGGGAATGCCGCGGCAAGAAAGCCAATTGCACTTGCCGAGCCAGCTCCAAATCTTGCTCCACAAGCTTCTGCGCAACGACTTGTTCATGCAACTGAGCGTTCTCGATCGCGATACCCGCTTGATTGGCGACTCCGACGAGGATTTCAAGGTCCTTGTTCTCGAATCCACCCTTTTGCTGGATGGTATCGATTTGGATGGCTCCGAGCGGTTCCCCTTCGCTGTTCAAGAGCGGCGCGACGATCATCGAGCGAATGCGGAAGTCGGCGATGCTTTGACTCATGTCGAATCGGGAGTCGGAACCCGCATCGAGGGAAATCACCGCCTCCTTTTTTTGCATCACTTCACGCAAAACGGTTCGCGAGACCCGAACCATTTCCTCCTGATCTGCACGCCGCGTCTTGACCCATCGAGGGGTCAACTGCCCTTGGTCATCTTTGAGGATGATGAATCCGCGATCTGCTTGGATAAAAATATTGAACAGGGAATCCAGCACCTTGGGGAGAACCTCATCCAGCGAAACCGCCTTGCCCAAGCTCTTCATAATCTCCAAGACAGCAGAGAGCTTTGCCTCAGGGGAGGCATTGATTTGGACTCCGAAATGGCTACCCCGAACATCAAGCTTTGCTGTCACCGAACGACTCGAGGGTGCCTCCTCCCCATCGTCCACCATCATGATGCCGAGAGCAGAACTTTCTGTACCGCCAACGGACAGTTCGGAAGCTTGGCCATCCTCGTGAAAGGTGAGCTCAATGTCGCAAATGCGAATCGAATCTCCCTCCGCAAGCTGGGTAGTATCCCCGATTAATCTCCCATTGACGAAGGTCCCATTGCGGCTCTTCAAATCCTCGAGGAGATAGCCTGTTCCGGAGCGAACCAGTTTGGCATGCTGCCGAGAGACGGAACCGCTTTCCAAGACGATATCGCAGTCGGGATGCCGACCGAGAATGTATTGGCTCGCATCGAGATTGTATCGACGGCCCATCGCTGGACCTGTAACGGCATCCAAATAAGGCATATTCGAAGCAAATTCAGGATGAAGTGAAATGCGATCGTGGAAGACGGCCTTATCTTATTCGAAATTGAGGTAAATAGACTATTCGAACCAAAGATTACTTGAACATCGCGAAGGCGCGCGGGGTCGCACATCGACCTCGCTGCGTTCGAATGATAAGCTCGCTGCGAAGAAGAAATGGCTCGACCTCATCCTCAAGTGTGTCTGATGAGACACTCATGGTATGCCCGAGTGCCTCGACCCCTGCCGGACCACCATGAAACACCCGAATTAACGTCTCCAAGTAACGGCGGTCCTGACGATCCAGACCGATCCCGTCAATTCCCATCATCTCCAATGCTTTTCCAGTCACCGCTTTGGTGACGACCCCATCTGATTTACTCATCGCGTAGTCGCGGACCCAAAGGAAGCGATTGTTCGCAATTCGAGGTGTCCCTCGCGCACGCCTTGCTATCTCCTCCGCAGCATCAGCGCGCAATTCGACACGAAGTTTCTTCGCATTTCGCATCAAGATTTCGACTAGGTCCTCCACGTTGTAGTAGCCGAGATGCTGACGAATGTGAAACCGGTCGCGGAGAGGTCCGCTGAGCATCCCCGCTCGTGTAGTCGCACCGATCAACGTAAAGGGCTGCAAGGCGAGGTTCAAGGTCCTCGCATTCACACCTTCACCGACGACGATATCGATTCGGAAGTCCTCCATCGCGGTATAGAGAAACTCTTCCACGGGCTTGGGCAATCGATGGATCTCATCGATGAACAGAACGGACCCCCGCTCTAAATTGGTCAAATAAGGAATCAGCTCCTTCGGGGCTTTCAAACTCGGCCCCGTTGTCATCTCGACGTTGACCCCCATCTCGCGAGGGATGCAGGTCGCGAAGGTGGTTTTTCCAAGCCCTGGAGGACCGTCAAAGAGAATATGCCCCAGTTGTTCGCCACGCTTCTTGGCTGCATCGATGGCGATCTGTAAGACATCCATCACGTCGGTTTGCCCAACCATGTCCGCAATGCGCTTCGGGCGAAGAAGCGAGTCATTATCCGAGGCTGGAACCGAAGCTTGCTCCTGCGTGCTCTCGTTGTCCATCGACGACATCGGCTGCCCCTTGGTAGGTGTTGAATAAGACGGCACAGTCGGCGAACCAGAACGAGTGCCACCTAAATCCGAACGTTTGGCTGCGCTCTTGTCGGCGCGGCCTGCACTCGGATCGATGTCACCTTCGGTCAGTTTTCGCTCTCGTACCATCCTAGCGGCAATCCCTCCATGTCGTCTGAATCTTGCGAGGTTCGCAGTGGCCCCCCCGAGTGCTAGCGTCGCCGCTCATCAGCCGGAACGCGCTAGCGTCCGGTTTCGAACACGGCAATCAGCCGGAACGCGCTAGCGTCCGGTTTCGAACGATTCAGCGCAACGAACGCTTTGGTGTTAAAGGTGGTAACCCGGGGCTAGCGCCCGCGGGCTGATGAAACGCCAGGAACCTATTGTCCTTGGCCTCGCGAAAAACCTGGCTTGCCATCGAAATTGAACAAACCTTCCATCTTCACGAACTCGACGCCAGCCTTGAGAATTCGGTCCATCAGAGCGGTAATCGACTTGTGTTCCACCGCCCCCGGTGTCCCTTCTGGAATTTGGAAACGGCATCGGTACACGTCGACGAGGAAGGTCTCTTCCATTCCGCCTGGCCACACTTTCATCCCTCGGTTGCTAAGCATTTCGAGAACGAGTCCGTCCCCTTCGCATGGCTTCAGCTTGGCTGCAAGCTCATCGGGCTTTCCAGTGAATGCACAGAATACGTCTGCTCCAACGAGCTCTCGCTTTTCTTGTGAGCGCACGTAAGGAGGTCGGCTGGTAAGGGGTTTCGACGGAGCCTTGGAGTAATCGACAGCCTTGAGCACTTCTGGCTTCTTACCAATGCGATCGACGACCGCTTGGGCAAATTCCTTGGTCCCCACTTTTTGCTTGGAAACCTTTTCGTCGAAGATGTCGTACGTGTGAACTCCGTCTTCAATCGTCTTGAGCCATGCGTTGTGGGCAAGCTCAGCAACGGAAGCTTGTCCGATGTGAACCAACATTTGGACCGCTCCCAAGAACAATCCCGAGGGGTTGGCCAAGTTCTGGCCGGCGCGGCGAGGTGCCGAACCATGGATCGCTTCAAACATCGCGCATCCATCGCCGATGTTGGCACTACCTGCCAAGCCAACGGAGCCAGCAATTTGAGCCGCAACGTCGGAGAGGATGTCCCCGTACAAGTTTGGCATGACGACCACGTCGAAAACCTCAGGGGTATCGGCAAGCTTAGCTGCTCCGATGTCGACGATCCAATGCTCGTTTTCAATATCGGGATACTGAGCCGCGATTTCGTCGAAGACTTTATGGAAGAGACCGTCGGTCAGCTTCATGATGTTGTCTTTGGTGAAGCAAGTCACCTTTTTGCGACCGTAGGCTCGGGCGTATTCGAATGCGTAACGGACGATCTTTTCCGTACCCGGACGACTGATGAGCTTGAGGCATTGCATCACGTCGATCGTTTGACGGTGCTCGATCCCTGCGTACAAATCCTCTTCGTTTTCTCGGACGATCACGACATCCATCTTCGGATGCTTTGTCTCGATGAAAGGAGCGTAGCTGAGGCAAGGTCGCACGTTGGCGTAAAGTCCGAAAGCCTTTCGAGTGGTCACATTCAGCGACTTGAAACCACCCCCTTGAGGGGTCGTGATGGGGGCTTTTAGAAAGACTTTCGTATCGCGCAAGCTCTGAAAGGCGCTCGGCTCGATACCGGCCATGTTCCCTTTAAGGTATTGCTTTTCGCCGATTTCGATGGTTTGAATATCGAGCTGTGCTCCCGCCTCTTGGATGATCCGCAAGGTCGCCGCCATGATCTCGGGACCGATTCCATCACCGTGCGCGACTGTAATTGGTGTTGCCATATCTGTTGAGCAGTACAAAGGTTGTGGTGGGAGGGAAGGTCCGCCTGCGAGCGCACACATCGAGTGCGGCCGGACGGATGCTGGGCGCGCTTCATTGGTTGAAAACGCGCTTTAGCAGAAGAAGGAGAAATCCTATTCAGGATCCAGTAAACCAGCAACTCGCCACTCACCCCAGTTCCGGGTTTTCAGGCGGTTTTTTCGAGCCATCGGGCCTTAAATGCTTCGTAATCCGCCCGGGTGTCGATCCCTCGGTGGGACGCGGGAATGATCCCGACGACGATTTTGTGCCCGGCCTGTAAAAAACGGAGCTGCTCCAATTTTTCTATCTGCTCCAGCGGACTGGCCGGCAACTGGGAAAGTTGACCTAAAAAATCGCGTCGATAAGCGTAAATTCCAATATGCTGCAAGAACAACGGGGGGTCGCGGTCTAACGCGGCGTCCGTCCATTCCCTCGGGTGCGGAATGAGAGATCGACTGAAATACATGGCGCTCCCGTCGTGCTGACAAACGACTTTGACGCAGGCTGGATCCATCAAATTCTCGCGAGTCCTTATCGGGGTGGACAAGGTGGCGACCGAAGCGTTTGGGTTTGCTACCAACAACTGCATCACTTGATCGATCGCAGCCCCAGAAATCTCCGGTTCATCGCCTTGCACGTTGATAAAGATGTCGACATCGGGCAATTGAGTGGCAACTTCCGCAATTCGATCGGTCCCGCTCTGAGCATTGACATCGGTCATGATCGCGTGACCACCAAAGCCTTCGACAACCGCTTGCGTTCGGGTGTGATCGACAGCAATCGTGATTCCGCTAGGTAGCTTGGCAGCGGTGCAAGCTCGATAGGTGTGCTCGAGAACAGTCATGCCAGTTTCGGCGAGCAGTAGCTTTTCAGGAAGCCTCGATGAGGCTAGCCGAGCGGGAATAACGATGCGACCAATCATCCTTGATTCTCTTGTTCCGTTCTCGAAATGGACTTGCGGGGACTGCCTAGTTGGGACCGTCGTATTTGGTAAAGATCATGCGCCCGGCCTGGGTCTGCAGAGTGCTCGTGACCACGACGCCGATGGTCTGGTTCAGCCGGTCGCGCCCACCTTCGACAACCACCATGGTGCCGTCGTCAAGGTATCCGATGCCCTGATCTTGCCCTTCTCCCGGTTTCACAACACGAATCTGGAAACCCTCCCCAGGCAAAAACTGCGGACGAAGCGAACTGGCGATCTGGTTCAAGTCGATGACAGGCACGTTGTGCAGCTTGGCAACCTTGTTCAAGTTAAAGTCGCCGGTCACCAGTTTTCCGTCCAAGTGCTTGGCGAGGAGAACCAGCTTCATGTCCACAGGCTGACCCGCAAACTCAGGCAACTCGCGGTCGTACATCATAAACTCCAGCTTCTCGCTGGTTCGAAGCCGGTTCAAGATATCCAAGCCGCGCCGGCCGCGAACCCGCCGCAGCTTGTCAGAACTATCGGCGATGTTCTGCAACTCCAAGAGCACGAAGCGTGGCATCACCAACTGACTATCGAGGATTCCCGTATCCGCCAACTCCGCCAACCGACCATCGATAATGCTGCTGGTATCGAGAATCAACGGCTTCAACCCTTTGAGATCTCGCGAAAACTCCACATAAGGAACGACGAAGCGAAAATCGTCCTTGGTCTGGAGCAGCAAACTGATGCAGATATAGCAGAGCACCGTGAGAATGCCCAAATTGATGTAGTCTTTAAAACGATTCTCAAGCAAGAAAGGAGTGAGAGCCACCGTCAACAAATACGAAAGCATCAACCCGATCAACAGCCCGAAGTAAATCGCGGAAATCACCTCGATCCTCTTGCGAGGAAATAGCATATCGATCGCGACGACACCGAAAGCGACGATAAGGACGCCGCTAAAAACCAAAAACGGCGTCAGGGAACCAAAACCATCGAAGTCCTGCGATTGAGCCCAAATGGTCCCGACACCGCCGGCTACAATGATAAAGATGATGCGCAACGCTAGGACGGCAACCGCATCGGCGATGGGTGCTTTTTTGTTGCGGTCTGTTCCTGTGTCGAACCTAGTGGTGTCCATGGATTGAAAACGTCCGGGCGACAAACGTCGGAGAGGATTTGGGGCGGAAAGAAAGCCGGGGATCGCAGTGGCTCCGATCCCTGGAAATCTCCCCATCTGAACCGTACTGATAGAAGACGCATCCAGCCTCTTCGCAGTTCAACTCTACGTTATCATAACGAAAAAACGACGCCGGAATACTCAAATACTTGGCCGGGAAATACCCATCAACCGGTGCGAGTCGCCGCAGAACGATCGTTTCATTCAGAAAAATCGATCCCAGGACTGTCGACTGCACCTGTATTCGGTTTCCGGATTAGCCGTAAATGGCTGTGAGTGAACCGAGCCAGTCTTTGATTTCCTTTCTCGCCGATTCCGGCTCGATCAATTCTGCATCCTTCCCCAA
The DNA here is from genome assembly GCA_025459245.1 of Pirellula sp. Taxonomy (GTDB): domain Bacteria; phylum Planctomycetota; class Planctomycetia; order Pirellulales; family Pirellulaceae; genus JBKCUI01. Next base: position 7,355 of record JALOQZ010000120.1, read on the forward strand.
AGCCATTACCCGGGGAATGATCTCCAAATCCTGGTAGGCCGGGACGCTAAGTATGCACGTTCCATCCGGAAACATCTCCACCCGCTGCCCAGAATGCCAAGGCTCCTCCTGGATCCAACGGGCCGCCCGAGCCGAAAGCTTGATCTTGTAGGTCACCGGATCTTCGCCTCGGAAGATCCCGACGCTCTGGCCGAGGTGCGCTTCGAGATCCACATCCTCGTTGTAACGATACCAGCGATCCAACGCCGTGGCTTTGGAAAACCGATCTAGCTTCCAGTGTCGCAGCCGATCCTCCGGATCCTTCTCTACGTCCCGCCCCTCCTCCATCGCAATCACATAAATACTTCCTTGATACAACGCCAGGCCATACGGCTCGAGATAGCGAGTCGAAATCGGCTTTCCGATCGACTCATACTCCGCTTCGACAATCCGGTGCTCGGAGATGGCCCGATTCACCGTTTTGAGGATCCCCTGCTGCTTTTCATACGTCTTTGCGGGCACCCCCAAGACTCGCAGCGTTCGACGGTACTTTTGGTAATGCTCCCAAACGCCCGCCGGCAACTGCTCGCGGATTTTGTTCCAGAAAGCCTCGATCCCTTGCCAAAACGGGGTACCCACCAATGGCAACATCAAATCGCGCCCCATCGACAAGGCGATGAGCTCGCTGGCGTTGATCGTGATCTTGTGAAGCCCCTTGTCGACGCGACTCAGCTTCCACACCTTGCCGGTGTCCAAGTCCTCCGAGACGATGTTCATCCCCGCGACTTGCAAGGCTTCCAAGTCGCGTCGAATGCTGCGGACATGCAACGACGAAAGGCCTAGTTCCTCAACCACCGCGTCGCGCAGCTCCTCTAACGTGCTTCCAAAACGGCGCCGTTCCAAGATTTGTATGATCTTATGCTGGCGAATCAGCTGTTCGTTGCGAGCCACTATTGCGAGTCCGTTCTGGGGTGATGCGAGTTATCCGAAGCAATTCTTACCAAGCCACCAAGAGGTAACAAGCCAGAATGGACGATGCTCGCAGGGATTGATTACCGCTCACACGATTCCTTTTGAGGTTATATTCAATGTTCCCCACGCCGTCCCCCGCGAAACCATCGCCGAAGGCAATCGTGATGAAACCCTCTACAACCAACCTACTCCTTGGCTCGATCGCTTTTGCTAGCAAGCTGGCACTACTCGGTCTCGCCGTCGTTGCTGTCCAATCGCCGTCGCTATTCGGACAAGATTCTCGCAACACAACGAAGTCTCTCGCTCCCGAGGAAACGATTTATTCAGGCCCCCAAACGGGAGAAGCCGCGGAAGGCTTTGAAGTACTCGGCGTTTTTCCTCCTCTCGAAAATCAAAAGTTTGATTTCCTCGCACAGGCCAAAGAAAAACCCCTTCTGCTGATCTTTGTACATGACTTGAACCGTCAATCGATTGGCTTCACGCGAATCCTCGCTACTTATGCTGCATCTCGTCAGTCCGATGGCCTTCAAACCGGAATCGTATGGTTGGATGACGATACCACCAACGCGATCGCAACCCTTCGACGCATCCAACACGCTCTCCCGAAAGAGGTCTCGATCGGAATCTCGGTGGATGGTCGCGAAGGCCCCGGAACCTACGGCCTCAACCGGAAAGCGACTTTGACTATCCTGCTAATTGAGAAGAACAAGACAATCGCGAACTTCGCATTAATTCAACCTAGTTTGCAAGTGGATATGCCCAAGGTTTTGAAATCGATTGTGTCTAAGATTGGCGGTGAAGTTCCCGCTTTAGAGTCGCTCGAAGGAATGCCCAGCATGGAATCGGCCCCCTCGACAAACAGAGTTGATACTCCCAATCTTCGCCCCTGGCTAACTCCGATCATTCGGCGCGATGCAAGCGAAGAGAGCGTGACCGAAGCTGCCACCAAATTCGAAGCATTCCTTCGAGACAACCACGCAGCTCAAAAGGAAATTGGACGTATCACAAAAACGATTATTAACGCAGGGAAACTCGAGAATTACGGAACACCAAAAGCGCAAGAGTTTTTGAAGCGATGGTATGACCAATACGGCGGCTTGCCTCAGGGAAATCAACCCGATAAGCAAAAAGAATCACCAAAGCCTTAGTCTCGCCCCGTTTTATGAATCGCTTCCTTCCAGCTCCAATCCCAACGAAACGTTTCCCCCTGGCTGCCTTCGCAATCTTGGCAACCGTTGGAGGTTTCCTGTTCAATTCGAGGTGCTGGGCCAACAACGCGGAGCCTTCGGATTCCCAAGTAGCCGCTGTGCGCACAACGGACGAGGAGACTGTTGGTTTTCGCGAACATATCGTGCCCCTTTTGACGAAACTCGGTTGCAACGCGGGAGCATGCCATGGTGCTGCTGCAGGTCGCGGTGGCATGGCTCTCTCGCTGTTCGGATCGCGTCCGGCCTCTGACTACGAAGAAATCGTAGTGGACCTACAAGGCCGCAGGGTGCATCGGATTGTTCCAAACAAAAGCTTGCTTTTGGCCAAACCATCGGGGCTAATCGATCATGAAGGGGGCGTGTTAATAGAACAAGGTGATGAATCGTGGCGTGCCATCGAAGCTTGGATGCTGGCAGGATGCCCCGACACAGAACCCACGCCTCTCCAGTCGCTGGAACTAGAGTTGACTCCATCATCCAATCGCGTCTCCTATCGCGTCGTTGCCGTGGATGCTGCTGGCAAAGAGAAAGACGTTACCTCGCTCGCTTCCGTCGCTGCAGATCAACCTGAAAGCGTCCGTATCGATCTCCCGAATCGCACGATCGAATTTCAGCAACCAGGAATTCATTCGCTCGTCGCTCGTTATCGAGACCGTACCACTGTCCTTCAGCATGCGATTCCCTTTCCAAACGGGTCCGAAACGTCGGATTTGGAGCCAGCGTCTTCGAACAAAGCGGTGGACAAGAACGGCGAGCATGAAGTCGACCGCCTTGTTCGCCATCGCTTGCAACAATTGAAACTGCCTTTACCGAGACTTGCAGACGAACCCTCATTCCTGCGCCGAATTTACCTTGATGTGCTTGGACGTCTTCCGACCCTACTCGAATGCGAAAGCTATTCGCGTTCTCTCGATCCTAATAAACGGGAATCGTTGATAGACGACCTTTTGCAATCGGAGGAGTTTGTGCAATTTCAACTTTTTCGATGGGCGAAGAGACTGGGACTTCGGTCGCTTCCCAAGGATGAGGGAGAACTTCAGACTCACTTGCGATGGCTTGAGGATAAGATCCGGAACGACGCTCCGCTCCACAAAATGGCGTCGGAGATTGTGCTCGCGTTGGGGGATTCTCGAACCATCGGATCAACCTACTTCGCTCGATCCTATCCCGATCCCAAAGTGCGAGCGGATGCTTTCGGTCGATTTTTTCTAGGCATCCAGCTCTCGTGCGCGCAATGCCACGACCATCCACTCGACCGGTGGACCCAAGATGATTTCCATGGGTTTGCGGCCATCTTCGCGAAGACGCTGGCCGAGCCTACCGTCCGATTTGATCCCTTCGGTACGATCGTCCATGCGGGAACAAAACAAACTGCTGCACCAAGTATCCCAGGGGAATCGAACTACCTCCCCGATGACGATCCTCGCAAAGCCCTGGCAAAGTGGTTGGAAGAGGACAATCGTTTCTTGGCCAGGTCGCAAGTCAATTGGGTTTGGAGCGAATTCATGGGCCGGGGGCTTGTCGAGCCCATCGATGCGATCACATCGACTCGACCTGGCGATCATCCAGAACTTCTCGACCATCTAACCGATTACTTCATGCAACATGGGTATCGTCTGAGGCCGCTCATTCGCTACTTGCTCAGGAGCCAAACCTATGCAAATCAGCTTTCAGGCAGGGATCTCACGAAGGAACAAGCTTCCCTAAGCGAGCGATTCTATGCGAGGGCGACTCGGCGATCGCTGGGGGCAGAGGTCTATGGCGTTGTGATTGAAAAGCTTGCTCTAAACTACACGAAACCTCCTACGGACGCGACTTCGATATCGAATGCGTACGCACAATGGATCGATGGGAATATTCGATCGGAATCGCTCGAGATCTTGGGGCGATGCAATCGTCAAGATTCTTGCTCCACTACACCGACATCCGAATCCACGCTGCGACGAGAGTTGCACCTTATGAACGGTCCCTTTCTTGATACCACTATCCGGGCCATTTCTGACGGATGGCAAGATCGACTCAGTAAAGGAGAACCGTTTCGCAGGATTATAGATGAGTTTCATACGTTGACTTTTCAACGTCCTATGCTCGATTCGGAATGGCAGGTATGGTTTGGTCAGCTGATTCACGAAGCCCCTTTGGAACAACGCCAACGATGCGAGGACTATTTGTGGTCCATCCTGGTCAGCCAGTCATTTCGATGCAGGTGAGGTTCAGAGTATGCCATTTCTAAGCCGGACTTCATCCCAATCGATGATGATGAGATTATCGCGACGGACACTCTTGCAGACGGCCGCAGCTTCTTGGGTGCAAGTCGGTGCACTCGGCTTAGGGGCCTTCTCCGCGTTAGCGCGACAGTCTCTC
>JALOQZ010000007.1 GCA_025459245.1 Pirellula sp.
GCGGTTAATCCATGCGCCATGGCGTGGACCGAGCGAGCAGACGGCTCGTTGGTTGACGAGCAAGCATCCAAAGCTGGCTGGTTCAATCGCCGCATAAAAAAATCAGCTCGCTCCTCCGCCCTGATCCTTCTTATCTCGATCGACTCGTTACCCAGGTCGGGCGCGAAGCCTTGCGAAATCAACCACCCAAGCTCGCGCTCGTGATCCCAACAAAAGACGACGTCATAGAGCCCGAGCACCGCAATGGGTAGAGAGAATTCGTCGTGGCGAGCGCGGGGAATTCGCTCGAAACACCGCCCAAACTCATAGCCCATGTAACCAGCGACTCCACCTTGAAAGGGCGGCAAGTCCGCTTGCGCCCGGGAATGAAGCTTCGATAGCCACCCTTCGAGTTTCGCCAAAGGATCCGCCGTTGGGCTTTGCACTTCAAGAACATCGATTGGATCGCAGCACAGGAACGAGTATCGGCCACGGGGGGGACCGACCAAAGCCGAGTCGAGCCAGCAACAGTAAGGTAAACTCCGTAAACGCTGAAAGGCAAAGAGAGGATCGAATTCCTTTGGCAACGAAACGACTTGGGGCTCGAAGATTAGCTCGGTGGATGACTCGCTCATGCATGTATTGTAGAGAACGAGCTTGAGCCTCTCCAAGTGCACCTGCGACTCTATCTTGTTCGCTGACACGATTCGCGAAGTTCCGCTATACTTGGTCAACGGAACTGGTCATAGAAGACGATCGATCTCGCGACACGAACCCACTGGGTGGCTTTCGATTGACCAGAGAAAAGAAACGATTACTGCAAACATTAGAAATGTCTACATGAACTTGGACTGGGACTCTCTTCGAGCGATTCTAAACAAACATAAGCGTTTTATCCTGACGAGCCACATTCGTCCGGACTGCGATGCTCTCGGCAGCGAAATGGGAATGGCAGGAATTCTCCAAGCCATGGGCAAAGAGGTGACCATCATCAATGGCCACCAAACCCCTCCCAGCCTTTACTTCATGGATCCCGCGCAGTCCATTTTGGTCATTGGCGACACGATCACTCACGAAGAGATCGAAGGAGACTGCTTGATCGTTTTGGATACGAGCGCTTGGGCTCAACTCGGGCCGATGGCCGAGGTCCTTCGGAAGTTCAATGGTCCTAAAGTGGTTATCGATCACCACGTTGGTGAAGACGATTTGGGGGCTCAATTCTTCAAAGACACCAGTGCGGAAGCGACCGGGCATCTAGTTGCGAAGCTTGCGGAACATTTAAACGTCCCTATCTCCCGTACCATGGCCAATGCGTTGTACGCCGCGATCGCAACGGACACCGGCTGGTTTCGCTTCGATTCCACAACGAGCGAAACCTATCGAGTCATCGCCAAACTTGTCGATGCGGGCGCATCCCCCTCCACGATCTATGGCGATCTTTATGAACGAGATACGGTCGGTCGAGTCCGGTTGCGAGGTCGAATCTTGGCGCGTGTACAAGTCGAGTGCAATGGCCAACTGGTCCACACACACGTTCGAAAGGAAGACTTCGTCGAGTCAGGAGCATTGGCTAGCGACACCGAAGACGCAATCAATTTGACCTTGGCCATCGAAGGAACCAAAGTTGCCATCATTCTGATCGAACAACTCAAAGGTGGATTCAAAGTTAGCTTCCGTTCTCGCTGTCATGTCGATTGCAACGAATTAGCTCGACAGTTCGGAGGGGGTGGTCACCGAGCTGCGGCCGGTGCTTTCATCGAAGCGGAGTTCGCAGACGTCCAAGCGAGGGTGTTGCAAGCCGCAAGACAGGCAATCGCGAACAAGCCGGGCTATGCTTGATCCCATCCGAATTGCTTTTGCGCTCCTCCCCCTAAGCGCTTATTTGTCGGTCCTCGGAATGCTGCGATGGAGAAAACATCCCACCGTCCTAAGCAGGTCGTTTGACCTGCTTTTGCTCGGCATGGGAATCGCAGGGATGGTCGCGGTCGGACCCATCGAACTCTTTTTTCCGCGAGCTGCCTACTCGCTGGTTGGTAATTGGATTTGGTTTGTTCTGCTAGCGCTCTACTTTCTCGTCCTGCTATTGATCGTCTTTCACGTCCCACCGGGCATTGTGGTTTACGGCATGCGAAAAGAGGGCCTTCGAATGACAATCGAAAGGTGGCTTGCCGAGCAAGGGATCACTTACTCCACGCAAGCGGACACGATCTTCATCGAATCGCTCGGAATCCACGCCTTGCTCGTAGATGCTGGAAAAAGAGACGTCGCATCGCTCCAAGCCATCGGAGCCCGTCAAAACTTATTGGAATGGATACGCTTGGAGCAAGAGATCGGCCGTGCGGTTCGGCACGAGACAATCGCGTCGGTGAGCCAAGGCGTCCCATACCTTCTTCTCAGCGTTTCCTTCATGCTGGTCGCGTTCTGGTTTTTGGCGAGCGACACGCAGGCGCTGCGAGATGCCATGACGGCTTTATTCGCCGAATAGTAGCGTTCCTCAGATGGATACAATCCCACGCCTACGACAGCAGGTCACCAAGCTGTCGAGCATTCGCAAAGACTTGAATGGGGACCGTAAGTCCATGCCGCCGATAGATCGCTTCTAGACGCTTGCCATCAAGCGGATTGGCTTCGATTTGACGAATGCAAATCCTGGCTACTTGTTTAGGAAACTTCGATGCTAGTTTCGCGTAGATCTCGGGATCTCGCTCGCCGCTATCGCCGACGAATACGAAAGTTCGATTCGGCATGCGCTTAAGCAAACTTCGAATGACTCCCCCCTTGCTCTTGCGCCGGATGATCTGCCAACGTTTGAAGATCTCGTCGCGCAATCGAAACCATTTCAAATGCATACTCCCTTGAGGGAATCCTGCCTGCGACAGGAACCGAGAAATGGGACGATAGATCTGCCACGGACTACTGCTAACGTAATGAAACAATGCACCTTGTTCGCTCCATCGTTGATAGGTTTCCGCCATACCGTCGATCGACTCAAAAGGTTCGGAGAACGTCCTTTGCAGCATGCGGCGGCGGAAGTTGACCTCCGTCAATTTGATCGTGTCGTCGATATCGGTAACGACACTCACACCTCGATCTTCTGCCAAAAAAATGGGACAACCTACCAAAACCTCAGCCGCGTCCAAAAGCGGAGATGACAAAGGTGCAGCGGCTTGTTCGTGCTGCGAAAAAGGACGGGGATCGCCAAATCTACGCAAACCTGATATTTGCCGTGCAGGAAGATCGAGTTTACAGTTGAAGAGCCCGCTTCCTTTGGATTTTCTGCGAAGGACATAGTGTTGCCCCCCTAACGCGACTTGCACTCGCACGCCGGATACGGGGCACGCCAAAAAACCGTCGACACGTTCGCTGAAGATCTGTCCATCGACGACCTCTTTCGAGATATCCAAGGCTCGGACCAACCCCTTCAACAGTAGCCTCTTGCTGAACGACGCGGGGGCTTCTTGGCAGATCCGACCTTGAACCCAGACACGCCACACTTCACCACCTGCAGTCGGCGTGGCGATCGTGGGAAACAAAACAACACGAGAGTCCAGTTCCGCCCGGTTCGGCACCTCAGGGTGCATGTGCAGAACCATCGGATTAGGATTGAAAAATTCTGTTCCCATGCGAAGAGGACTACCCATGCTGGAACTCTCCATACCTTCGAACCCGAGACCATACTCGGGTTACAGACAGTTCTCGAATTACACCTTATCCACGGCGATCGTCTTTCGCTGATCGATCGAACGATAGATAGCCTCGATAGCAAGAAGATCTTTGAGGCCTTCCTCACCGGAAACCTTGGATGGACGCTTCTCCAAAATGCATTGCGCAAAGTCATCTAGCTCAGCAGCGAAATGATCGACCTGCCCTAAATCGATCTTCTCTTTCGATGTCTCCATGCGGATTCCGGAGTAGCTAAAAGCTGGATCCAGTTTGATGTATCCATCGCTGCCAAAAGCTTGCACGCGATTGAGCCCATTGAAGTTGTAGCTGGTGCTGCAGTAGGCTTGAGTACCAGACGCGAATTGCATCAACCACGTGATCGATTCATCGACTTCAGCAAACTTCTTCGCGTCTGTCTTCGTCTCTTGTGCGGTGATTGCAATCGGTTCCTCTCCTGTGATCCCGCGGCAAGCCTGCAACGCGTAGATTCCGACATCCATCAACGCCCCGCCACCGGCCAACTCTCGCTTAAGCCGCCATTGCGTAGGATCGCCGATCTTGAAACCGAACCCGGCTTCAATCATCCGAATATCACCGAACGATTTGCCCTTGGCCAACTCCATCATCTTCAGATGATGCGGTTCGAATTGACAACGATAACCGATCGCCAACATGCGCTGAGCAGCTTGGCAAGCTGCGATCATTTCGCGGCATTCCTGCGAAGTATTCGCCATCGGCTTTTCACAAAGAACATGCTTGCCCGCTTTAGCAGCGCGGATGGTAAACTCGTGGTGCATGCTGTTCGGGAGTACCACATAAACCAGGTCGACGGTATCGTCGGAAGCGATCTTATCGAATCGTTCGTAGTTGTAGATGTGATCCTGCTTCACACCGTACTTCTCGCTCCAAGTCTTTTCTTTGGCTGGTGTGCCCGTCACGATGGCCGCCAACTGACAATGCTTTGTTTTTGCCAAGGCTGGAGCGATTTGATTGGTGCTCAAGTTACCGAGCCCCACCAATGCAACACCTAACTTTCGATTCGAACTGGCTCGGGCGGTCTCGGAGAAGAAACCTCCTGTTGCAAGCCCCGCTGCGAGGGCGGCGGAAGTGGTGGTCGAAAGAAATTCTCGGCGGTTGGCATTCAGTCTTTGCATCGGATTGAATCTACTTGCGAGGAATGGGTAGGGGGGAGGACGTCCGTTGGAACTCCCCCATTCTAACGCGCACAAGCTCGATTCAGATACGTGAAAGAATTGGAGTTCCGAAAAAGACACTCCCTCTCGCTCGGAGCTCAGTTTTGTGGGGCAGAGTCCCCGCCGCGAGCTGCGTCCTGACGAAGGGCTTCGATCTCCTGCTGGAGCGGCCCCAAGTCAAGAATGGGCTCTACGAACATATCCCGCCCTCCAGGCCCAATAGGTCGTTGCTTGCATGAGAAAAAGTGGGAAACGTACCGCTGCCATCCCTGCTCTTCAGGCACTTTGAATCGATCCCCTTTTTGCAAAATCGGTCGGTAGTCATGCATCTGGCCAAACTGCTTCTCGCCAGCGGCTTGGCACGGAAACCAATGCCCTACTCCCTCCTCATCTTCCAAATAAAACTCGGGATAGCAATGCTCTGGAATCCACACGCAACGCGCGGGAATATCGCTCGCTCGGCAGACGGCCACAAAGATACCCGTCATCTCTTCGCAATCACCCTGCTTATCTTTCAGGGCATCTCGAATATTGCGCACTGGACCGTTGCGATATTCGATCGTTTCTCGCACCCAGTCATAGATCATCTCGACATGCTTCCAAGCATTCTCGGGCTTTGCATCCGCAATTTTCTTGGCTGCCTTTTTAATGTCGGGCAAGTTGATCTCGATGTAAGGACTCGACTCCATATACCATCGCAACTCCTTGTGGATGTTCTTTGGTATGCGAAAGACCGATGTGTCTGCGGGCGCGTTGATAAACGACTTTTCAACTTGAACATTGACGATCAAGTTCATCTGCGCGTTGGGCCCTAATGAATTCATCCGCATGACCAATTGCCGCGCTCCCGCGGGTAGATCTCGGAAATCCCAAGCCATCTGATCGGGGATCTCATGACTGAGCACGGTGATCTTCTGCTCAGGCCAATCCATTGGAAACGGAATCGTAGCGAGAATGTTCGAGGCAAAGTTCTCGTTCGACTCAAAAGTCATCCCAAACTTCATCTCCATCGTGCGGGGTGCATAAAGCTGAATTCCATTCGTCGCCTCTAAGACACGCCCGACGACCACCTCAGGGGCAGGTTTTTTCGAAGTCGATTTGCCGGAGGCTTTTGGTTTTGAAATGCCGGTCGCTACTCCGCTCCCTTGTTCCTGAGCCAAACACCAGATTGGTGCACACAAGAGAACCGCAATAGCAAGTGTGGTTGTTCGAAGGTCACCCAATTTCATTCGCCTATCTCCCGTTACGAGTCACCTTTCAGAATAAGTCGAGAAGATGCGTTGTGGCAAACTCTTTGAAAAACGGACGAAAATTCAATGGCAGCCAATCGAACAATCCCTCTCGATTGAACGGGATCTGCCAGTTGTAACGACTTTGCCTGACACCTTGCCCAACCTTAAGTCGTCAGCTTCTCGATCGCAATTAATACCCAAACCGATCGAGCCACTCCTTCGTCTCGTCTGGACCGATCGGCCTCCCTGTATCCGTCGGCTTTTCCACCGAACCGCCTCCCCCCTGCACATGATCCAGGAATTCGGAGGCATCCCCAATGGGACCGAGCTTGTCGTCGATGGATAGCCCGCCAGGAGAACGCTCGTCGGCGAACAACTCGCTCGGGCACTCCGGCAACCGATGTGTCACCCAATCCTCGCTTTCCATCACGCGGGCCCCTCGACCAAGGCCCGCTCTTTGAATTTGATGATCCGACGAAACGACGGTTAGTTTTTTTGGCGTCGGATGGGAGCGAATCGCCTGTATTATGAGCTCGTCCGCACTCGAATGATCGCGGGAAAAAGTAACTCGGATACCGCGATAGAAATGCTCTTTAGGGAGCCCGAGATCCGCCTGGGAATCAAAGACAATCCAAACTCTCGACCGATCCCACTCAGACATACGAGCCGCAATGTATTCCAAACAATATTGCCTCGCTTCTCGCAACGCCAATGCCCCACGGCGAGCATCGGGTGCTCCAATGCTCTGGAACATTAAGTTGTAGCCATCGATCAAGGTCGCGATCGTGGGCTGCTTGCGATCGCGAGCCATAAAAAAACTAACGAGTCTTGGAGTGCAGGTTATCCGGTGTCCCCTGAATCTTTGAATTCTCTTTCGAGTCAGGTTTCTGCTCCAATGTTAGGAGGGCGAACAGATCTGCCAACTCTTGCGGGGTCATTTGATTCTCTAGCCCCTCCGGCATAAGCGACTTGGAATCCTGCTTGAATTCGTCGATCTCCTCTGCAGCAATCGTCTGCTCCTTGCCACCCTGCACCTTCACCACCACTCGCTTATCGGTTCTCTCTACCAGCAAGCCAGTGATGATTTCGTCATCCTTCGTACGGATCGTTACACTCTTATACGCCTCGCCAATGACCAAGCTCGGGTTGAACACACTTACTAACAGTTGCTCGTAGGAACCGCGGCCATTGGAGGTGATATTCGGTCCCACCTCGTTTCCTCGACCATGCATCACGTGGCACTGGCCGCAAATACGATCGTAAACCAACCAACCTTTCTCGGCATTGCCTCGAGCATCCCATCGGAGAGCATTTCCGACGCGTTGGATCACGGCTTCTCGCTCTTTCGAAGACTCCGTGTTGACGCTTCCCCAGATCTGACCGACGAGCGTCCTAATGTTTGGCTGATTGCTCGCGGCTAATAATCGGATCCGATTCGGACTCAGCAGCTCTTTGCGAATCAAGCCCTCCTTTACACCCTTCAGAAACACTTCCGCAGACTCCGACCGCTGGCAAAGTCGTTCTGCAATCGCAGACTGAATCGCTCCCTTCATCTTGGGCAATCGGGCGACCAGATTAGCTACCTGCTCCGTCGAAAGCGGTCGCAATCCTAAATCCAATACGGTATCGCGAAGACCACCATCTACCTCACGCTGCCCTTCCAGCTCCGAAATCAGCTGCTCGGTCGCGGCCAGCAAAATGGAATCATCGAGCATAGAGGATACTTGAACCAACTGCTTCTTCCATTCAGGCCGAACATCTGGATGCACTACCAACTCCTTGGCCAATTTCATTCGTTGAGCATCGCCAAGTGCCAAATGCACTTGAAAAAGTGCATGCTCCCAGCCGGTCCAGGCTTTCCAAGCTTTGTCGTCTGGAGCCTTTTTCATCCCATTGCCATCGCTGCTAGCAATCCAGCGTTTGAACAAAGGTTGAATGGCAGCGATCGATATCTCGCCGCTTCGAACTCGATCCAACAACGCATTGAGTACCCGCGTTCCGGATTCGGAATCTTCCTTCGCGATCAAGCTCGCGGCAGAAAGGACATTGTTAACGCTCGCTTGGCTCCGCTCGTCTTCTAAACGATTGTTTACTTGCGATAACAAAAGAGTCGCGAAGCGCGGCACCAACGAATCCCATTCCCCTCGCATTCCCTCCTGTTTCATCGACGACAACACGGAATCTTGCTCGCGAACCAGGTCAGGTAGCATGTTTTGCCAAACGACCCGACTGAGAATCGGATCGGGCTCGCTATGGGAAAGAACCTTCATTTGCTGTTGGATATTCCATGCCGATTCTTGCTTTGCTCGAGCCAGCTTCGGGCTGGCAATCGAAACTTCAACCCGCACACGAGGGTCCGAATCGCTGGCCAAGCTCTCGAGCCAGCCTCTCACGGCAGGAGTGTCGATGACCTGCCGACCGACCGTCCTTACTCCCCAAGCACGCAACTCTGGCTCACTCGCATGTAGCAACTCCTTCGCCATGGATTCAGTTAAACGCGTCGATCCGACCAAGGACCATAAGGCGTGAAGCCGAGTTTTTATGGCTAGCGATTTGTCGAAAACTCTTTTTTGAATCATTCGCGCCGTCTCGGACTCAGGTGCAACATTACGTTCCTGAAGCTTTAATTGAGCCCGCTGACGATTGAATATGTTCGGATCGGCAAGCAATGCGACCAACTGAGAATCGGTAAGTTTGTCGAAGTCTGCAACACGGGGCTTGGGACGCTTCTCATGCACCACTCGGTAAAGTCGTCCGTGGCCGCGATCTACCCCTTTGGGATCGGCATTGGCGTCTTGATAACAGTGATATCGGTCATACCAATCCAAGACGTACAAACAACCATCCGGGCCAACCTTCTGAGCAACCGGCATAAACCAGACATCGTTTGCGGTCAAGAAATCGGGCTCCCCCTTCCCGCGATACGTCGCACCGAATCGCTCTATCGAGTCGCTATTCAGACATCCTCCGTGGATATTCCCCATGTACAGCTTGTTGTTAAAGCTCGATGGGTACGCATCCGTATCCAGGAATTCAATTCCACAATATGCAGCCATCTGATGCTTGTGCTTCACAATCGACTCTGCATAGAAGGTATGGGGAGGATAGGGGCCACCCTGTCGCAAGTAATAGGCGCTTTCGGTGAGGTGCCACAAGTGATCGATCACGCACGCACTTACGAATGCACTACCCTCGGTATCAAAAGCGATCCCCCAAGGATTGCTGGTCCCTTCACAAAATAAATCGAATTGCCGCGTCTTGGGGTCGATTCGAAAGAGGGCACACGTAAACTCGAAAGTCTTACCCCCCTGAGAAACTCGCGATGGATTAAAAACGCCATTCAATCCATAAAGCGCGCCGTCAGGGCCCCAAGTCAACGCGTTGGGCAACTCGTGCGTGTCGTCGCGACCAAAACCTGTCACCACGACGGTTTGTTTATCCGCGACATCATCACCGTTGGTGTCCTCGAGAAAGAGAATATCAGGTGCGTTGGCAACCCATACGCCCCCATGGCCCACAGCGATCCCCGATGGAATGTTGAGTCCCTCCGCAAAGACCTTCACCGTCTCCGCAAAACCATCCCCATCCTTGTCCTCCAAGATCTTGATGCGATCGCGACCGGGCCCCGGCTCGCGACGCGGATATTCAAAACTCTCCGTCACATAAATGCGCCCTCGATCATCAAAAGCCATCGCTACTGGATTCTGAATGGAAGGCTCGGACGCGACCAACTCCACTCGAAAGCCATCCGGAACTTGCATGGCGGCGATCGCCTCGGCCGGAGTTTTGGGTGGACCTGGGGGGGCCGTTTGCTTGCGCGGAATGAAGTCTTGGCCGGCCGATGTGGCGGCGGTCGTCACAGCTAGAAGCAATGCAGCAAATCTCGTTCGGCGCACTTGAAAAAACCTTCTGGGGGGAGGGGATGGCTGGAGAGAAATCGGGGTGAGACGAGCCTCATCGCCTATGCGAAGAAACCGGAGTCTATTTTACATTATGGAGCCGATGCCTGCTGGTCCTCGCCGAGCTAGGATCATCGCATGCTGTGCAATTCGCTCCATTGAATCCAGCACATGTGCCAATCAGGCACAACCGTTCCTCGAGATTGTTCCCTATCGATCGAAAAGCGATTGCTCACCGCCATTTAAGACAATCGAATTTGCATTAGAATTCCGTGGGAAATCGAAGAGCTTAGAATTTTCGTTCGATGAATCCTGAAGAATTCACATCATTCGCCCGAAGTTTGCAGCTAGCACAATGGTGCGGCCTGCTCTGTTGGCGTCACGCTGTGGTTTCCGTCGCGTGGTACCCACTTGGGCGCTTGGGGCAGGCCGCGCTTTCTCGAACGCTTATCACCCCCGCCCGCCGAGCAGAGCCCACCTTAACCTCGCTCTAGAAACGCTTTATCCGTTTCACTGAGTTCGAAAGTTAGGGCGTTGAGCAAGTCTCGAACTTGCTTCTCATTCCGCATCCCAACAATGGCACCCGTGATGGCGGGATGGCTAAGCACCCAAGCAATCGCGATCACACCTGGATGCGTTCCAAGCCGTTGGGCTAACTCCGTGACACGCGCGGCGCTTTCTAAATTGCGAGTGAGCAAAGGCTCTTGAAAGAATGGGCTTCGACGGCGCCAATCGTCCTCTGCAAGGTTAGCGATACGCTCCCGGCTCATCGCCCCCGTTAGCATCCCTGATCCCATAGGAGAGTACGCAATGACACCAATGTTGTTTCGAAGCGCATAGGGCAGAATATCCTTCTCTACCTCCGGTCTCACCAACGAATAGGGGGGTTGAAGCGATGTGATCTTCCCCAGAGGAGCAATTCGTTCCATCTGCTCTACATTGAAATTGGATACACCAATCCAACGCACCTTCCCCTCTTTTTGCAATGCGACAAGAGTCTCCCAACCTCGCTCAATATCCGATTCTGGCTCGGGCCAATGAATCTGATAAAGATCGATCACGTCCACCTGCAATCGCTTCAGACTCGCCTCACATTCCTGGCGAATAGAAGATGGCTCTAGCGATTTGACGATTTGTCGATTCTCGTCCCAAGCTCGTTCGCACTTCGTGAACACGTAAGGCTTTGAGCCGCTCCATGAACGAAGCGCCTGAGCAACGACTTCTTCGGAATGCCCAAGCCCATAAACGGCAGCTGTGTCGATCCAATTGATTCCAGCGTCCAAAGCAGCGTGAATCGCCCGAACGGAATCTCCGTCATCCTGCTGACTCCACGAAAAGGACCAGCCAGCCCCGCCCATCGCCCAAGCTCCCACGCCGATCGAGGTAAGCTCCATATCCGAATAGCCAAGTCGTTTTGTTCGCATGTATCTCTTTCGTCTTGTAGGAGGAGAAGGATGGGCCTGATGAAAATTTCATAGGAAATTCGCAAATCAGAATCCGCATGCCTTCAGCGGTTTTTGAGTATAGTCGATCGTACTTCCCGCGCCTTGGTCGCGTTAAAATGAGGCCGCTTCGTAATAGAAGACGCACCTCAGAGACACAGAGGTCTTTGTCAACCTCACTGCGGTGCGCGAACTGATTTTGTGAGCAAACTATGCAGCAATCTTCATTGATCCCCTCCAACTGGAACTCTTTTCCCGACGAGTTTCGATCAAGGCTCGGGACGTCCGTTGGTAGACAGCGGGTCATGACCGCAAATGCCCACCTTCTTATCGTCGCCCACCACCCTCCCGAAGCCGATGAGACAACGCGAAAAGGAATTCTCTTTTGGCTAGATCCTTCAGGAGAGTGGCGAGCCAGCAACGGCGATCCCGGTAAAGCCGCACTGCAAATGCACTTGGACAGGTTCTCCAAGAAACTTGATTTCTTCGAACATGAAGAGGCCAAGGCCCTCAAAGCCGACGATTATCTCCCCATTCTTGACGGCCTGGCACCTCTCATGCGTACGACCAAGAATTTGCTTGCCACGCTGGAGGAAGCACGCAAAGCTTTCCCCAACGCTCGTGCCATTATCGACCACCGCGACCGTGCATACGATCTCGCACGACAAGCGGAATTGCTCTACGAAGATGCGAAAAACTCGATGGATGTCGCTGTCATACGGCGTGCGGATGAGCAAGCGGCGGCAACGCATCAGATGATGGTCGCCTCGCACCGTTTCAATATGCTCGCGGCTATCTTCTTTCCCTTCGCAACTCTCGGATCGATCTTTGGTACCACGTTGACGGACAACTGGAGTTGGTCTCAAACGCCGCTCGGCTTCGTTGCCTTTCTCGTGGGCGGCGCTTTGCTGGGCAGTTGCTTGATTCAATTCGTGGCACGACCAATTTCCAAGTAACGAAGCTATCGCTGTTCTCAAAAAGCCATGATTCCAACAACCCCAATTCCATTTGCGGCAAGATGCAGCGTCGCATGCGTTGTCGGTTGGTGCTTCCTACATGGACCTGCACTCCTCTCTCAAACTTTCGACGAGATTGAAAAGGAAGCGACACGAATACTGCAATCGAAATGCTTCGCTTGCCACAATGAACAAACGGCTGAGGGAGGCTACAGTATCCACGATGGTCACGCTCTCTATCGCCCCGGTGACTCGAATGCGCCACCGATTGTAAATGGCAAAGCATTGGAGAGTGAACTGTGGCGTCGAATCGCATCGAGCGATGATGAGATGCGAATGCCCAGCGATAGCGATCCTCTCCCCGAAAATGAAATTCAAATTTTGAAACGCTGGATCGAAGGTACCCCCGCATGGAGCTCCTTTAAAGACCAAAGCTTGCTAGAACGCGCTTCACCCGATCATGTCGTTCGGTTCGATAAAGCGTCTTCAGCACTGGACACTTACGGAGGTCAGCATCCTGCCTTGCTCGCTACCTTCAGTGAAAACAGAAAAAGGGTTTATGTTGCAGGCTGGGGAGAACTGCTTGTTTGGAATACAGAGACAAACGTTCTCGAAACGCGATGGACCGGATTTGGAAGACGTTTTTCGGCGATCGATTTATCGGTGGACGAAAGGTGGTTGGCTGTCTCTTCGGGGCAACCAAGTGTTTCAGGAAGCGTCTACTTGATCGATCTAGATCATCCTACTCATGCGATGCGGGTTTGGACGACAACCGATCTGCCCCCAGCGCTCCGTTTCTCTCCCAATAGCAAAACGCTTGCGATCGGCTCGATGACTGGGCAATTGGTTCTAGTCGATGTGCAAACCCAAAAAGTCGAGAGAGAAGAATTAGCGCACGCTGACCAAATTCTCGCCGTTGAATGGAATAACGATAGCTCCCGATGGATCACGGGCTCAAGGGATCGAACAGCACGCATTTCTGAGTATCCATCGGGTGAGCTCAAGGTCGCATTGGGAGGGCATGAACGAAGCGTCTGCGGTGTGGGATTCACTTCCCTCGGCCCCATCACACGCGATGAAACAGGCACGCTCCGGCTTTGGTCCCATGATGATTCCGGCCGTACACTCACCAAACGCAGCGATCTACCGCCGCGATTGCAGCCAATCTTCGTGCAAGAGGATCTCGTCCGTTGGCCGACAACTTCTCACTGGATGGCAGCGTCACCAACCAAAACCGTCGTAGAGGAAAAGGAAAAGGATGAGAAGGGAAATCCGAAAACAAAAACCAACTACGCTTTACAAAAACAGGACGCAGTCGATCTTCCCAACGAAGTTGTGAGTGTGCATCGGATAAACGCGAAAGGTTGGATCGGGTTGCTTACGAAAACAGGGCAGCTCCATCTAGAACAGGCAGCCGGAGGGAGCGAAATCACTCTGAAAAGACTCTACCCCTAGCTGGACTTCGGGGCGATAAGCTTCTCGCGCTAAGGATCGCTCGAGCAAAGGTTGAGGCGAAAGAGGAGTGAATTCAGTTCTGACGATAAAGCTTCGCTTTATCGAAAATGTACATTCGACTAATCGTTGGATCTTTAAGATCAAAGTCCTCCCGGTTTTCTGGCGGTATACGGCTGTAGGCGTCCAATATCTGCTCGCTGGAAGGACGTTGGTTTGGGGCTAAGTTATTAAAGAGGATTTGCAATTGTTCCATCGGCTTCAAACCCGACATCAAAACGATCGCATCGTCTGAAAGGTTTGCCATCAAGGGATTCACCAAGGTTGCCTGCCGCTCTTCGTCCCAGTTTCGTACCATGTACAAAAAGAAGCCATTGATCAACTTTTTGATGTCCCGCTCTTTGAACCGGGAATTGATTTCGACGATGGCGGGTTCAAGATAATTGATACTCCAATCCGTGATCGCTTGCTGATCTGCATGCGCGATAGCTTGCGTGAAATAATAGTCCGCAGCTCGGAAATAGATTCGGCCTTTGAGATGCTGAACGCGGTCTTCAAACGGCATTCCCTCCAAAGCGCGTCTCTCCGAATTGGCAAGCTGATCCATGACGAGGCCCACTAATCGAACAACCTCTTGCACCTCATCCCCGTTGGGTAGCTCTTCGATTCGATCTTCGAGCATGCGGTACTTCGTCAGGGATTCGGGATTCATGCGTTGAACGATTTCTCGCTCGCTCATCAAGTGCGCTTGCTGGGCAGGCGAGAGTTGCTGAACCCAGCTAGCAAGCTCTCGCGTTGTCGTCGGCACATTGGACGTAACACGATCCGCGTAACGGGCTTTCAAATAACGGATAACAATCTTCTCTTCGCTCAAGCGCTTGGCTACTTCCAAGTCGTTGACGTCAACAAGTCCCGAGATATTCGCGATCAAATTCAATCTTCGCAGCTCAACTTGGTTCGAAACACCCCGAGCCAAAACACCGGCAATCCCTCCAACACAGACGGATGTCCCGATGAGAATGGCCAAGTGATATTTCTGCCAAACGACCCGCCACGGCGATGGAACAGCGATCGCTAACGAATCCTCTAGGGCGGGCGACTCCTTGACTTTCTGAATCACATGCTCGATCGTACTTTGCGTGAACCGTTGATCATGCGGAGTCTCAGGCAAATCATCGAGCAAGTCGTAGGCGCGTCGCAACTCCGCCAAACGCAACCGAAGAGACTCATCGTGTACCAGTTTCTGCTCCAACCGGCTCGATTCGACAGAACTCAACTCACCATCCAAATAGGAAGTAAGCTGCTCGTCGATTTCGTCTGCGAATTGGGACTCGAGATTTGGATTCATTCTCGCGGTGCCTCGCTATTGAATTGGGGCGTTTCATCGGATTCCACCGGCGTTGTTCCCAAAGGTGAGCCATCCGACACGTAGGGCTCGAGGAGATTCTTCAGATTGACTCTCGCTCTGCTCAATAGTGATTTGACAGCTTGAACACTCATTCCCATGGTATCCGAGATTTCCTGATAACTCATTCCTTCGAACTTACTCAGCATAATCGCCGTTCGCTGGCGTTCCCCCAAGGCTTGCAATGCCTGCAAGACGATATTCGACCTCTCGCTTCGATCCATCGAACGGGTGGGCTGAAATCCGCTGGGGGCTACAGCCATGTTCTCCAGCATCACGCCGGATGTCGAAGTATCGGCTCCTTTAGAGAGTTGATACTCTTTTCGGTGGGCACTGTCTCGCAAATGATTCGAGGCAATGTTGTGGGCGATTCGATAGAGCCAAGTGGTAAACTTCGCGGTGGGGGAGTATGTCTTTCTAGCCTTGAACACGCGTAGAAACACGTCCTGCGCGAGATCCTCTGCCTGCTGGGGATTGGAAACCCAACCCAACATGAAACGTATAATTTTGCCCTGATGCCGATCGATCAACATCTCAAATGCAACAGCATCATCTTCTCGAACGCGTAGCATCAAGCTTACGTCCGGGTCGATGGCCGCCGCATCCGTCGTGTTGGTTTGGTCGCTCAAATTCTCTGCTCTTGCAACTGGGGTCTAGCTAGAAACACGAAGGAGGGGAAAAAGTTCCTGACTGGCGGCCACAACTTCCCCTTTCTCTATCATAGCAGCTTCGGTTCGCTTGTCGGGAGTCCCAAAAAACCAAGCAGCCACTCCTCCCTTGCTGCGCTTTCTCCACGATGGAAAATCTCATGCCGACACGAAAAAAGAGGGCTTGGTACACCAAGCCCTCTTTTGAGATTTTCTACGTCGTTTTCGACTGCCGGAAGGCAATTCGATTGCTGCAGGACGATTGGCCTAGAAGAGGCCACCGCCGCCGAAACCGCCACCGCCGCCTAGACCACCGAGTCCTCCGCCACCTCCGAGACCGCCACCTCCCTGACCGTTTCCAGTCGCACCGGTTGCAATATTAAAGGTGTCGACCGAAATGATGTCGTTGAAGCTCGGTGGCTGCACGAAGCCAATTCGAACGTAGCGCCGGTCACCGGAGATAACCGCCAGTGGCATCATGAACGCACCGGATGGAATCACCGTGATCTGAGGCTGGTATCCAACCGCTCCCGGGCCAAAGAATGGCAACCGACCATTATTCAGACCGTTGTTATTCCTTTGAGCAGCCCAATATCGAGCCCAGAAAAGTTCGTAGTCACCCAAAGAACCCGAGTCGCCGTTGTTGCCCGCCGCCGCCCCGCCGTTGTTCGCTGCATTTCCCGCTTGTTGAGCGAGAATCGCAGCTCCCATAGCGGTCTTCGCCGTTCGAACCTTCGCCAAGTGAGCTTCCTCAATCGGCTGAGATCGATGACCTTTCTTCACGTGAGCGATCACGACCGCCATCGGAGCTGATGGCCCCATCTCGACGACCTGCTGAATCACCTTCTGATCGGGAGTACCGTAGTCGGACAAGATATTCACGGTCACCTTGCCACCCGCCACTTCACCCCAAATCTTCTTGATGATGATCTTGTAGGCTCCTGCATACCCCTGGCCGCATACATACGACTCAGAGAACCCGTCTTTCGACGACTTGCTCAACGACGACCCGTCGCCCAAATGAACGCCACCGGATGCTGTGTACGAGTTATTTTGATCGCAGACCGTCCCCGCTGGCTCTTCCACAGAGATGTCCAAGTCGGCTTCGCCGGTCCAAACCACACGGACGACCAAGTCTCTCGTTCTCGCATCCTTAAGCTCTTGCTCAAAGGTGTAAGCGTTCATCGTTTCCTTGTTTTCCGTCATCCGGATGTAGCAAGCCCGCGCTGCAAGCAGCGCTTTTTCAATAAGCGGCAAGGCCTCGTCCGACCAGCTCTGACGGAGAACACCCGTCGAAGCCCAACGCATCCCCTCTAAGTCCTCCATATCGGTGGCAATCGCCAACGCCAAGGAGAGCGCGTCTTTGTTCATCGGGTTGGACAGATGAATGTCTCGCAAGACTTTCAACGCTTCCTTTTTCATTCCAGCTCCACTCAAGTATCGTGCGATCTTGATGGCATCCTCCTGCCCAGCTCCATAGTCCAATGCTGAAAGCAAGACTCGTCGGATCGATTGAGGCGGATACTCGTTGGCTTGCATCGCCGTGCTGAGCGCGTCGTACATCCAAGCCGCTGGCAAGGAACGTCGCATCGCTTCGCTGACCGTATCGACGACTTCTTGGAAGTGCTTGGTTGCCTCGGCCCCGTTGCCACCTTCGATGGCCTTCTTACCAGCCGACATCTTCGACGAAACCCACTTCGCCAATTCCGCTTCTGCGGAGAGCTTTACGCTCTCATCATCCGATGCAATCTCATCGAGCAACTGAGAAGGCGACTTGGGTGCTGCATCCGCAGCGGGCGACTTCTTAGGAACATCGTTCACATCGAACATGCCCCCCATGCCGCCGCCCATACCGCCCATGCCCCCCATACCCATGCCTCCCATGCCGCCCATACCTCCCATGCCGCCCATACCTCCCATGCCGCCCATACCACCCATGCCTCCCATGCCGCCCATACCTCCCATGCCGCCCATGCCACCCATCATTCCTCCACCAGCCATGCCGGGGAGAACAGGGATGACAAGGTCACCGACGGGATAGACACGGACCACGTTGGCCGAGCTCTGCTTAGTGGTGATTCGCATGACTTCGTCTTCGATGACGTAAGTCAGATTCAATGGCTCCAAAATCAGCTTCAAAGCCGAGCGGAATGAAACGTCGGCTGCCAGCTGCAAGGTGATGGGTTCTTCCAGCGAGACGGTTTCTTCTTCCAGAGCCTTCTCGTCGGGAACGATCGGAATTCCCTGTTCGTCGGCGAATCGCTTGAGAACCGTCGAAAGCGGAGTGCCGTTGAAATCGACATTCACTTTGTTGTCCAACGAACGATAAATCTTTTGCTCGGTCAGCTTCCCGCCCGAAAGGTCGATAGTACCGTAACGCTCCAACCGTCGGCGGCTCAACGCTTGCCAAACGTCGTGCGGTGGATAACGAATAGGTGGCTCATCCACGAACGGAACCAATCCAACTTCGTTCAAGTAAAGGGAGTCGACGAAAGCCCTGTTTCGCTGATTGATGACATCCTCAATCAATCGGGCATTCGCCGCCATGTTCGACTCGATGTTCGTAACCACATCTACCACCGAATCACGATCCAAGGACGTGATCTGCGGAGCTACTTCAGTATTCGCAGCGGAATACATTTGCTGCCGCATCAATGAGTCGTATCGATCCACAAGCTGCTTAATGGTCTCTTCCCGTCGCTCCGATTCTGCCAGCAAGCGTTGGGTGGCCGATTGAGCAGACCGAACAGCCTCGGTCCTAGCAATCTCTTCTCGCTTGGCTTCCTCCGCTCGAGCGGCGTTCTGAATCGCTTCCGCTACCGTCTTTTCAAGCCGAACTCGGCTCCCCGCATCCAGCTCCGGTGCCCGTCGAACTTGATCCAACAACGACTTTAGCGAGATCTTGATCGAACCAAAATCCGCGGCTGGTGCACCAGGCATGCTGGCGCGCCTCGCGGCGTTGGTCTCCGCCTTGACCTGCGCATCAAGCTGTTGTGCCGCAACGCGACGCAACGCTTCGTCCTCACGCAATAATTCGCCGGCATTTGCAAGCTCATCGTATGCGACGCCGGTCGTTCCAAGCATGCTGCCAGGTGCAGCCCCCACAGGAGGAGTAGATCCCGACCCAACGGCTGGTCCACTTTCCGACGGGACTGCAGGAGTCGATGGCGGAACAACCGCAGGTGGAGAAGCAGGCTTATCGTCCCCAAATGGATCTTGCGCTGGTTGCGATGCGGGCGTTCCAAACGGATCATCTCCAGCCTGGAACGAAATGAATTTCACAATCTTCGGCGCCGCACTCGGTGCCTTCACAGGTTTCTCTTTCGATGGCTCCGCCCCCTTGCTGCCCGAAGGAGAAAGAGGTGCCTGAGAAGCCATCGCGGCGTCCAAAATGTTCTTCGCGCTCAAACTGTTCGGAGACCGCTTTAACGCTTCGCGAGCAATCGCGATCGCGGAATCTCGATCGCCAATTCCCAACGCATACTCCGCATCCTTGACCAACTCTTCCGAACTGGACATCAAAACGCTTCCAAGCGATTTGAGAGCATCCGACCCGGCGGTCGGCAACAACAAACCACCGTCGAATCCAGCCTTCTCAACCACCTTGGGGAGAAACGCTAAATCGGGATTTGTTCCTTCGGTGCGTACAGACCAATCCAACGAAGCTTCACGTCCAGCGACGATTCCTCGCAACGTTACACGTCCCTCAGCCGAAGCTCCCTTCAAAGTACCAACCACGATCGAATCCCGATCCGTTCGCATCGGCGGAACCAGCTTGGGATATGCCACGGCAACTGACTCCGGCCAAGTCGCATCGGTCGGCCAAAATACAGGGACCGTGCACTCTTTCGCCAACTGAACGGCCATCTGCTGATTCGACACACCGGCGATGTTGCGGTGCACATGCACCATGCCCCCCGTGTGATTCGCGATCGTCGCCAAAAACTCGACGTCCGCATCCGGTCCAATCGCCATCGCATTGACGGTCGTTCGCGTTTCCCGCAACGTCTGAATCAACGACTCAAAACCTCTCGGCTCCAACAAATTACAGCGATGAAAGCCATCGCCAATGTACAAAATACTCGCGTCGCTCCCCTCACCCAAAACGGAACGAGCCTTGGTCAACGCGGCAACCAAATCGGTCGTCCCCAACGGAACCGTCTGCTTGAGCTTTTCAAGCCCCCCAGCGATCTCCGCGCTGCTAGGTGCCCCCACTCCCAATACCGATGGCTCAATGTCGCAACTCAACAAGGCGACCAGCGAAACATCCGACAAGCCCGCCAAGACTCGCTCGGCCAACTCCAGCGAATCAGCCCGGAATGCACCGCTCTGAGAAGCCGACGTGTCGACGACCACCGCAACCCGCCTCGCATCAGCCGGCACCGCTCCCAACTGAGACGTCGTCAAACTCAACGCGAAATGCGTTTGTCCGCGATCCTCATAAGTAAGCATGCGTGAACTCTGATCCGCTGCCGACGCCGCGCAGCTCCATAGAAGCCCGACGCCAAGCAAAAGAGCTCGATTCATACCAAGAAACAGTCGCATAACAATTCGCTCCAAACCGGCTCGAATGGATGACAAGAAAATGGTCCAACTACCCGCTTAATCGTATTTCTCGCCAAGGCAGGATGCCATAAAAAACATCGCAATTCCCTAACAAAACACCCCCGCGGCTCCCCAACAGTCCCCCTCAAGGGGGGCCGAACGGCCGCGGTCGATGGGAACGTACTGCGTATTCCGTTCCAAAAATGAAAAATCAGGGGAGAAAGTTGGAGAGCCCCAAAAAAACCGCTTGAGAATCCACATGGGAGCTTCGCAAGTTCCAAGGAGAAAAGATTGAAGTTTCGTTTTGCTGTTGTTGATTGATGAGGGTGTAGCAATATCGTACGCAGGGGCCGCGTTTTCGGAAAAGTCCGCAACTTCTGCCTATTCGCTTCAGCTTCTCACTCCCAAGACCCGATACGACGATACGAAGGCCTCTTGCCCCACTAAGCACTCCTGGCTGCTCGAGAGTTGCTGCCCGAGCGCCTTCGCAGTAGAAAAACTCATGGAGATGATCAATGTCACTCGTAGGAATTCCACTCGTTCGTCCATGCAACCTGCCTGGATGCCTGATCGCGGTCCTCCTCCTGGTTACCTGCTGGGGCGGCTCCTCCCAAGCCCAATCGGACGACGCCCCCGAACCGACCGCAAACGAACCCTCCAACGCCAAACCCGGTTTCTCCAACCCGCTCTCCAAACTCTTCGCCAGAAAACCTCCCGAAGAATCGGACGAACCGACCAAGCCCTCGCGCCCCTCGATGAGCCTGAAACCCGGTTCCACCCTCTTCCGGAACGGACGTGCCAAACCGACTCCAAATTCGGCACCAAACACTCCCGACACCGAAGCTCGCGGCGGCCTTTTGGTCCCTCTCAAATCATTTACGAACCGCGTCTTCCGAACTTCGGATGAGACCTTAGACGAATCGAGCGACTCCCCCGCGACAGCGACTCCTCCAAAACCTCTCGCCGAAGAATCGAATCGCCCATTTCGCGAACCATTCAAAAACCTCCCTCGCCCGCGCTTTTCGAACAACCGAGACGAAAGCGATATCGAACTGGAAGAAATCACCATCCCAGAACCAGCGTCCCGCCCCGCCTCCATTCCAACCGCGGCTCCCTTGGACCTGCCCCCTCCTGTCGTGAGCCGCAGCTCACCAACCAGCAACCAACCTCGCGACGGATTCGAAGGTTTCGCTCCCTACAAAGGCGCCGCCAGATCGGACTCATCCGCTTCGGCGGATCGCGAAACGCCCATCCTTTCGAAATCCACCACCCCCCCGACAACGAACTCCGTTCCGTCGAACTCCCGACTCCCATCGAACAACTCGTCGCGCCGAAGCTCCGATCTGGGGCAACCGCCTGCCGCCAGCGAATCCGCGGGAGAAAGGGACGCGGGCGAAGGCCCTTCGCTACTCGATCTCTCCTCCGGGCCCCTAACCACACAGCGCCCGACGAAAGCGACTCAGCAATCCGCCAAGAAAGACACGAATCCCACTCCTTCTCCACGCTCCAACACCATTCCCCCCATCGAGACAGCCAAGGCAGATGATATTGAAGTCCCTCGAGTCATCACCAATCGAACTAGCAACAGCAAAATCCAAAGCCAGCCAATAAGCTCCCGTAACACGACACCCAAGGATTCAATGCCGACCTCCGCCAACACGGAGAGCAAACCTGCTGCAACACTTCCGCCGCCAAAAACCGTAGCAGACGCCGAACGAACCTCTGCACCTAAGCCGAGTATTGCTGAGCAGCCCAATAGTACCAAACCATCCGCTGTTGATACTCGCGCCTACAAGTCATCTCTCGGTACGATGCAACTCCCTGGGGTTCGCGTGTCGGTTCAAGGCCCCGAATCCTTGCTCGTCGGACAAGATTCGACGTTTGAAATTCTCGCAAAGAACGAAGGTGCTATCGACTTGAATGGACTCCTGCTTCGTATCGCGGTTCCCACCTCGGTAGAGATCGGTCAATTGATCGCCTCCAACGGACAAGCGCAACCAGAGAATGCACCGGAGGAGACCGCGATCGGCTGGGAAATTCCTAAACTCCAAGCAGGGACCCAGGTCAATCTCCGACTCACGCTTCGAACGAACAAACCAGAGCACTTCGCAATGGGAATCGAATGGACCGCCGTTCCTCAATCCCAAGAATACGCGATCCGCGTGCAACAACCGCAACTGAACGTCGCTCTCGAGGGGCCCTCGGAAGCGGAATTCGGCTCGCCTCAAAACTACCGGCTGAGAATTCGAAATCCAGGCACCGCGGTCGCTAAGAATGTCGAGGTCTTGCTGCAAGCAGGAAGCTACGGCAGCAACCAATCGTCAATCGGTGATATCCAGCCAGGCGATGAGCGGGTTATCGACGTCGAATTGCTCTTCGAACAAAACGGCAGCATCCCCGTGGTGGCTACCGCTCGAAGCGAGGCTTCGAAACTCGAAGCGAAGGGAGACATCCAGGTCAAAGTTAAGCAATCCGCTCTCCAAGCGACTTGGACGGGCCCCTCCGAGTTTTATCAAGGTACCGCAGCAGATTACCGTATCGTTGTCGCCAATCGAGGAGACATCGTCGCTCTCCAAATCGATTGCCATCTGAAACTACCAGACGGAGCGATGCCATCTAGTCTGCCCGCAGGTGCGATCCGGAAAGGCAACGCGATTCACTGGGAAATCAAACGCCTTGAACCAAACGAATCGGTCGCTATCCCCATCGGTCTTTCGATGAACGAAACGGGTGAAAACATCCTTGAATTCTCGGCCGCTTGCAAAAACAGCCTCCCACTCACTTCGACCTACAAAACGATGATCGATTCGATCGTCGACCTAAAACTCTCGGTCAAAGACCCTGTCGCACCAGCACCGGTCGGTCAACCAGTCGTCTATGAAATCGAGATCTACAATCGAGGAAGCAAAGCGGCCTCGGGTGTCACGGTATTGGCTCAATTCTCCGAAGGAATTGAACCTGTTCGATTCGAGGGCGCCGAAGGTCGCATATTACCCGGCCAAGTTCTATTCGAACCAATCGAGGTCGTCGATGCCGGGGCCAAAGTAACTCTTCGCGTTTTTGCGGAAGCCGCTCAGCAAGGGGTGCATCGATTCCGTGCGGAAGTAAAATGCGACTCCGGCGAAGCCAACCTCCTCCAGGAAGAATCGACCCGCTTCCTGGCTAGCGGTTCATCCGGTTCTGAGAAACGATAACGATTGGGATGCATGTGTCCCAGCAGTAGCAACAATCATTTATGCTCTGGGACACACCCGCTTTCGATGCCCTGCTCCACTCCTTCTATGTAAGCATGGGGACCGCAACGCTCAGTATGCTATTGAGCGTTGTCTTGGCATTCGCGGTGGAAGTCATCAAGATTCCCGGCAGCCGCATGCTTCGCACGGCGACCATGTCGCTCGTCTTGGTTCCAATCTATGTCCAAGCCACGGCGTGGAGCGCGGGTTTCGGCGACCAGAGTTGGTTACGATGGAATCAAGTGACGGCCGCTCAAAACCCCACCTATGCGATCTTGGCATGTATCTGGATTCAGGCAGCGAGCTGGCTGCCTCTCAGCTTTCTTTTAATCTCGATCGCCTTTCGACGATCCCTCAATGAATCCTTTCGAGTCGCCTGGATCGATCGAGGTCTTTGTGCCGCTTTCTTGGGAATCAGCCTGCGCCACTCGATGCCTTGGCTAACTCTGGCTTGGCTATTGATCACGGTCCTCACGACCAACGATATGGTCGTTACCAATCTGTTTCGAGTCCCCACTTGGACGGAAACGATTTACCAGCAAGTGCAGTTTCAGAAGACGCGAACCGGTCCGTTGTTGGGCATGGTCTTCTACGCATCAACCATCGCCGTCATCACCGCACTTGCCACCTTCCTGCTGGCAAAGGGAACTCGAGGTGAGTCGAGCGAACCCTCCCAGCATCCCACTTGCTCTCGAAAAGTTTCGCTCCTTTTTTCGTTGGCTGCATGGAGCGTCGCAGCCTGCTTTATAGGCCTCCCTGTCTTGTCTTTGGTGATCAAAGCAGGTTGGCATGTCGCGCAAGTAGGAGATGACATTGAGCGAACTTGGCGAATTAGTACCGTCGTCGCTTCTCTTTTCTCGGCATCGGAGTTTCGCCCTGAACTGCAATGGAGTTTGGCCATCAGTGGCTATTCAACGTTACTCGCACTCCTCCTAGCATTCGCAGGAACGACAATTGTATTTAGCGGTTCAACTCGCTTCCTGCTCCATCGCAGCGCGGCCATGATCGCCTTGTTCACGTTTTGTTTCGCTCTCCCCGGGCCACTTGTCAATTGGTGCATCCAAAAGTCATTGGTCGATCAAAGCGGCTGGATCGGTTGGATCGGCAATGACACACTCGCCCCCCCCATTCTCGCGTTGCAAACTCGGTGCGCTCCTGTTGTCTTTGCCATCCTCTGGACAGCCGCTTGGAGATGGGAACAACGCTTTCGTCCACTCCGATCTCTCGACGGTTCGTCTTGGACGAACCATTGGCAAGCCTGGATTCGTCCTCTCACAATGGGTGTTGGGGCCGCTTTCTTTGTGAGCTTTGCCAATCTGGAATCGTATTTGCTAGTTCTTCCACCCAGCGTGACGCCTGTCTCGATGCGTATGTTTGAACTCTTGCACTACGGTGTACAAAACAAAGACGCCGGGCTGGCGCTAATGCTGATCCTCGCAAGCTCGCTTGCAACCTACGGCTTAAGTCGACGCAGCCGCGATTGAGACTTGCTGTAGCGCCGAACATAGAACCAAATCGCGACCACTCCGAAGAGCGGGAGCAACCAACCTAAGGCACTTGGCAGGTTCGGTGCATCGGATTGTTGAGCATTCTCAGGAGCTGTGTACAAATCGCGCAACACTAGCAACGGGACTACTTGCCGATGCTGTTGCCCCAAGCTTCCGGACATCTCTTCGGTCTTGTAACTCCAGAATCGATAAAGCCACCCCTTGGATGTAAAACGGAATCTTGGAAAACTGATAGCCGTGTCGGTCAATTCATCGCCAATCGTGCCAGCTCGATCCTGTGACTTTGCCAGCCAAAGCCAATCGGGCAGTGCCAAAACCAATCCCGTTGCCGGATACTCGTGCCGATAGACGATCGGACCTCGCTCTGCTGGTATCTCAAAGGTGGTATTTCCGATATCGACCATGCAGTCCAGCTGAAAATAATGGTCTTGCCCAAGCAGCTCTCGTTGTGACTGGCTATCGACATCAATTTTGGAAATGCGAACGATTCGACCTGTCGTTTCGATCGGTTGCAGGCAAGTAGAATCCCCCAATTCCTTTTGATTTCGCAATGCCCGCTTCAAAAGACTAGCCAACTCTTCTCGAGCCAAGTCTTGAAATCCGGATCCAGCATTTTCCTGGCTATGCAATTTCAAAAGAGAGAAAAGGGCGGGCAACTCGGTCGGAGACAGCCCGCGGGGAGGACGCTGCAAGCTCGACACATTCTGCTTCTGCTCGAGCGACCATCCTTGTTCTAACAGATGCCTTGATGGCGGAGCAATCGGTGGCTGCCACTCGACACGTGCACTCTCCAAATCTGCAGACCACGACTTAGGTAGCCGCCAAAGCAATTGGTCGGTGACGAACCTCGTTACGCTTTTTGATTCGCCCGACTTGCGCTTTAGCAAAAAGCCTCTCAAAGAAACAGGTTGCCGCAGTTGTGCAACGTTCCCATCGAATGCGACCAGCCACTCCCTTGGAACCTGATTGCAATAAACCTCCATCGGCCCTTGCGTAGGTGCATCTTCTTGCTCGCCCGCGCGAGAGGCAATTGGAGCCGGAAAGGGATCAACCCGAAGACGATACACAGATTTCAAATCGGATCTTAGCAATGCCCCTAAACCACTCGTCGTTTCAATATCCGTCCTCGGGATGGAGGCTAGTTCAATTCTTTCTGCGCTCACGGCGATCCCCGATCGCTCGGCAATCTCGACATCCTCGGTAACACGCCAAGGCGAATGGCCGGCCAACAGAGAATCTACCAAACTCTGCAGTCGTTGCGACTCAACGAGAAGCGAACCTATTTCATGGGTGAGCGGACTGTCGGTAGGGCTTTTCGATTGGCTCGCGTTCTGAAGCGATGTCGTCACGGCGCCCAAGATCGCCTTGTAGGGAGCTTCGACATCCTTAGGCGGCTGCCAAACGGGGATGCTGGGCAAGCTCCTAAGCCATCGTGAGTAAGGCCCCGATGGTGCAACGACGGATTCATCCGAAGTACGCAGCCCTGCCGCGATCAAAGCGGGTGCTACTTCGCTGCCTCGTTGAGACTGATAAGCGAATCGCTTGCAATACATCCCAATGACTTCGATGGTATCCCCGGCCTTCCACTCTCGGTCGGATTCATTCTGCTGTTTGGGATTAAAAACGGCGATCGGTTGGCTGCTCGCATCGTCTGGTTTCACCCACAACACGTCATACTCGAAAACATCCCAGCCCGCTCTTTCGACTTTTCCATCGCGGTCATCTAACTTCCCAACCGTCCCTCGCAACTTGATCGGTACCCCCCGAATCGATTCGCTGAAAGAAGACATCAATTGCGAGCTCTGGATCGATGGCACATCATTCCACAACCAAGCCTCTTTGCGCAACAATTCGGCTAGCCGTCGCGCGCGACTTGCAGTTCGCAAAAGCGCGATTTGTTCGGAAGGTCGCCAAACGCTGTTATCTTGAAAATCCGCCAACAGTCGGTGGTCCAGCGCGAGGAGAAAGTCCCTTGCATCCATTTTCCGATCCGAATCTTCATCAAGGACGGACACAAGCTCGCGATACACTCCTTTTGAGGCGTCGGATTGTGGATCCTCTTCGCCAGTTGCCAATCGCAGCCAACTTTGAACGGTCTCTAGACTGCTATCCCGCCAAGCCTGCTCGGGCGCGTTCGCTTGTTCTGCAGCGATGGACTTCGTATCCGTTTTTGTATCGACACCAGAACTACTAAAGTGAACCGCTGCAAGCAATTCGACAGTTTGATCCGATGCAGGCTTTAATAACTCACTCCACATCTCTATACGTGACTGAAATGATTTGTTCGCGCTCTTTAATCTCAAAAACTCAAATTCAATCAATCGTTCCGCAGAAGCGGCATCTTGTAGTTCCTGCTCTTCGAACGAAGTCAAGGCGTGGGCATTGGCTTCTGTCGTTTGGATTGCTGATGCAGGAAACAATCCAACCGCTCTACCAACTTTTTCGATTTGATTCACATCCGAGGCACGCTGAATCAAAATCACAACGAGAGCTAATAGCATGGCCAACGAAACCAAACGCCGCGTACCTGTCGATTTTTCGTACGCGATCGATCGCGACTTAGCTTGACTATCCAAACTGTACCATCGTTCTCTCGGTTTTCTCGGCATAGCGCGATCCCGTTCGTATTGGGTATCAACGTTCGTATTGTTGGTAGAAACGACGAGCCGCTTCATGGTACGGCAAGCCTTGCCAATTCGCCGCAAGCTCCAACGGAATAAGTCCACTGATGCTCGCTCCAGTAGGGCTCTGGTGGTAAATGGCTTGCAACGATTTGCTCACCAATCGCGAAGGAGCATCTCTGCGCACGACCAGCAAAGCGGTCGTAGCAAGTGTCTGCACCGATCCGAGCGTCTCGAGCCCGTAATCCTTCATCGAAATTTCGTAGGGGCGGAACATAGGCTCCTCGAGCGCGAGCATCGCAGCGTTGCTGATCGGTAACATTTCGAATCCTTCCGCCTGCAGCATGCCTCGTACCCCCTGCTGGCCGACTTTTACCACCACCAAAACGACGTCCGCCTGTTTGCGCAATTCATCTTGAAACCAATCGCCATCGATGATTTGGAGCTCGTCGACATCGATTTTGAAATGGGAGAGTAAACGCGTTGCCGCTTGACGGGTCCCTGACGCTCTCGAGCCAAGCATGACACGCTTCGAAACAATCTCCTCGATCTGCTTAATTCCAAGCTCTTTACGGACCAGAATATGAACCGCTTCATAAAACAAGGGAGCTACCACTGCCACTTGATCGGACCGAACCGCAGACTCTTGCATAATCGCCAAGTGGACCTTGCTCTCCTGCAGTTGCTTTAGATTATCCAGCGACCCATTGGTAGGAATCACATTGGGGTGCAACCCAGTTTCCCGTTCGATCTCGGATGAAATTTGGCCTGCGATTTGAAAGTACATGCCTCCCGGTGAACCTGACGCGATAGTGACTCTTCGGGGAAGAGTGTTGTCACGAACAACCTCGACCATGCGCGGTCCAACTAGCCAAAACACGAGCCCTGCGAGCAACATAAAGAGGACCACATTTTGCGCCAACCTTTGGGACCGCGTCGGCTCCATATTTCGAGTGCCGGAAAGAGCCGCGACGATAGGGACGTTGGAAAGCCAATATTTAGCTTGCCTCCATACCGAAGGGGGTCGAGCCGAAATCGGTGAGCCTTGGTAGAAGCGTTCTAAATCGTCCGCTAATTCGCGAGCGGTGGCATATCGTCTCGACGGCGATTTTTCCAAACACTTCATGACAATTGTATCCAGATCGGGATGAACATCGGGTCTGGATAGACGCACACTGGGGGCAGGTCGATTCATGACTTGCATCATCGTCTGCAAGACAGTCTCCGCCTGAAATGGAGGCTTGCCAACGAGCAACGCATACAGGATCGCCCCCATAGCATAAACATCGGTCGATGCACCTTGATCCTCGCTCTTCCCTGCAGCTTGCTCAGGAGACATATAGCTCGGTGTCCCCAAGGCAGCGCCTGTCGCCGTCAATCCTTCATCGACTCCGATTCGCTTGGCTAATCCAAAGTCGGTCAATACAACTTCATCTTCGTGCGTGATGAGGACGTTGGCGGGTTTCAAGTCCCGGTGCACGACGCCTTGCGAGTGTGCATAGTCGATCGCGCGCGCCACATCTCGGACATACCGAACCGCTTCCCGGACGTTCATCGGACCTTCACTCAGCTTTTTTGCCAAGTCGGTACCTGGGACGTAGTCCATCGAAAAGAAATGATGTCCTTCGTGCTCACCACAATGGTAGATAGTAATGATGGCTGGATGCATCAAACTGCCAGCACTGCGAGCTTCCGCGTAAAAGCGAATGACTTCATCGTCGCTCGCCAAAGCCCCCGAGCGAATCATCTTCACGGCGACTTGACGATTCAGGTTGGACTGGGTCGCCAAGTAAACGACCCCCATGCCACCGCGACCTAACACCTTCTCCAACACGTAATCGCCGAAGCGGCACGGAAGCGTCGCTTGGGTATTGTCCAAATTCGGTAGCGCAGAAAAACTTCCTTGCCGAGTGATCGATCGAACGGGGGGAGGCAATGTCGATTCGTCGGGCGACAAGGACCTCCCTTCCCCCGCGCCGGTTCGTCCAACGGGAATAGTGACCGCATTGGGATCGGCCGAGGATTCAGGCCCCGACAACTCTTGCCCTTCTGGCTTGTTGGGACCGCTCACGCCTCGGCCGCTCTCGTCGGCTTGGGCAAGCATCGGACCAGCCATCGATTCGATCCAATCGGCCGTATCCAACAATTCACTTAACCGGTTCGCGTACTGCGGGTATCGCTGGAGGAAGGTCGCACGATCCTCCGGATTCCCGACGTCGTAACGGCGCATGAACTCGAGCAGCGCTCGATCCAACTCCAATTCGGAGTCATCGTCAGGTTCATCGTTCATGCGGAGGGTTTCGTCCAAGGGCTTGGAAGGGCAAAGAACATGTTATCCGGTCCTGCCGAATCGAACTCCAGGATACCCGATAACGAGACTTCGCTCCACTGGATCGAATCTTAGCTGGATGTCCGTTTATCTTCGGAAATCGCCAATGCCAGCGTTGCCTCAAACAGCTCGACTGATATCTGAAACTGGGGCGTTTCGGAACGATGTCTTTTGCAATGCTCTGTAATGAGTCGATACATGAACCGGAAAAGATTGCGGGGAGTCCCCAGCGACTGAAAGGCCGCGACCATCCGCGCCTCACTCAGTCCGCTTTCGAATAACGAACGGGGGCTGACAGGAATAGGGGTGTTTGCACAAGCCTTCATTCGAGCAGCGAGCAAGTCGTAGAGGGCCTCGCCGGTCCAATCGAACGAAGGTACCACATTTTGCTTATCCAACCTGGCTCGTTCGTGGAACTCTCGCGTTTCGCGATCGACGAAATACTGCAGCTCGCTCGGCAGCAACATCTTGATTCCAAAATGATCATGCTTCAGTAGCTTGTTATCCAACAGCGGCCAAACAAGCAGCTTCATCCGCTCCGCCAAACCATTGACCAAGTCGGGCTCGTCCACTCGATCGACAATGACAATCATCCCCGGATAGCCAAGCGATCGCAAAAGCAATTGCAACTTTTCCAATAGCGCGTATCGATCGTCGGAACGGTTCGATACTGGCAAGGGCTGCTCATCGAGCTCCTTGGACGAAAACCGCATCATCAAGCCGCGGAGCTGTCCCGAGTCGCGAGGAATGACTCGTAGATTGCGCACGATTCGCCGTGCAATTCGGAAGTACCGGAACCAACGAATGGCATACAAACTCCAAGCGATGGCTAACCCGATCGGGATAAACCACAACATCCGCTTGAGCTGGAGCACCTCGGTTTGGACCAAGAATATTCCAAGCCCGATCACCATCAAAGTTCCCAAGATTCCCAGCAATAATGGAAACCAAGTCGAGAGGGAGTAGAAACGCAACTTGGAACGGAGGCGACCGATGCGATCGATGTGAGTACCGACGGAAGAGCGGTCATAGATCGAAGCCAAGAGCAAAAGGTCTCGCTTCTGACCTCGGTCGAGCGATGCGAGCTTTTCGGTTGCCAAGTTATGCTCGACAGGCCGAACGGAGGACTGAACCCCTAGAATCTGATCGACCAATGGAGTCATCGCTTCCGAGAGAATCGCGTCCATGTGATCCCATAGATGAAGCCCCTGAAGAACCTTTTCCGGATGCGTCTGAACGCGTTTCGAGAAGCGCTGCTGAAAAGGTCCCAGGTAGGCGTTGAAGTCATCCAACTCGACGAGATAGACCTTCGAGCCAGGATTCTTTTCGTTATGGCTGGCGATATGCTTCTTTAACTGCAACCGGATGGCGGTCTTCCCCGAACCCTTTGGTCCGAAAACAATAGAAGTCGCAGGTTGGCTCGCGTCTCCGACAACTTTGCTCCACGAGGGATGGAAGATTCCGGAGATGCAGAAGTCCCGAAAAACAGCGTCGGTTTGGGCGTCCTCATCGGAAAACGGATTCCGCGTGAGCTGATGATGGAGCAAAAATTCTTGTTCTGTCATACCTAGATGCAACCTCTCTTTTTCCGCAGTCTCCCCAATTTACCACGCTTCCAGAAGGCATCTTGGAAATTTTTCCGGGATTTGCTAAAGGTCGAACAAACCGGTGCGCTTTGCACCGGCATCCGCCCCCTTCAAGCCAGCGACCGAGCCGAAGGGGAGCGATTCCGCCTTGATTTGGAACATTTGGCAGGAGGCCGACATGATTTCTCCCCTGGATATCAGCACAAGCGCTTTGGTGGCACAGCGAGTCCGCTTGAACACCATCTCCGGCAACATTGCGAATATGTCCACCCTGAAAAACGAGGCCGGAGAGAACAAACCGTATCAACCACGCTTTGTCGTCTTCAAAACGGACGAAGCCCAAGCGGAAGGAGGGGCCGCAGGGGTAAAGATCGACAAGGTGGAGATCGACCAGTCGGAACCGAAATACCGCTATCAGCCCGATCACCCGCTGGCAATCACTGAAGGGAAGTGGAAGGGTTATGTCGCATATCCAAACATCGATATGAACGAGCAGTTTGTCGATGCACTCGAAGCCTCGCGGGCCTATGAGGCCAACGTTGGGGTGATCGAAGTCACCAAAGGTATGTCGCGCCAAACCCTGAGCATCCTGGCGTAGGTACCTAGGCTTCATCATGCAACTTCGAGGCCACGAACTCTTTTCTCACCACCAAGATCGAGTTCAGCAAATGCTGGATCAGATCGCCTCGCGTCAAAAGGTAATCGACGATCAGCCCGAGGAAGAGTCTCCCTTCGCCTCCTTGCTCACCGATGGAATCGGCCGTGTGAACTCCATGCAAATGGACTCGCAAGACCTCATGGAACAGCTTCTCGCCGGGGAAGATGTCAACCAAGCGGAAGTATTTACCAGCGTTCAAAAGGCGGACATGTCCTTTCGATTGCTAGTTCAGATTCGCAACAAACTGATGCAAGCCTACGAAGAACTCAACTCCATTCGCGTTTGAGTCTCGCGACTCTCGAAACGCCACCCAAATCTACGCCTCCGATTTTGTACATCGTCGATTCGTTGAAAACCTAAGAAACCTAGAACATGAACCAACTCACCAAGCTCACGCAACAACTGCAAACCTTGTTTGCAGGTATGACGCCCCAAGCTCGTGTTCTCGCCGTTCTCTTGGTCGCGGCGATCGCAGCCAGCGCCGGCATGCTCGCGACGAATTACAGCTCAGGCAGCGGTGAAACTACCTTTCTGTTCGATGGCGAGACTTTTAGCGAAGAACAATTAAGCCGATTCGATATCGCGTTTGGCACAGCAGGTTTAAAGGGTTGGGAACGCGTCGGGAATCGAGTCCGGATTCCCGCAATCCATAAAACCGACTTCCTCAAAGCAGTCGCCGATTCCAATGTCCTCCTCGGCGGACTTCATTCGCAGATGGACGAAGCCTTGAAAGAGAGCAACTTCCTCGAGTCCACTCGCACCACCGAAGCGAAACAACTATCGGCCAAACTGGGCTCGATCGCTCGGTCGCTGGAAACGATGCCTTTTGTTCACAAAGCCTTTGTGACATTCGACGAAAAGCGAGAGGGCTTTTCATCGAAACGTCCCAAAGTTGCCTCGATTGCGATTCTTCCACGGCATAACAATCCTCTGTCAAACGATCAGTCGCGGAGCATCATGCAATATGTGCAAAAATCGATTGCAGGACTGGGGGCTGCGGACATCGCGCTGCTAGACCTTAGCACGGGCCAAACTCGCATGGGGGAAGATGACCCATTGGTTCTGGAACAAGAACGCTACTACCAAATCAAGAAGCAGCAAGAACAGGACTTGAAACGCCGCGCGCAACAACTGCTCACCGATTACGGAAACGTCCGAATCGAAGTCAATGTGGAGATCGACCCCACGCTGGGCAAAGAAACGAGCAATATCAAATACGATCCGAAACCGACCACCGTGCAATCGAGCACGACCAAACGGGATGCCGATCTACAAAAGATGGGACCGGGAGGTAGACCCGGAACCGAACCAAACGCT
The DNA here is from genome assembly GCA_025459245.1 of Pirellula sp. GTDB lineage: Bacteria > Planctomycetota > Planctomycetia > Pirellulales > Pirellulaceae > JBKCUI01. The sequence goes on from JALOQZ010000007.1 coordinate 33,666, forward strand.
CTGGCCAATCGCAGCGCCTCGATCAGCCCCACTCCGGAACAAATCAACAAAGAAAAGGAGTCGACCGAAAGCACGAAGCAAGTCGTCGGGAGTACCCTCTCGACAATCCGCGAGGCAGGACTGCAGACCAAACAAGTTTCATTCTCTGTGCTACTACCCTTTTCCTACTATCGCACCGCCTATTTAGGGGAGTGGCTTCAACTCAATCCGGACAAGAAATCGGAGGACGCCCCCCCATTCGATGAAGCGACTTTGGCCACTGTAAAACAAAAAGTGGAAGCAAACGTGAAGAGTGTGCTGACTGCCATCGTCCAATCCTCCACCGCAGGCGAAGACAAAGTGCCCAACATCACGGTGAGCCACTACGTCGATTTTCCCGGCGAAGAAATCGCAGGCCCTTCGATTATGACGCAAGCCTTAGACTGGTTGCAGCAGTCTTGGCAATCTCTCATGCTGGCTGCTGTCGCTCTTGCTGCGATTGTCTCGATGCGAAGCTTCGCGAAAACAGTTCCAGCGACCGACAACCGTCCCTTTGAGAACGGATTTGATATTCCAATCGACGATGCCATTGATCTCAACTTGACCAGCCTGACCGGTGAGGACGAAGATGCCGCCTCAGGTGCATCAGATGGTTCAGAATCCGGCGAGCCGCCCACATTCAAAACTACAGGCGGCGATTTGAAGAGCAACCTCACCAATATGGTAAGAGAAAACCCAGACGCCGCAGCCACTTTGCTCCGCAACTGGATCGGCGGAACCCAATCGTAATCAGCCCCTCCAACTGCAGACAGCGAATTACTGGCATTCGAGAGGGGACATTCCCCCTAGAGGGCGGCCATTAAGGACTTGACCAAAGATTCGATTTTAGCCAACGCTCCAGCTTGATCGGTGGCTGCGTTCTCCATCATCCTTACAATCGCGGAACCGACGATCACTCCATCGCTCACCGGCGCTAAGAGCTTCACATGCTCCGGTTTGGAGATACCAAAGCCGATGCAAATGGGGAGTGTCGTTCGCTCTCGTAACCATGCAACGCGATCAACAAGATCGGTGGGCAGTTCCGTTCGCTCTCCTGTAATGCCGGTGACGCTGACGAAGTACAGAAAGCCGGTCGATTGCTCGGCGATCTTCAAGGCTCTCTCGCGTGGAGTGGTGGGTGTAACAAGCTGAATGAGATTGAAGTCCTTTTGGCGGCAGATTCGGGACAACGCATCGCTTTCTTCGACAAGCAAGTCTGGGACAATGGCTCCGGCAAATCCCGCCCCCTTGGCCGCATCGATGTATTTCTCTGGTCCAATACGGTGGATGATGGCGTAGCTCACCATCGACACGAGGGGCATCGACACTTTCGGCGCCACTCCTGATATCCCATCGAAAATCTGCTGCAGCTTGAGCTTCTTGCCGAGCGCTCGTGTGTAGGAGGCTTGAATCACAGGACCGTCTGCAATCGGGTCGCTATACGGAATCCCAACTTCTGCCATAGAACATCCGAGCCGATGAAGAAGCTCGATGACTTGGCAAGTAAACGCCATGTCGGGGTCGCCCGCGGTGATAAACGGCATGAATGCCTTGCGTCCCTCGCCGCGGAGCTTGGCAAACAGGTCATCGATAGCGGTCATAGCAAGTCGGCTTTCCAGACAAGAGCAGGGGAGTAGTGAGAGAATTCCTATCCAAGGGATGAACGCGACAGCTTACCACTGTTGGCCGCGAAGTCGAGCCAGCTCAGCGGCGTCTTTGTCCCCTCGACCGGACAAGCAAATGACGAGATGCTGGTCAGGCGACATTCCCTTGGCAATCTCCACCGCTTTCGCAACGGCATGGCACGTTTCAAGAGCACAGAGGATCCCCTCGTTTCTCGCCAAATAATCGAATGCCCCCAATGCTTCGTCGTCGCGGCACGAGGTGTACTCCACGCGATGCGTGTCTTTCCAGTAGCTATGCTCTGGACCAACACCTGGGTAATCCAGCCCCGCAGAAATCGAATGAACGTCGCTGGTCTGACCGTCGTCGTCTTGCATGACGTAGCTATAGGATCCATGCAGAACCCCAGGGCTTCCGAAAGTGAGCGGCGAAGCATGCTCTCCCGCGCTCGGTCCACGGCCGCCTGCTTCCACACCGATCATTCGAACCGATCGGTCCTCGACAAACGGATAAAACATACCCGCAGCGTTGCTTCCTCCACCGACGCATGCCACGATCGTATCGGGCAATCGACCGATCGAGGTGAGACATTGTTCGCGACACTCGCGTCCGATAACGCTTTGAAAATCTCGAACCATCATCGGGAACGGATGCGGTCCAATTACCGAGCCAATGATGTAATGGGTGTGCTCGACCGAAGCCATCCAATCTCGCATGGCTTCATTCACAGCGTCTCGCAATGTCTTCGAACCGCTTTCCACAGGTCGAACCTCTGCACCCATCAGCCGCATGCTGAACACATTTGGCTTTTGACGACGGACGTCTTCGGCACCCATGTAAACCACGCAGGGCAACCCAAAGTGAGCACACGCTGTCGCGGACGCGACTCCATGCTGCCCGGCTCCGGTCTCTGCGATGACTCGCGTCTTTTTCATTCGAAGCGTCAACAATGCCTGGCCAAGCGTGTTGTTGATCTTGTGAGCTCCAGTGTGATTCAAATCCTCTCGTTTGAGCCAAATCTGGGCTCCGCCCATCTGCTTGCTCAAGCGTTTGGCGTGGTAGAGAGGGGATGGCCGGCCAACGAACGTGTGCAGCAGCTCGTTCAATTCCGCTTGGAAGTCGGGGTCTTTCTTCGCTCGATCGTACTCGAGAGTCAGCTCCTCCAGTGCACGCGTTAGCGTTTCCGGTACAAATCGCCCCCCGAAATCGCCGAAACGACCCGAGAGATCCGGAACTTGTTTCGTGGCAACTTCGGTAGAAGATTGCGAGGTCGACGAAGGAGCTAGGCTCATGCGAGATTGGAGTGTTGGAGGGAAAAACGATTCTCGAATCGCGAGGTGCGAACGAGGCATTGTCGATCGGGCCGCGGGGAGGGTCAAGCGACAAATGAAGTCAGTTTGTGGTAGGCGTCGATCAACTGTCCCGCAGCGATCTCGATTTCGTGCTCGGAGTTAAAACGCCCAATCCCAAATCGAATGCTCGCTCTCGCCTCGTCGTCCGTTCGACCGATAGCCCGTAAAACGTGGCTGGTTTCAGGATTGGCGGAGGTGCAGGCGCTGCCGCTGCTCACGGCAATTCCTTTGGCCTCCAACATGAGCGATTGGCCTTCTACCTTGGGAAAACACACGTTCAAGTTTCCTGGCAACCGATGTTGCTCGTCCGGTCCGTTCCGTTGCAACCCGGGGATTGCTGCGGAGAGCAAATCCCAAAGTCGGTTTCGCCAAAGCCCGTGCAAAACGGATTCCTGCATCTGTGACTCTCGTGCGATTTCCAAGGCTTTGGACATCCCAATAATGGAGGAACTCGCCAGGGTCCCAGATCGCAAATTCGATTGCTGGCCACCCCCGACGATTTGAGGAGCCAGCCGCATCGGACCGTTCTGGCCTCGGATCAGCAACCCGCCGATCCCCTTGGGACCGTAAACCTTGTGGGCCGAATAACTCAACAAATCGACTCCGAGGCTATCGAGGTCGACCGGTATTCGCCCAACGGCTTGCGTTGCATCGGTGTGGAACAGGACTTCGTGCTGGGCACAAAGCTTCGCAATCTCGCGAATGGGCTGCAGAACGCCAATTTCGTTGTTGGCCAGCATGACACTTACGAGGGCGGTGTCGGAATCGATTTCCTCTGCGACTTGTTGCAAATCGATTTGGCCGGGAACGCAATGGTTTTGAGATTGCACAGGCAAAAGTTTTACATCAAAACCCGCCTTCTGGATCTTTTGAAGAGGCCCCAACATGGCTTGGTGTTCGGTAGCGACCGAAATCACTTTTCTTCGCTTTTGCCGAGGATGAAGGCATACGCCGAAAACCGCCAGATTGTTGCTCTCGGTGGCCCCGCTTGTAACGATTAGCTCGTCCGGCTCCGCATGAAAGAATCCTGCAATTCGAGCGAGTGCTTGGTCGATCGCTTCCTTGGCCAAACGTCCAGGCTCATGCGTCGTGCTACCTGGGTTTGCATACCAAGTATCAAACCAAGGGATCATGGCCTCAACGACGCGAGGATCGACGCGCGTCGTCGCATGATTATCCAGATAAATTACATTCATCCCCCCATTCTAATGAGGGTTCCAGTTCGGTAGAAGCAGAAGACGAATGCTTGGTGTGCAGAACTTGGGAACTCAAACCGCATCGTATCGGAGACATCGTTTTCTCTGCTCCACCTTCGGCAGAGCGTGTACGCTTATTGGCTGACTGTTAAACGATTTGTCCTTAAAGGACTTCAGCTATTAGCCCGGGGTAAGCTAGCGCCACCCCGGGTTGGTTACACTAGAAGCCTTCTATCCCGAGAGGGATGAAAGCGATTCTGGGTGCAGCTGGCATCCTTGCCAGGATGCGAAATCCATTTGCGATAGACCGGTGATATCGCTTACGCTCAATCACCGGCTACAAGTTTCCATGCCTTGGGAATGAAGGACATAACCGCTCTTATCCTGCTCTCGATATAGTCACCTTTTTCAGTAAACATCTCAACCGGTCGAGGTCGAGCTTTGGTCCAGCCATGGATGGTAGATCGAGGCACACCAATTTGTCTCGCGGTCTCCGTTCTTCCAGATTGGAAGACCGACTCTCGCAAACGGAGGTCGTACGAGTTAGGTTGGCTGAAGGCCATTAACTTCTGTTGGCTGAAGGCCATAAACATCGAAGCCTGTTGTTTCACGCTAGGTTGCTGTGAGAGAAGTTTGGACACTCTTGACCGAACGAGTATTCCAAGAAGGAGCGAACTTGTTCAAGTCCCAATCTTGTGACATAAGCCCGCTGTCATAAACATCAGT
>JALOQZ010000391.1 GCA_025459245.1 Pirellula sp.
CAAGAGCAGCCCAGCATTGGGGTCGATACCGACACGCAGGAGCTATTCGTGGGGGAGTCTCTTCGATTGCGATTGTCTCTCAATAATATGGAGGGTGTTGCTGCGCCTAAGCTCGAGATGCTCCAACGCGATTTCACCGTCGAATTGATTGGTGAAAGTCCCATGTCGCAATCGTCCACGACATTCATCAACGGTCGGCTTATGCAACGCAATCTTTACCGAGTTGATTGCGATTACCAATTGACACCCAAACAAAAAGGGATCCTCACGATTCCTTCCATCTCAGTGGAGTACGGAGGTAAGCGATATACAAGCGAACCTATTGAGATACGAGTGTTGGAACCTGAGCCACAAGACTTCGTATTTCTGGAGACAGAAGTATCCAAAGAGCGAGTTTACCCGACCGAACGATTCGAAGTGACTCTACGCATTCTCGTGAGGAGTATTCCTGATTGGGAAGGAGATCCAATTCGGCCGCTTGCCGGTCGACCGCCGAGACTCAGTATTCCTTGGGTAGAGACTCCTGATGGGATGCGAGGAGTAGATCAGAATCAATGGTTACAAACCCTGCTTTCCGACCGCAATTATGGATTTACCATCAATGGAATTCGCACCTCAAGCGCTTTTCTCTTCGAGGGGCCCAAGGCTGCACTTTTCGATTTATTGACGGGTAAGACGACCAAGGTTGTTGGTAGTGGCGAAGAGTATGAATACTTCGTTTACGAGATCACAAAGTCACTGCAGGCTGACAAACCTGGCTCCTATTCCTTCGGACCTGCGATGGTGAAGGGAACCTTCGCTGTCGGACGCGACGGTGAAAAGCTGCTCGCAAAACAAATTGCTTCCGTAGCGGCGACGGCGAACGTCGAGGTCGTCGAGGTGCCTACGCCTCGTCCCAGCAACTACTTTGGTGGGATCGGTGACTATGTCCTTTCCACCTCGATAACACCGAACAAGTGCCGTGTGGGGGATCCGCTCACTCTGACCCTTACCATCGAATCGGACGATGCGAGTCTCGAGCCTGTCTTTGCGCCGAGTTTGTCAAGCAATCCTACGCTCTCAGACTCGTTTGAGATCATCGACGACGCGCCAATCGGACAGACTGAGGGTACGAAGAAAGTCTTCGCCTATTCGATTCGTCCAAAGAAAGTCATCGATACGCTTCCTCCGTTCACTTTTCAATCCTTCGATCCCAAAGCGGAGAAGTTTGTTGAGATTACGGGGAATCCGATGACAATCCAAGTGGAAGAAGGGACGGTGGTGAGCGTGACGAATACGTCGCCAACCCCTCCGGACACGAATGTGAAACCAAGCGATGACCCGAAAGACATCGTCCTCGGTACGTCGCAATCTCATCCGGTCTCTCCATCTTTTTTTCGCCCCGAGTATCTAGTTTCTGCTGTCGGTTTAAGCTGGCTTGCCTCTTTCCTTGTTTTAGGTTTCTCCAAGATTCGCTCTACGTCTCGAGCGAAAGCTGCGATGCGTCAAGCCGATCTAGGAACTCAAGTTCAAATCGGTATGCGCAACGCAGAAGAAGCTTGGAAACGGGGGGAAGTCGATACAGCTTGCAGGCATGTTCAGCGACAGTTCGCAGAAATTCTGGCAGGCCCAGATGACCGTTCATGCGAGGGCATGACTGCCCTCGATATCCTTCAACGAGCGCGGGATCGCGGTATAGACGAGGAAAGCGTAGAGAGACTTCGCTCTATTCTCGGTAAGCTCGATGAATGTCGTTTTAGCTCTGGAACAACTGAAGACAAACGTTCCCTCATCAAATCTGCGGTAGAACTCCAACAATTGCTGTTACAACATCGCAGACTCCATGATCCCAACCCGCGACGCAGCCTAGCTCGATTGTCTTTGCTTTCCATCCTGATACTCATCTCAATTACTAGCCCATCCGTAGCGTCGACCGAGGAACATACTGAGTCCTGGGAGCAACTCATTGCGAGGCTTTCGCAGTCTTCGAGCCCATCGGAGAAGGAATCGATTGCAAAGGAGATGGAAAGTCGATGCCGCGAAGGAGAGCCCGATGCGAATGCCTATTTCCACCAGGGAAACGCTTGGTTTCGGGCCGATGATATCGGTCGCGCTATTCATGCGTATAAAATCGCCAATCTCATTTCCCCCAACGATCAAGCCATTTCTCGCAATCTTCAAACCGCACGTGAATCGTCCAAGGTAAGCGACCGTCCTGCCGATCGGTTGGCATCGCGTTTTCTTTGGAGTCTTCCCCTCGATTGGTATTGGAAGCGCATCGCAGCGGCTGCATTTTTGTTCATTGCAGGTCCACTCCTCTGTTGGGGGCTCCTCGCATCGCAAAGAACGATACTAGCGATCGCGATCCTCGTCTCCTTCATCGGTGCCTTCTTGTCGATCGATACCTTCGTTCAATCTCCCAATCGATTAGCGTCGGTGCAGGGTGTTGTCGTTCGCGAAACCAAAGCGTATAGGGGAATGAGCGAAAGCTCCTCGGAGGTTGGGAGCAAACCCTTACCAGAAGGTGCTGAGATGGAAATCTTACAGCAGACGCCAAGTTGGGTTTTGGGGCGTTTCCCGGATCGAGGGGACGTTTGGTTGAAAAGCTACGCAGTACGTTCTGGGCGGTGAACTTAGTTTGCTGTCTGCTCGATGACGAGAAGCTTGTCGATAGCTGGACGAAGCACTTCCTGGACAGAACCGTCCGGCCAAGTGACTGTAAGGCGATCGACTTCTGTCTTTGCCCCCAAACCAAACGTGACCGGTAATTCCACTTGCGATAGATAGCTTCGGGTCGGACTCACGCGCCGAATCTGGCGTTCATCACCAGTACGGATTTCAACCGTAGCTCCGATTCCATCGCGGTTCGACTTTTTACCGACCAATTGCACTCGAAGCCAGTGATTGCCGACCTTCTGGTCGTTTCGAAGCAGCCGGGCCTTCTGACCGCATCCTGAGATGAGGACGTCCAAGTCGCCATCGCCATCGATATCCGCATAGGCGGCTCCACGACCGACCATCGGCTTATGGAGATCGGGACCCGTCTCTTCTTCGCGGCATTTAATGAACTCGGTGCTGAACTGTGCACCCGCGTTCCAGAACAGCTGCGGAGGTTGTTCATATCGCTGGCTGGATTGAACTCGAGCGATGTCTTCTTCCAAATGCCCGTTAGCTTGGAAAATATCTAGCCGACCGTCGAGGTCGAAATCGAGAAAGAGAACGCCAAAGGTAAGCTCAAGCCG